>NZ_JAUOQC010000001.1:0-552634 GCF_030547495.1 Neptuniibacter sp. 2_MG-2023 | reverse complement strand
TACGATGGTGAAAAACGGAACATACTGGGATGAAAAAATGGTCTAAATACTTGACTGGGAACCATAGTCACTTGTTATCCATCGCATTCATGTCAGTGACTATGATGCTGGCTACTCGTCCAGCTTGGTTAGAAACATCCTTTAATGGTCTCGATCAAATTTATCGCCTGCATAAATGGGCCGGTATTTTAGCGGTTGTTTTTGCCCTATCTCACTGGTTAATTGAGATGGGTGATGATCTCGTTAAAGCGCTCTTTGGCCGAGCTGGACGTTTGCCTGAGCAAGACTTTTCAGGTTTTATCCATATGATGAGGGAGGCGGCAGAAGGGATTGGCGAATGGGGCGTTTATCTGGTGTTTGCCATGCTAATACTGACGCTGTGGAAACGCTTTCCTTACAACCTCTGGCACTCTGTACACCGTGCTATGCCGTTTATTTATCTAGCACTCGTTTTTCACGCGGTCTGGCTAGCGCCTTTGGTTTGGTGGCAACAACCCATTGGATGGCTGATGGGATTATTACTCGCAGGCGGAAGTTTCGCTAGCCTCTTATCGATCAAAGGGCTGATAGGGAAATCACGGCAGGTGCAGGGCACCATCACTTCCATCGCAACTTCAGCCATGGGTATCACCGAAGTGAAGTGTCAGTTGGAGCGCCCATGGAAAGGTCACCGTGCCGGCCAGTTTGCGTTTGTGACCTTTGAGCCTAGCGAGGGTGCCCACCCTTTTACCATTGCCAGTGCGGATCATGGTAATGGTCAGATCACCTTTCACATTAAAGGGTTAGGCGACTATACGCGGCAGTTGGGTTATCGGTTAACAATCGGCCACACCGTTACCGTTGAGGGACCTTATGGAGAATTTAACTTCAAACAGCGAAAACAGAATGCGGCACAAATTTGGATCGCCGGCGGGATTGGTGTCACCCCTTTCTTAGCATGGCTTGAAGCACTGCAAGATCAGCGGGAAGACTCTGTCGAAGCTGAACTGCATTATTCCACCCATGATGGCGCGACAGATCCTTTTGTTAAGCGACTAAAGGCAGCCTGTAACGGTTTAAGCGGCATCCAGCTGCAGATACATGACAGCAGTCAGGGCCACACACTCACGGCTGAGCAACTCCTCACACAACACCCTAAGGCAAAAGCGATGGAGGTTTGGTTTTGTGGTCCCTCAAGCTGGGCCAATACCTTAGAAAAAGAGCTACGGGAAAATTTACAAGGGTCTCTGTCGTTCCGACAGGAAGCATTTGAACTGCGCTAAACCTATAACACTGACCGCCTTCAGCTGAATGTCAGGAAAGAGGTTTAGGATAAACAATGAAGTCATTAGGAGGTACAACATGAAAAATACACTAATTACTGCCTTTTTAAGCACCTGTTTGATCAGTGGTGCCGCGCTAGCCAGCGATGATTGCACCGATCCAACCGTTGATTGGCAACCTAAAGAGCGTCTTCGTCAGATGATGCTAGACAATGGATGGGAGGTAAAACGGATCAAAGTGGACGATGGCTGTTATGAGCTCAAAGGACGAGATCGCAAAGGTCATCGAGTTGAAGCGAAATTCTCACCCGCTTCACTAAGGATTATCGAACTTGAAATAAAATTTGATGATTCAGATGACGCATCCGACTACCTGAACTTAGGTAACCAAGCCCAACCATCATCAACTAGCGACTTAAACTCCGGTAGTAACACGCCAACAAACAAACCAAAAGTCACAATCGAATAAGGGAGATAAAACCATGAAACGTTTAGCAACAACCCTGTGTTTGATGGCTGCAACTTTACTATCCTCGCAATCCTATGCACGTGATGTCACCTTGACCACTCAGCTAAAAAACTATGGCGGTGATGGTGCTTATCTAGCCATCTATTTAACCAATGCCGAAGGTCAGTATCAAAAGACCCTATGGGTGGCAGGGAAAAAATCAAAATATTACAAACACTTGAGCGGCTGGGCGCGAGGAAGTGGTCAACGTAAAAGTGAATACGATGGACTGTCCGGTGCCAGCGTTACAGAGGGTAAGACATTAACGGTCACCCTTGATCTGCCCGACACCTATATTGATGCAGGATTTCAGCTCCACGTTGATACCGCTGTCGAAGATATGCGAGACAACCGTAATGATGTTGTCGTGCCATTAACTAGTGAAGGGGTCGATAAACCCAATAATGGCCGCGGTTATATCAAAACGTTCACCTACTCGTTTTAAATGACTGCCTAGGAACCCCGTCATGTTACGTCAGTTTCACTCCCTGTCCGGCTTAATAGCAACACTGTTCGTTGTGCTGCTCACCATCTCCGGTGCTGTGCTTTCGCTTGATCCGATTTTAGAGCGCTCACAGGCTAAAATAGCGGGCACATCATCAATCAGCGTGGCGGAGCTAGCGGGTAAGCTTATCACTCGCTACCCTGGCACTGAGCAAATACAACGACATCCGTCAGGCAGTATTATTGTTTACTTTACTGACGGCGACCAAACAGGAGCGGACCTAATCAACCCGCTAACGGGGCAACGATTGGCGCCTATTCCAGCTCACCCATTATGGTGTGGATAAAAAACCTGCACCGTTCTTATCTGTTGGGGACTCCTGGACGAGTGGTGGCTGGGGTTGCGGCTTTCTTTATGCTGCTGTTAACCTTTTCCGGTGCCTTCATGTTGATCAATCGCCTCGGCGGTTGGCGCCATATGTTTCGACCGATCCAAGGGCCCTTTAAGCAACGACTACATACCGAGGTCGGTCGAGTGGCGGTACTGGGCCTGATATTATCAGCTTCTACCGGCCTGTATATGTCAGCCATGACTTTTGAGTTGATACCCGACTACTCATCGGCTGAGCCCGATTTTCCAACCCATGTCGATGGCGGTGTGCCTGCCCCCATTGATACCCTATCGGCATTAAAAGCGATCCCGATTACCGAGTTCAGAGAGCTGGTTTATCCCTATCCAAACGACCCAATGGGCGTTTACTCAATTACCACCGACCAAGGAAGCGGCTTTGTTGATCAAGCAACCGGTCAGCTGCTCTCTTATCAAGCTTACGGTAACCCACAAAAACTCTATGAGTTTATCTACATGTTACACACCGGCAAAGGGCTATGGTGGCTTGGCCTATTGCTTGGCTTGAGTGCGCTCACTGTGCCATTGATGGCATGGACCGGTATCCAGATCTGGTGGAAGCGTAAACAATCCGCCACAACCATTAATCATAATAGTGCTGCTCGCGTTGCCGATACCATCATTCTGGTTGGCAGTGAAAGTAACAGTACGTGGGGCTTTGCCAAAACCCTGCATGACGCCCTTCATCGCTTAGGATTTCAGGTTCACACCGCATCCATGAATCAGGTTGGCCATCATTATCCACAGGCAAAACGGATGTTTATGCTGACCGCCACCTATGGGGATGGTGACGCACCGGCATCGGCGAATCATTTTCTGACACGACTGGCGAAAATGTCGAAGACACCCGATGTTCCTGTTGCCGTATTAGGTTTTGGTGATCGACAGTTCCCTGAGTTCTGCCAGTTTGCCAAAGAGGTTGAGGCCGCGCTCATCACCAAGGGCTGGCCGCAACTACTACCACTCGACACTATTCATCGACAATCGCCACAGGAGTTTGCCCGCTGGGGCCATGCAGTGGGTAGCGTCATCAACAGGGAATTAACACTCGAGCATGTCCCGGTTCATCCCGCTAGCACGACGTTAACGCTTGTCGAACGCGTCGATTACGGTGCAGCGGTGCAAGCACCAACGGCGGTATTACGCTTCAAGTCATCGGTAGAGCGTAATAACGGTCTGTTAAATCGTTTACTGAGACGCACCGGTTTACCGCATTTTGATGCGGGTGATCTTGTGGGTATCTTAGCCCCAGGCAGCAGTGTGCCGAGGTTTTATTCGTTAGCATCCGCATCGAAGAATGGCGTGCTCGAGATCTGCGTTCGTCATCATCCAGACGGTTTATGCTCAGATTTTCTTCATGGATTATCCGTTGGTGACACCATTAAGGCTTTCATTAAGCTTAATCCGAGCTTTCGTCCAGCATCGGGCAAAGCACCGATAATACTGATCGGCGCGGGCACCGGCATTGGGCCGTTAGTGGGTTTTATCCGCAACAATAAAGCACATCACCCGATACACCTTTATTGGGGCGGTCGCTCTCCACAGTCTGATTTTCTCTATGAGACCGAACTAAAGCGCTACCTAAAAGATCAGCGGTTAACTAAATTAAATCCGGTTTTCTCCCGCATCAACCAAGGCGCATATGTGCAGAATAAGATTACTGAAGATGAGGTGGTGCTACGTCAATTGATCGAGGAGGGGGCGCAGCTTTTAATATGTGGCGGTCGCAACATGGCGAGTAGCGTAGCGGCGGCACTGGACAAGGTAATCGCCCCGCTGGGGATCGATGTGGCGACACTGAAAGCTCAGGGGCGCTACCGTGAAGATGTTTATTAACTGATCCATTGGATGGGTCGCTAAGCCAAGTTGTTTTCTGATGAGATCCTTTTTCGGCGATTAAGCGGATGGAAAAAGAACATTTTTTTATATCTAGGGGAGCTGTATTAACTGTTAGGTACTGGTTATGTATCTAAATGAAAAAGGGGAAGTTCTGAATAGATAAGTAGATTAATCAGAACTCAGTTGAGTTGTTTTTGATCGCTACTTAGGCTATAACTAATTGATTTAATTGAATAAAGTGGTGGGCCTAGCAGGACTCGAACCTGCGACCGATCGATTATGAGTCGAGCGCTCTAACCAACTGAGCTATAGGCCCTCAGATGCAAGAATTCTCTTGCGAAACCAATACGATATTTATCAAAACTGAGTTAATATCATTTGGTTTGAGGTTCTCCTAAAAGGAGAGGGCGCCAATAATACCTAGTCAGAATCATTGGCGCAATAGTTTGATTTAAAAGAATTTACTAGTCGTCTATAAAGCCGCGTAGATGTTCTGATCGGCTTGGGTGACGAAGCTTACGTAGTGCTTTTGCTTCGATCTGACGAATGCGTTCGCGGGTTACATCAAACTGTTTACCAACCTCTTCTAGGGTGTGATCGGTATTCATCTCAATGCCGAAACGCATACGCAGTACTTTAGATTCGCGCACTGTCAGCCCTGCTAGTACTTCACGTGTTGCTTCGCGTAGGCCTTCGCCAGTTGCGGAGTCTACAGGTGAAGAGATGGTGATATCTTCAATGAAATCGCCTAGGCTTGAATCTTCATCGTCACCGATTGGTGTTTCCATTGAGATCGGTTCTTTGGCGATTTTTAATACTTTGCGTACTTTATCTTCAGGCATTTCCATGCGTTCAGCTAGCTCTTCCGGTGTCGCTTCACGACCCATCTCTTGTAGCATCTGGCGGGATATGCGGTTCAGCTTGTTGATCGTTTCGATCATATGAACTGGAATACGAATAGTGCGCGCTTGGTCGGCAATTGATCGCGTAATCGCCTGACGAATCCACCAAGTAGCATAAGTCGAGAACTTATAACCGCGGCGATATTCAAATTTATCAACTGCTTTCATAAGGCCGATGTTACCTTCTTGAATGAGATCCAAGAACTGTAAGCCACGGTTGGTGTATTTTTTAGCGATAGAGATCACAAGACGAAGGTTAGCTTCAACCATCTCTTTTTTCGCGCGGCGTGCACGTGCTTCGCCAATTGACATTGCGCGGTTGATCTCTTTGATCTCAGTTAAGCTGATGCCTGTTTCGTTTTCAGTTTGAATCAGTTTGCGTTGCGCGCGTTTAAGTTCAATCAAGTTTGTTTTGATTGCGCGTGCATAGTCATTTGATGATTCAATAACAGAGGTGAACCATTCAGGATTCGTCTCGTTACCTGGGAATTCTTTAATAAAAGTTTTGCGCGGCATTTTTGCGCGCTGTGTACAGATGCGCATAATGATGCGTTCTTGTCGGCGTACATTTTCTATTGTGGAGCGTACTCTATCAACAAGGGCTTCATAGTATCGAGGTGATAACTTGATAGGTGAAAAGACTTCACCTAATGCGTCTTGTGCTTTGCGGTATTCTTTAGTGCCGCGGCCATGTTTTTCTACGACATCTTTTAAGGCGATAAGGTGTTCGCGAACCAAGCCAAAGCGACGTGCAGCTTCTTCTGGATCTGGGCCTTTTTCTTTCTCTTCCTCATCGTCGTCATCGTCTTCGCTGGATGCAACAGGGCCAGGAGGCGGAATAACATCGTCATCATCAGCGTCGATGTAACCACTGAATATATCGCTTAGACGACCTTCTTCGGCAATAGTTAAGTCATAGGCTTCGATAATTGCATCAACGGTGCCAGGGAAGCATGCTACAGCAGACATGACTTCGCGTAGGCCTTCCTCTATGCGTTTTGCAATGCTTATTTCACCTTCTCGGGTCAGTAGCTCAACGGTGCCCATTTCGCGCATATACATACGAACGGGGTCTGTCGTTCGGCCGGCGTCTGATTCAACGGCAGCTAATGCTGCTACTGCTTCTTCATCGGCTTCTACTTCGGCGGAATCGCCTTCGGTCATGAGAAGTGTTTCAGCATCCGGAGCTTCTTCTGACACGGAAATACCCATGTCATTAATCATGCGGATGATATCTTCTACTTGATCCGGATCGGCAATGTCCTGGGGTAGATGGTCATTGACTTCAGAGTAGGTAAGGTAGCCTTGTTCCTTACCACGCGCGATCAATTCCTTGAGGCGAGACTGCTGTTGCTGAGAAGTATCGGACATAGGACCCTGTGACTTGAAAAAAATGGATGAAAATTTGAGCAGGCCATTATAACGATGAAGTACCTAATTTGCTAGGAAAAAGGCCATGCTTGTTTTATAGAATTACCTGTTAAAAATAGACTATATTCAGCGACTTGCTGTAAAAATCCTGTAATTCGTTAACTTATATGGTGTCGGTGGGAGGATTTTTCAAGTGCGATAGAGTTAATCTTTTGCGATATCTTTAAGTTGGTGGAGTTTTTGCAGTTTCTGTGCAAGTGCTATTTTTTCGTCCTTGTTGAGTTGATGCTTTTTCTGAATAGCTGAGATCTCAAGTTCAAGTGCTTTTAATTCCAGCCCGTGTTGAGAGTCTTTGAGGTATAGGCGAGCATCGGTTTCTGAATGTATTTCTAGAGATGTTGATATTTCGTAAAGGTTGATGATCGTTTGTGATAGCTTTTCATCTTCTCGCCAGTCAACTGCTAGCTGTCCAAGTGTAGCGTTTGGGTTGGATGAGTAGTAATCAATGAGCTGAATAAGTAGCTTGATATCTTGCTCTTTAGATAGCTTTAACCCTTCAGGAAATTTGTGGGCGGTGGCTAACTGAGGATAATGCAGTAGTAGGGCGATTAGCTTCGCTGCAAATGAGAGCTCGGTGTTGCTGGGGCGTTGCTGATAGGGCCTTGAGCCTTTTTTAACGTTATTACTGCTGAATTTGTCCCTGCTGTAGGGTGAGTAAGTGTTTACTGTATCGTAATCATGTCTTTCGCTATCGGAGTAGTGTACATGATCGTTTGGCTGATAATCATATTCACTGTATGTGCTTTCAGTCTGAACTGACGGGCTTATTTGAGGGGTGCTGGGTGTGATGGCTTCATGGAAGTTGACGGTGGTTTGTAATTGTTCGAGGGATAGGTTGGTCAACTCGCATATTCGATCCAGCATCATCTGTTGCAGTAGACTAGGTCGCATTGAGTTTATGGTTGGTAATACTTCTGTGCTAAATCGAGCGCGCCCATCCATGCTATCTAAATCAGCATTTTCTGAGTAGCTTTTAAAGAAAAATTCCGACAAAGGTTGTGCTTTCGAGAGCCTCTCGCTAAATGCAGCTTCACCTTCCTGTCTAACTAAGCTATCAGGGTCTTCACCTTCAGGTAAAAAGAGGAAGCGGGCTTCTTTGCCATCTTCGATCACGGGCATGGTTGTTTTAAGTGCACGTACTGCTGCTTCACGTCCTGCGTTATCCCCATCAAAGCAAAAGATGATTTCGGGGACAATTTTAAAGAGTCGCTCTAGGTGTTGATCCGTTGTTGCTGTGCCTAGAGTCGCTACGGCATAGTGGATCCCATATTGTGCTAAGCCGACAACATCCATGTAACCTTCAACAATGATCAGTCTATCTAGTTTGCTGTTATGTTTTCGAGCTTCATAAAGACCGTAAAGCTCTCGGCTTTTATGGAAGGTTGGTGTCTCGGGTGAGTTAAGGTATTTAGGTTTATCATCTCCGAGTACGCGTCCACCAAAACCGATTGTTCTTCCACGTTGATCTCTAATCGGGAACATGATGCGATTACGGAATCGATCGTAGCGGCTATCTCTCTCCTCATTGTGAATAAGCATGCCTGCTTCTTCTAGCCGCTTTGCTTTCTCTAAATCGCCACCGGTTAGGTGGGTAAGTAGATTATCCCAACCGGAAGGTGCGAAGCCGATAGAAAAGGCTTTGGCCGCTTGTCCGCTCAGTCCGCGAGATTTGAGGTAATTCACGGCATCTATGCGAGTGTCGTTAGTTCGAAGCTGATTTTCATAGTAAGTTGTCGCGGCTTCTAGGAGTTCGTAGAGCGTTTTGAGTTGCTGATCTTTTTCGCGTTGGTGAGGAGAGTCGTCGCGGGGGACTTCCATTCCGGCGCTTTTGGCGAGTTCTTCAACCGCTTCTGGAAAACTAATGTTCTCGTAATCCATAAGAAACCCAAGGGCGTTGCCGCCTGCACCACAGCCAAAACAGTAATAAAATTGTTTTTCTTGGTTGGCAGAAAATGAGGGGGTTTTTTCCTTATGGAACGGACAAAGTCCAGAGTAGTTTTTACCTGCTCGTTTTAGCTTTTGGACACGTCCATCTAGCACGTCAATGATGTTGACGCGTGCTAAAAGGTCATCAATAAAGCTTTGTGGGATGCGTCCGGCCATATTATCAGCTGCTGAATATATTCAGCGGCAGTTTAGCTGGATAATTGCGATTTGACGAGCTTGGAAATTATACCCATATCGGCGCGGCCTTGTACCTGAGGCTTGATTAGCCCCATGACTTTTCCCATGTCTTGCATGGATTGTGCGCCAGATTCTTCCGCAGCTTTTTTTACAATAGCTGCTACTTCTTCTTCGGTAAGCGGTTGCGGCAGGAAAGTTTTAATCACCTCCAACTCCCGTCGCTCAGCATCTGCAAGATCCATGCGTGCCGCTTCTTCAAATTGCGAGATAGAGTCGCGGCGCTGTTTAGACATTTTGTCTAGCACCGTAAGTACTCGTGTATCATCCAGCTCAATGCGCTCATCAATTTCGATGCGTTTGAGTTCGGCTAACATCATGCGAATAGTGCTTAAGCGTTCCTTATCTTTGGCACGCATTGCAGCTTTCATCTCGGTAGTGATTTGCTGCTTAAGCTCTGACATGACTCACCTCTAATTACCTGAATGGGATCTAATGTATATCTCGTGTATTAGTACAAGCGTACGCGACGTGCGTTTTCGCGAGATACTTTTTTAGCGTGACGTTTAACAGCTGCTGCTGCTTTACGTTTACGTACAGATGTTGGCTTCTCGTAGAATTCACGACGACGAACTTCAGCTAATACACCTGCTTTTTCGCAAGAACGTTTGAAGCGACGTAGAGCTACATCAAATGGCTCGTTTTCTTTAACTTTTACAGCTGGCATGTTTTAACAAACCCTATAATTGTTGAGTTAAATATAATAAAACTTGCCATAAAACAGACGGTTTTACGGCAAGGCGCAAAATTCTATTCCTTTCGCTAAGTTAAGTAAAGCAGTTAATGCTAGGGTTCGCTATTTTATGTGCAGGTATTGAAGGGCAAGGGTATAATGCGCGCAAACCTCTGATGAGTATGTAAGGTAGGTGGGTAAGAATGCGTGTATTGGGAATTGAAACATCTTGTGATGAAACGGGTGTTGCTATTTATGACAGTGAGCAGGGGTTGTTGGGAGATGTCTTATATAGCCAAGTAAAAATGCATGCTGAATATGGCGGAGTGGTGCCTGAATTGGCGTCACGTGATCATGTGCGTAAGCTGTTACCTCTACTTGATGAAGTGTTTCAAAAAGCGGGCCTAAAAAAAGGCGATGTTGATGCACTTGCGTATACGTCTGGGCCCGGTCTTATTGGTGCGTTAATGGTAGGCGCTTCAACGGGTCGAGCTTTGGCGTTGGCTTGGGGTATTCCTGCTATAGGCGTACACCATATGGAAGGGCACCTTTTGGCGCCTATGCTTGAAGACACGCCGCCATCTTTCCCTTTTGTTGCTTTACTTGTGTCAGGAGGCCATACCCAGCTAGTTCAAGTGGATGGTATAGGTCAATACTCGCTGCTTGGTGAATCTTTAGATGATGCTGCTGGTGAGGCGTTTGATAAGGCAGCTAAAATGCTTGGACTTGATTATCCTGGTGGTCCGTTGGTTGCCAAATATGCCCTGCAGGGTGACCGCACGCGTTTTCGTTTTCCCCGACCCATGGTTGATCGCCCCGGTATGGATATGAGTTTTTCAGGGCTTAAAACGTATACGTTGAATACGAGTAATGATCATCGTGATAAAAATGGGCGCATTGATGATCAAACGATCTGTGATATTGCGGCCGCGTTTGAGGAAGCTGTTGTTGATACTTTGGCAATTAAGTGTAAGCGTGCATTACAGCATACGGGCTTTAAACAGCTGATTATTGCTGGTGGGGTTAGTGCTAATCAGCGATTGCGTGAACGTTTGGAAGAGATGGTTCAGAAGGAACGAGCTAAATTGTTTTATGCGCGTCCTGAGTTTTGTACTGATAATGGCGCGATGATCGCTTATGCAGGCTGCCAGAGGTTAATGGCTGGACAGCAGAGTGGCTTGGAAATAATTACTAAACCTCGTTGGCCGTTAGATACTCTTGCTGCGTTATAGTTAGGATCTTGGCTTGCACCTAAAAACGAGGCTCTTTACCTTGTAGTAAGTTTCTTATATTTGTACGGTGACTGAGTAAAAGTAAGGCTGAGATCACTAATATCACGTTAAGGTAGGCTGGTGCAGCCAGCCAGACGAGTATAGGGGTGACTAGGACAGTAGCAATTGACCCCATTGAGGCTGTTCGGCTTAGAGCGAAAATGAGGCACCACACAAATGTTTGCAGTATGGCGATTGGCCAAAACAGGCTGACGCATACCCCAAGCGCTGTGGCTATGCCTTTTCCGCCCCGAAATGAAGAAAATAAAGGGAAGAGATGCCCTATTATAGCGGCTAGCGCACATAATGATTGTTCAGTGCTAGGTAGTTGTAAAATGGAACAAGGTAAAAGTGCTAAGATGCCCTTGCCTACGTCGCCTGCAAGAGTGGCGAGTGCTCCTTTACGTGAGCCTATACGGAGTACATTGGTTGTTCCAGGGTTTCCTGAACCCTGTTTTCGGGGGTCGGGAATATTTAATGCGTGACAAACAAGTACGGCTGTGGGGATAGAGCCCCAAAGATAAGCTAAAAAAACTAGTCCAATGGTGATTAAGCCAGTATCGGTCATTATCAGTCCAAGAGTAGAGTTATGGATTTAGTGTACATTCGAGAGTTAGAAGTGGAAACAGTTATAGGTATTTATGACTGGGAGCGCGAAATTCGTCAGCGAGTTAATCTCGATTTGGAGATGGGTACGGATATCCGTCAAGCGGCGAATACTGAGGATGTAGAGAATACGCTTAACTATAAATCGGTTTCTGACCGTTTGATTGAGTTTATTGAGCAAAGTGAATTTTTGCTGGTTGAAACTATGGCAGAGCAAATTGCAGAAATTGTGATCAATGAATTTTCTGTAAAATGGTTGCGTTTGCGCTTAGGTAAGCCGGGGGCTGTACCCAAAGCTGCTGATGTAGGTGTAATTATTGAGCGTGGAGAGCGGTTTTAATGGCTCAGGTTTTTGTGAGTGTTGGTAGTAATACTGATAGAGAGCGTTACACCCGTTCGGCGCTGGATGCGCTTCAACAGCATTTTGGATCATTGCTGATCTCCTCTGTTTATGAAAGTGAGGCGGTTGGTTTTGAAGGCGATAATTTTCTTAATCTTGTCGCTGAATTTGAAACAGAACTCTCTGTTTCTGAATTATCTAAGCGATTGAAGCGTATTGAAGATGATAATGGGCGCTGCCGAAAAGGTCCGAAGTTTAGTGGACGTACGTTGGATATTGATATTTTAACTTATGATCAATGTGTCGGAGTGTTTTCGGGTGTTCAGTTACCGAGAGACGAAGTGACAAAAAATGCATTTGTGTTGCAGCCGTTAGCAGAGATTGCGCCAGATATAAAACACCCAGAATTAGATATGACCTATGCTGAGTTGTGGGGATCTTCTCAAAACCAGCAAAAGCTTTGGACGGTCGAGTTTGAGTGGGCAGGGCATCAGCTTCCTTGTCGTACTTGAACTCAGAATTAATGGCTATAAAGTGATTTTCCACCGTCTACTGCGAGTATTTGGCCGGTAATATAGTCTGCGTTGGCTAAAAAGTAGACGGCTTCTGCTAAATCTTCTGCATCACCTGTTTTTCCTAGTAATGTTTTATCTAAAATAGCTGTTTGTTGCGCTTGAGATAAGCCTGCATCGGGCCATAAAATAGCTCCGGGTGATACGCCGTTAACGCGAACTTCTGGCCCCAGCTCCTTGGCAAGGCTTTTAGTCATCATCTCTAGTCCTGCTTTAGCAATTGAGTAAATAGGATGACCTGGTAGCCCTCGTTGTGCGTGTATATCAATCATATTGATAATGCAGCCGTTGTTTTGACGAAGGGTTTGGCTTAATGCGGCACTGAGAAAGTAGGGGGCGCGTAAATTGGAATTTACTAGATTGTCCCACTGCTCTTGCGTGCTGGTGCTCAGAGGTGTGGGATAGAAGGCTGAGGCGTTGTTAATTAGTAGATCAATACGTCCCCATTTATTAAGACTGCTATCTGCTAATTGCTCTACCTCGTGCATTATATTTAGGTCAGCTTGACGTATGTCCGCGCTATCGGGACGGATATTATTTAGTTTGTTTGCAAGAGACTCTGCTTCGCTAAGAGATGAGTTGTAGTGAATTAGAATTGAATAGCCTTGGGCATGAAGGTGTGCGGCGATAATGGCACCAACTCTTTTTGCTGCTCCTGTAATTAAGGCTACCCTGTTCATTATGCATCCTGATTGAATTGTTGGCAGATAGATAAGCGACGGTTGTTGATCGCTTCTCCTAAGTTTGCTCCCGTTAAACCTTCGGCCATAAGTTGCTTTGGTTGGATTTGAGCTATCTGGTCTAATATCGGGCCGAGTGTATCGAGGCTTACTGTGTTGTGTATGGCATCTAGACAGCGTCGTAATTGGGGTAGACGCTGTGGTCTGCGTATTAAATCTAATTGAAGAATGATTTCTAGTTTTTCTTTTCCTGCTAGCTTATCAAAATGAGCAAGTTGCTTGTGATGTTGGCTGCACTGTAATGCGAGCTCTTTGTAATCGTTTGGGGTGCGTAATCGAGTGCACAGGTGATTTATATCAACTTGAGTCGTTAATGAAAGTAAGCATGCAAAGCGAGTAATAGAGCTGTCCGCTTTATTACGAATGCTGATGAAGTCATCGATAAATGTTTGTTCGTCCAATGCCTTAGTTAACTCCGGAAGTACTTTAGGAATCGCATTGCATAGGTGTAGAACTTGTAAAAATACTTCAGGGGATTGTTCGGTTAAGGCGCGTTCGAACTCTTTCCATACTCGTTCCGCGGTTAAATGTTCTAATTCATCAGTTAAAGAAAGTTGCTGCATTAGCGCCATTGTTTCATCTGCGACACTAAAGCCTAGATGGGCATATCGAGCGGCAAAGCGGGCTACACGTAGTACTCTTAATGGATCTTCTGAAAATGCAGGTGATACATGGCGTAGTAACTTTTTTTGTAGATCGTCTTGGCCATTGTAGGGGTCAATCAGTTGCTTATCTGGGCCTAATGCCATTGCATTAATTGTTAAATCTCGCCTGAGTAGATCCTCTTCTAATGTGACAGAAGGGTCTGCGTGATAATTAAAGCCGGTATAGCCTTTGCCTGATTTTCTTTCTGTTCTAGCGAGTGCGTATTCTTCGCCTGTTGTTGGGTGGATAAAGACAGGAAAATCTTGGCCTACAGGCTGATAGCCCTGAGATATCATCTCTTCTGCCGTAGCGCCGACAACGACCCAGTCCTTATCAAATGCGGGATAGCCTAAAAGCTGATCTCTTACTGCACCACCGACTAGGTATATGTCCATTATGCATTCTCGCATAGACTGGGTTGTTCGATGCGCCAAGCTTCATAACCACCATTGATGCTATAAACCTCATCAAAACCTTGTTCGATAAGGAATTGTGCAGCAGATTGACTGCTAATGCCGTGATAGCAGCAAACTAACAAGGGTTTTTCCATATCAGCATCATGCATGAATTGATGCATATTCTCATTGCTTAGACTAACTGATCCAGATATATGGCCTTGGGAGTAGCTTTGTGGGTCGCGTATATCAACGACGGCAGCACCCTCTTGGATTAAGGCGGCAGCTTGTGTTGAATCTATACATTTAAATTGGCTCATCAAATTATCCTTGTATATATGCTGGTTATAAGGGCTGTAATCTGGGTGTAATAGCGGGTGTGTGAAATAATTGTAGATCGTCCAAGCGTAATGCCGTTAACTCGCCTCCCCATACGCACCCTGTATCTAAGGCAAAGACATTCTCAGCTTTTGCCTCCCCTTCTAATGCAGCCCAGTGACCAAAAAGAATACGTATATCTTGCTCATTTGGATCTTTACGCGGAAATTGAAACCATGGTTTATGGTTTTGAGGTTGTGAGGCTAAATCGCCCTTAGCTGAAAAGTCTAGCTTGCCTTCAGGTGTGCAAAAACGCATGCGTGTTAGGTAATTAGTAATAAGTCTTAAACGATTCCAGCCTTGGTGGTGCGAGGACCAGATATCGGGTTGATTACCATACATATGATTAAAGAATTCGCCGGCTAGGGTGCTATTGAGTACCTTTTCGACCTCTTTTGCACGTTTTTGTGCTTTTTGAATGCTCCAGCATGGCGGAATGCCCGCATGTACCATAGCTACTTTTTGGTCTCTGTCGTAAACCATAAGTTTTTGCTTACGTAACCATGAGAGTAGCTCGTGTTTATCGGGCGCTTGAAGAATTGGGGTTAAGGTATCGCTACGTTTATGATGGGTTGCGCCAAAATATACAGCAAGTAGGTGTAGGTCATGATTACCGAGAACGCAGGTAGCGCGAGGTCCCAGGGACTTAATGAATCGTAAGGTTTCGAGTGAATGAGGACCGCGATTAACTAAGTCGCCAGCTATCCATAGTTGGTCATTTTCGGAAAATTCAATTTGTTGTAAGAGAAGCATTAGCTCCTCATAACAGCCTTGAATATCACCAACTACATATGTAGCCATAGGATGCGACTCTGTTCTTATTAATTAGTGTAATGCGTTTGGACTGGCTAAAGTAAATGGGGTGATGGCTGCCTTAAACAGTTCGCCTTCATCGGTGCTCATTTCATAATGTCCTTGCATACTTCCGACGCTGGTGGTGAGTACTGCGCCACTGGTATAAGTGTAGCTCGAGTCGGGTTCTATAATAGGCTGTTCACCCACAACACCTTCCCCTTGGACCTCTTGAATATGTTGATTTCCATCGGTAATTAACCAATGTCTATTTAAAAGCTGTACTGGAATAGGGTTGTGATTGGTAATTGTAATTTTGTAAGAAAACACATAACGCTTACTATCGGGATCAGATTGCTTATCCAGATAGGCAGTGTTGACATCTATAATTATTTTATCCCCAAGCGACATATTATCCATTAATTTTTTCTTTGCCTTTGTGTTGAGTAAGGTAGTTGCTTATGGTGACAAAATCAGCAACTGATAATCGTTCTGGACGTAGTGTTGGATCAATTCCAATGCTCTCGAGTGCTTCAGCACTAAGCAGAGGTTTTAGATTGTTACGTAATGTTTTACGGCGCATGTTAAACGCGGTTCTAACGACTGTTTTGAATTGTTCTACATCTTCTGCGACATAAGGTAAATCATGGTAAGGCGTTAACCTTATAATCGCTGAGTCTACTTTTGGTGCAGGGTTAAAAGCACCTGGCGGTACTTTAAATAGTGATTCTACATTGCAGTAATATTGCGCCATGATACCTAGCCTGCCGTAGTTGTTTTCACCAGGTCCGGCGGCCATTCTATCAACCACCTCTTTTTGCAGCATAAAATGCATATCTTCTACATTGTCTGAATGGCTGAGTAGGTGGAAGATTAATTGGGTTGATATGTTATAAGGTAGATTTCCAACTATACGTAGACGTTTTTCGCCTTTGCGGAGTTGTGAAAAATCAAATTTCATTGCATCCGCTTCATGAATGCGGAATTTGTCCCCGTACATAAAAAACTTAGTGCGTAAAATAGGGGGGAGGTCTCTATCGAGCTCTACTGCATCGAGCTCACCTGCTTCAGATAGCAGCTCTTCAGTTAAGGCACCTAACCCTGGCCCAATTTCAACCATTTGGTCTGATTCATGAGGCGATATTGCACGAATAATACGGCGAATAACCCCGTGATCATGCAGAAAGTTTTGCCCAAAACGTTTTCGGGCTTTATGTGCTACTGGTTTTTTGCTCATGAATTAGTTCGCGAGTTGGCTGCGATGGCGAGACATTTCGCCAGCATAATCTATTGCTGTTAATAGGCTTCCTGGATCTGCAGTTCCCGTGCCTGCTAAATCAAGTGCTGTACCATGATCGACCGATGTACGGATAATGGGCATGCCTAAGGTAATATTTACTGCTTTGCCGAAGCCTTTGTATTTTAGCACGGGTAGGCCTTGATCGTGGTACATAGCCAATACGGCATCAGCGGTTTGTAGGTATTTCTCTGTAAATAAAGTATCGGCGGGGAGGGGGCCAATTAGATTAATCCCTTTTGCTTTTAATTTTTCCAGAGTAGGTTCTATAACTTCAATCTCTTCCATACCTAAATGACCGCCTTCGCCTGCATGGGGATTGAGGCCTGTGACCAATATTTTAGGTGACTTAATTCCAAAACTGGATTTTAGATCTTGATTGAGGACTTCAATCACTTCGGTCAGTAAGGCGGGTGTGATCGCATCGGCTATTTCTCGAAGTGGTAAATGGGTGGTGGCTAAAGCAACACGTAGCCCTTCGGTTGCTAACATCATGACTACTTTTTTTGTCTTTGTTAATGCTTCGAGAAATTCTGTGTGGCCGCTAAAGGGAATGCCGGCGTCATTGATCACACCTTTATGAACGGGTGCTGTAATGAGTGCGGAGAAAGTGCCATCTAAGCAGCCGTTAGCTGCTAGGGATAATGTAGCTAAAACATATTCCGCATTTGCGGTATTGAGCTTTCCGGGGATAGCGTCTGCTTTCAGTGGAACGGGAATTACTTTTAATGTTCTGGCTGGTGTTGGTGATGCGGGTTGAGCGGGGTCGAATTGCTCAATGTTGAGCGGAAGTTGCAATTGCTTCGCCCGTTGACGAAGAAGTTCTGGGTCAGCAATGACAACTAACTCATCAATGTGCCCTAACTGTGCAATTTGAATGCACAGGTCAGGGCCAATTCCCGAAGGTTCACCTGGTGTAATGACAAGGCGGTTCGTCCCCAAGCTGATTACTCCTTGATGTCTACATAAGCTTGTGAACGTATCTCGCGTAACCAATTAGTTAGTTCTTCATTGAACTTACGTTTTTGGATAACGGCTCGTGCACGGTTTTCTTGCATCTCATCGCCTAGATCTTGGGTGCGTTTATCTAGGACGGTTAGGATATGCCAGCCAAAGCGTGATTCAAAAGGTGCTGATACTTGCCCTGTAGGTGTATTGTTCATCACCTCTTCAAATTCAGGGACCATTTGTCCATCTTGAGTCCAGCCGAGAGATCCGCCTTCTGAACCGCTAGCGGGATCATCACTAAACTCTTTTGCTAATGACGAAAATGATTCGCCGTTATCGATTCGTTTTTTGATATCCATTATTTGTTGTTGTGCCTGGGCGGACGTTCTAATTTCACTCGGTTTAAGTAATATGTGGCTTACAAGGCGTTGCTCTACTAATTGCACTGAACCGCCGCGTTTATCCTTCATTAGAATGATATGGAAGCCGCTTGATGAGCGTATAGGTTTGCTGAATTCTGAGGGGGAAAGTTGGCGCGCTGCATTCCCTAAAGTTTCAGGTAATTCTGCTGCCTTTCTCCAGCCTAGGTCGCCACCATTAAGTGCGTTAGGTGCGTTGGAAAATTCCACCGCGAGCTTGGAGAAGTCCTCTCCATTTTCGAGTTTAGTGTGAATATCTTTAGCAATTCTTTCTGCTCGTTGAATCATCTCTGGTGATGCTTGAGAGGGAGTAGCAATTAAGATATGCCCTAAGGAATATTCTGCAGACAGCTGGCTTTGGCCTGTTTCGGATTTCAAAAAGTTGTCGAGTTCTTGTTCTGATACGCGAATACGTCGGTTGACCATATTTTGCTGGACACTGTTAAGCAGTAATTCGCCACGAATTTGCTCTCTGACTTGGGCGTAGTTCCGTCCTTCGGCGATCAATGCTTCGCGGAACTGCTCTAATGATAAGCCGTTTTGTGAGGCGATGCCGTTTAAGGTGTTGTTGAGCTGGCTATCAGAGATACGAATCCCTTGCTGTAGAGCAAGCTGTTTTTGGATGCTTTCCAATATTAAGCGATCTAGAACCTGCTTGCGGAAGATATTATCGGGAGGTAACTTTGTGTTACGGGCGGATAGCTGTTCACGAGTTATCGCAACGCGTTGATCAAGCTCGCTTTGCATAACAATGCCGTCATTAACCACGGCGGCTACTCGGTCGAGCGGAACTGCGTCCGCAAGTGCAGAGTGAGTGGGAATTAGCAGAGTTAATGCTGCGATTGAAAATATTTTTCTGAGCTTAGTCTTCATTTTGCTCTTCACGCTCTTCATAGCCGATTATGTCATCCATGAAGCTGCTATCGCCGCTTCCGAATGAGCCGAGTCCTTTAAGGGTAAATTTAAGGAAAATGCCTGTATCAAATTCATCTGTGTCATCAAGCCAGCGGCGCCCTGCAAAGCTAACTTTCCAGCAGCAGCTTTCATACTCGACTCCCAGGGCTGTTTCAAGACTGTCGCTGTCTTGGATGTCATATAACCAACGTCCCATACCCGTCCAGTTATTGGCAAGCGGCCAGATGAATGATAAATCAGTTTGTTCCCTTGTTGTATCTTTGAAGCGATAACTAAAGTTGAATCGATGATTGGTGTCGCTGTTGTAACGTAATCTAGCATTAGATTCAGAAACTTTGTAATCGCTGTTATCTAAAATGGTATCTAAGCTGACTCGGAAATTGGGTGATAAGTTCCAGGCGGCTTGTGTCGCTATATCGCTTTGACCACTTGTTTCATCGGGATCGGTGCTATCGAGTTGGATTTTTCTGTCAGCAAAATAGTAAGCCTGGCCTATACTAAAACTTGCTTGTTCAAAGCCACTTTCTGTGTAAATCCTAGTGCTAATGCCCAGCGACAGTTGTTCGGCATCACCGATTCTATCTAAACCACTGAAACGATTGGTGCGGAACAGTGAGCTGTAATCAAATGTGAGTTCAGACGTGTCGAAATTGGGTATGCTGTCTTGATCTTCTTCGGGTACATATAAAGCAAAAAGCCGTGGTTCTAAGGTTTGTGTACCGCCATTTGACATAGCGCGTTCAAAATATATTCCGCTATCGATGCTGAGGATCGGAACGTTAATACTTGGGTCTGAGTCATATCCTGAAACTTGATTTTCCAATGAATATGAAGAACTCCAAAGCCCTAGTTGAGGTTTTAAGTATCCCCAAGGGTTTTGCCATCTATAACTTAAAGTAGGTTGTATAAATCGTCGCTCACCTATTATTCGATCACTTCCAGTGAGCCCCGTTAAATTACGATCAAACTGGGTGTATTCAGTTAAGTACTTAAATTCCCCGCCTGTGCCGAAGCTTTCAACGCCGGTTAGTCTTAACTGAGGCAGGCGTTTATAAGGTGCATCACTGCTGTTGTCAATTGTTTGGTAGTCATGCACTCTGGCTCTAAATTGCCAGTTTTCTTTAATATAAGAGAGATCGGCTCGCTTATCTAAATGATTCTGGCGAGATATTTCTAAATTGGTATCTAGATCATCGAAGTAATCGTTATCACTGACTGCGGTGTAATCTACATTTGTGTGCCAGTTATCAGCAAAGTGCCCAGTGTGCTCTATACCCAGTAGCCAGCGATTGTCGTCTAGCACTTTATCATTATTTATATAAGCGGTATTGAGAGTGTTTTTGGACCAATCATTCATATATCGAAGCTCATTTTCTAGCATAAGCCCGCGATCGGTTATTAGTCTAGTCGTTAATGTGTCATCTAGATTTGGTGCAATGTTGAAATAATAAGGTACAGAAATATCGAAACCACTGTCGCCGCTATAGCCTAGACTGGGCGATAAGAAACCTGATTTGCGACGATCATCAATAGGGAAGGTAAAGTAGGGAGTGTAAAGTATTGGGACACCAGCGATACGTAGTACAGCATCCTCCGCTTCACCGTACCCCTCTTTTTTGTTAATAACTATGCTATCTGCATGGAGTTGCCAAGCTTCGCTGTAAGGGGGGCAGTAAGTATAATCGCCATTTTCCATACGCAAGCGTTCATCTTCTAAACGGATGATCCGATCTGCGCTACCTCTTAAGCCTTCTTCATGCATAACATAGTGAGTATTACTGAAAATAGCTTCAGAAGTGACTGTATCAACTTGAGCATTGTCGCTGAGTAGTAGTAAGCCTGGCTCTCTATATTGTACGTTGCCATCAAAGCGGGCCTTATTGGTTACTTGATCGAGTTCAGCGTTACTTGAATTTAAGCGTCGCTGGCCCTGTCGCATTTGAACGCCGCCTGATAGTTGGCTTAGTCCACCAATAATTGTAGAGGATTTGTCAGCTTCAAAATATAACGGTGGATTATCAAGTTTTTCATCACCAGTGATTGGATATTCTGGTTCTAGATAACGTCCTGCACACTGTTGCCCAACAGGGTTTCTGTAATAGGCCCAATCTAAGTGTGAGTATGGGTTTTCTGTAATGTAAGCCGGAGTTGATGGGCCTTTATTTGTGTGTCCGCTAGGGACTGAAAGAGCGTGGATATTTACTTTGCTACAATCCCAATCGCCACTGGCGGATGTACTGCATTGCCACTCATTGCCGATAACTTCAGCCGTTGTTATTGGTTGTGTATTTACTGCTGCTGGTGCGGTTTGTACTGGGGTCGGTTGGGTGTTTTTCTTTGCAGGTTGGGATGCGATCGCTTGAGCGCTTCCTTCTTCTCCATTACATACCCACTCACCTGCTTGGTTCGCTACGCAATCCCAAACGCCATTTGATGTTGGCTTGACTGCAACAGCAGGTGGTTTTGTAATTGGTTCGTTCGTCTTGTTCTGCGAGCTTGTTTGTTGAGGTTGTTCAGAACGGACTGTTGTAATAGGGGCGGCAATGGCTGCTGGTGCCGGTTGGATGTCAACAGAATTGGCTGCGTTGCTGGTGTCTTGAACTGTATTTGATGTTGTTTCAGATCTGCTTTGTACCGGCTCTGTTTTTTCAACAGTGTTGACGGTTTCCTCGTTAGCGGAGCAATCCCATTCGCCATCATTTGTCATGTTACAGCTCCAAGCCATCTCTTGGTCTGGAGTCGTCGCTTCCGCAGCGGCATAGCTAGAAAGTAATGCTGCACTGATAGCAAGTGTTAGCGTATATGTTGAACGTTTGGCGAAGGGCATCTATTAACTAAATCCGTTTCAGCAGTTTCCGGAGAATCCGGTAATTGCCCGAACCTCTGTTAAACAAAGTATAAAGCGGAGAATGATAAATCATTCTCCGCGGCGAGTGTAGCATTCGCTTGTTTTTTATGTGGATTGTTCAGTTCTTTATGCTTATGGCGAGTGATGTTGTACCCATTTAAGGGGTTGGAGTGTAATAATAGGTGAAAAATAAGCTTAAGATATAGGGCGAAACAGTTTAATGGATCAGAGATATACGCAGTTGAAACAATGGTTGGAGCGCGAGCTATTGGCGTTTAATCTGTTTGATATTAGTGATTGGCAGCTACTGCCGGTCTCTGGAGATGCGAGTTTTCGACGTTATTTTCGAGCAAAATCTAATGGGGCGAGCTGGATCGCTGTTGATGCGCCGCCGGAAAAAGAAGATAGTCAGCCTTTTGTTGCTATAGCTGCTGAGTTAGAAAAGATAGCCGTTTCAGTGCCGCATGTGCATAAATATGATTTACAGCAGGGCTTTATGCTGCTGGAAGATTTTGGTGATGATCTTTATTTAAGTAAATTAAATAAGTCTTCTGTTGAGCCGCTTTATGCTGATGCATTAGAAAGTTTATTGATTATACAAAGCTGTAAGCCAGCGGTACTTCCTCTTTATGACCGCGCCCTTTTGGATAGAGAAGTAGAGTTGTTTCGAGAGTGGTTTTTACAGAAGCTTTTAGAGATTAAATTAGATGCCGATGAGCAGCAGATGCTTAGGTTTCTATTTAATTATGTGATTGATTCTGCGCTAGAGCAGCCATTAGTGTTTGTGCATAGAGATTTTCATTCAAGGAACTTAATGTACCGGGAGGGCAAAGCACCGGGTGTGATTGATTTTCAAGATGCGGTTGAGGGGCCGGTGACTTATGATCTTGCCTCTATATTACGTGATTGCTATATCAGTTGGCCTGATGATCAGGTGTATCGTTGGGTAGAACAGTATCGCCTAAGTTTGATTGAGAACGGGCAGATCATGCCGGATCCGACTCATTTTGTTCGCTGGTTTGATCTTATGGGTGCTCAGCGTCATTTGAAAGCCATTGGGATTTTTGCGCGATTAAATATCCGTGATGGAAAATCAGGTTATTTAGCTGATATTCCTCGTACTATGAATTACTTGATTGCGGTAGCTGCAAAAACGGAAGAGTTGAAGCCTATTGCAGGGTGGTTGGTGCAGAAAGTGGTGCCACGTATGCAGCAAAGTCAGTATTTTGATGCTGATGTCTTGAATGATTGGGTTGTTGAATGAAAGCAATGATTTTGGCTGCTGGCATAGGGAAGCGGATGAGACCGCTCACACTGACAACCCCAAAGCCTCTTTTGGAAATAGCTGGCGTCCCTTTGATTGAATACCATGTCCGGCGTTTAGTCGCGGCAGGGTTTAGTGATATTGTCGTTAACCACGCATGGTTAGGTGATCAGATCGAAGCTTATCTAGGTGATGGCAGACGGTTTGGTGCTAATATTGTCTTCTCTCGAGAAGTGGACCCATTAGAAACTGCGGGGGGGATTAGAAAGGCATTACCTCTGCTTGTGTCTGAAGGTGAAACCTCATTTATCTTAGTTAATGGTGATGTTTTTACGGATTTTCCTTACTCTTCTCTTAATAAGTGGGTTGATAAATCGCCTTATTTGGTGCTTGTGCCTAATCCGCCTCATAATCCAGAAGGAGATTTTTGTTTGAATAATGGTCGGCTATATGCGGATCGTGGGGAGAAGTATACTTTTAGTGGTGTTAGTGTCTTACCCCTAGAGATGTTTGCTGATTTGGTGGAGGGGGAAGCTGCTGCGTTAGGGCCGCTTTTGCGTGAAGCTATTGCTAAAGGCAAGGTTTATGGGGCTGTATATGACGGTTTTTGGGCCGATATTGGCACGCCTGAGCGTTTGCGGCAGATAGATGATTTAGTAAAGGAGCAAAAATAGATGGCCTTTGATCCACAGCAAAAAGGCGCAGAGCTGGGCTCAGTCTTTAAAAAGTATTCTACGTCAATCCTGTTGGGGGCGACGGTTGGTTTGTTTACCGGCGGACTGTGGGGGATAGTTTTTGGCGGTTTTGTAGGCTTTTTGGTTGGTCGAGCCCTTAAAGGTGCAGCGGCTGCAGTGAACCCTCAGGAGGCTTTTTTTAAAGCAACCTTTATCGTAATGGGGAGGATAGCGAAGGCAGATGGTCGAGTGACTGAAGATGAAATTCAGTACGCACGAAATGTAATGGTTCAGATGCGTTTGGATGAGTCTCGTAAATTGCAGGCGATGTCTTTCTTTTCAGAAGGGAAAGATCCTGAGTTCGATTTAAGTAAAGTCCTTAAGCCTCTATCTATTATGCTGAGATCTAGGCCCACCGTAAAACTCATGTTCGTAGAGATTCAGCTGCAAGCTGCTATGGCTGATGGCGAAGTGAGTGAAGCTGAGCTTAAGGTAATTGATGCTGTGTGTCAGTTGTTGGATTTTGGTGTTGATTCCGTAGAAGAAGTAATATCACGGGTTAAAGCAGAACGTGATTTCTATCGTCATGGGCATGATGGTGTCGATAGTGGTGTGATGCTTGAAGATGCTTACGCGGTTTTGGGTGTTCGTAGTGATGCAAGTGATGCGGAAGTGAAGAAGGCTTATCGCCGTCATATGAGTCAGCATCACCCAGATAAGCTAGTTTCTAAGGGCTTGCCTGAAGAGATGATTGAGATAGCTAAAGAAAAATGCCAAGAGATTCAGGCAGCTTATGAACGGATTAAAAATGCACGTGATTCGTAACACCTGATCTCTTGTTATGTTGATTGAGGCTTAAAGGAATTATTGCCCAGGAGCTTGTTCGTTGCTGGGTATTTTGTTATTGAGTTTTATGGCGCGCTCAGCTTCTTCAGCTTTTATTACATAAGTGTTTATTGTGCCGCGTACATGTTTTAGCAGCCAAGAGCTATTTCGTTTCCAATTATCAGTCATGGCAGGCATTCTGCTCTGATGGAAATTATCCATTTTATTATGGCGAGCTAGCCGTAATCGGCTGTTCGGGGCGTTTTGTGTTAGGTTTGTCGCGGATGATCTGGGTGAGCTGTGATGCAGGTCAATAATTGTATCTTTGATCTCTGGAAGTATGTTGGAGAGATTGGGTAACGAGTTATCTGTCGGAGACTTAGCGTCAACCATTAGAAGCCTAAGGTCTTGTTCCTCTTGGTATTTATTTACGTATTGTGCGGCCCAAGTGGCTCCGGTTCCTATGCCTATAATGATGAATCGGTCTAAATTATCGCGGGCTTCCATGTAGCTAATAGCTGTTTTGCCTAGGCGGAAAATAGTCTCTTCGTAGGGCTCTTTCGGCGTATCTGCAGTAGGGGTGGAGGATGTCTCTTTGGTTGAAGATGCATTATTTGCTGGTTCAGGGGTCTCACTTTCCGTCGAGGTGTTTGTTGGAGTGAGGTTTGATAGTGTAGGTAGTGTTCTTTCTGGTATGGGTTGTATTGCCGGTTGCGGCAGATAGATAGCTAATGTATACCATCCAAATTCGGATAATCCTTCGCTTAGGTATTTTAGGTTATCTGGCCATGCCATATGGGTGTGCTGGTCAGGAAATATAATAATGCCGCCTTGAGTGATCCCGCTACCTTCAGTGCGGTAAAAGCCAATAAGTTTTTCGTCGGCTTTGCCTGTATCTAATTGCAGCAGCTCTGTTTCTTCAGGTGTGTTCTTTACTAGTTCTTGAATTCTATTTTCATCTACGCTGGGTTCAATTCGAGGTTTTTGAACCGCGGGGGATAGCGGTGCTGAGGTCTCTGATGGGGCAGCGGTCGAATCCTCATTATCAGCGGCGTAACTGAGTGAGGTGAATGTCAATATAGAGGCTAAAATAGGCAGTATAAGTTTCATATTTCTGATTATGAGTAAGATGTAGGCTGACAGCAAGATGCTTGCTCCGTTAAAATGGGCTAACTCTATACTTTTTGGATCAAAAATATGCCTGATTTTAAGATCGCTCCTTCGATATTGTCTGCTGATTTCGCACGTTTAGGTGAAGAGGTTGAGAATGTGTTAACTGCGGGGGCGGATATTGTTCATTTTGATGTTATGGATAATCACTACGTACCTAATCTTACAATTGGGCCAATGGTGTGTAGCGCATTACGTAAACACGGTATTAAAGCGCCTATAGATGTGCATTTGATGGTAAAGCCTGTTGACCGTCTTATTGGTGACTTTATTGAAGCGGGCGCGAGTTATATCACTTTTCATCCTGAAGGTTCAGAGCATGTGGATCGTTCTCTACAGATGATTAAAGATGCAGGCTGTAAGTCGGGCCTTGTATTTAATCCAGCGACACCATTGAGTCATTTGGAATATGTTCTGGACAAGGTTGATATGGTGTTGTTGATGTCAGTTAATCCGGGGTTTGGTGGGCAAAAGTTTATTCCAAGAACGCTGGATAAGCTTCGTCAGGCACGTGAAATTATTGATAAAAGTGGTTTGGATATTCGTTTAGAGGTTGATGGGGGCGTTGGTGTGGGTAACATCAGAGAGATTGCTGAAGCGGGTGCTGACACCTTTGTTGCAGGGTCTGCCATCTTTAATACGGATGATTATGCGGCAACGATTCAGCAAATGCGTGAACAATTAGCATTGGTAGGTCGTTGATTGTGCGTCAGCTTTTTGGTGGGCAGTATCCGGATCTTGTTATGTTTGATTTGGATGGGACGCTAGTTGATAGTGTTCCCGATCTGGCTTGTGCTATTGATAAAATGCTACTTGCTCTAGGTTTGCCTGAAGCTGGTGTGGATAAAGTGATTGGTTGGGTAGGTAAGGGTGCTGCTGCGTTAGTGCGACGTGCTTTGCTTGATGCTTCTCATGCTGCGGTGGTTGATGAAAGCTTGTTTGAACAGGCTTATGCTTTCTTTTTGCGTTTTTATGGTGAAGCTACGGCGGACCAAAGTCAGCTCTATCCCGGTGCTCTGGAGTGTTTGGAAGGGTTAGTGGAACAAGATATTAAGCTAGGCCTTGTGACGAATAAGCCAATAGATTTTACCCATTCGATGTTAACTGGATTTGGGTTGGAACGGTTTTTTAGTGTCGTATTAGGGGGCGATAGCTTAGCTAAGAAAAAACCTGACCCTTTACCGTTGTTGGATGTTATGCGTCGATGTGATGTTGTCGCTGAAAATTCATTAATGGTGGGGGATTCTATTAATGATGTTCTTGCAGCTAGGGCCGCCGGCTGTCCTGTTGTATGTGTGCCTTATGGTTATAACCATGGCGAAGCTATATCCCTCTCTAAACCAGATTTGATTGTGGATAGATTAGATCTGCTGTTGTGAGTGTGTCTGCAGGAAATGTTTCGTGAGAAATGATCGTTTCCGGTATTAAAATCGACTTTTCTGTTATTTTTGATTGGGTAATATAGATGTGCTCACAGGCCGTAGGTTGTTTTGTTGGCTTGAAATTTTAGTTTTTATTGTTCGAGACTTAAGTTAGAAACAAGGCTAGATCTTATCACAGCACTTATTTATGCCTCGGTTATCCGAGGTTTTTTTTGGCTGCTTATTTAGTAAGCCTTGCCGATAATTCGCGTAGCTGCTGGTATAGAAAAACTGATTTAGTTATATTTCCTGCTGATGGTGGTTGATTCAAATTAGTTGCTGCTATATGGTTTATCTCTCTTTAACTTAAATCTAAGCCTGACGTAATGTTACTTACTACAGCTATGCTAATGAAAATTACGGTACGTGTTTATTTCGCTGCTCTTCGAGAGTCATGGCGATGGCGTGTCTGAAGTTTTTACATAAGCAGACGTTAGTTTAGGCAGGCTTGATATCCTTTAATCTCAACTTTATATATCAAACAGAGTTGTGGATTTCATATCCCAGTTTTATTACTGTACCTACCTCTATATTGTGCTGCTCAGTACGTCTTAAAATACAGTTTATCGGCATTGTGAGAGACCTATCATGACACCAGAACAGTTCGCGGAACTGTCCGCACAGAATTTTAATCGTATCCCAGTTACGCGTGAAGTATTGGCGGACTTAGATACACCTCTTTCTACCTACAAAAAATTAGCGAATGCGCCTTATAGCTATTTGTTGGAGTCTGTTGAGGGCGGTGAGACGTGGGGACGTTATTCTATTATTGGTCTGCCTAGTCGAACGGTTTTAAAGGTATTCGGTGAGAATGTTTCTATTTTTGAGGCAAATGAACTAAGCGAGAGTCATCAAGTAGATGATCCGCTCGATTTCGTAGAAAGTTTTCAGGCGCGTTATCGCGTTCCTGAAATAGAGGGTTTACCTCGCTTTAACGGTGGCCTAGTTGGGTACTTTGGTTATGACTGTGTTCGGTATGTGGAAAAACGTTTAAAAGAGAGTTGTCCTGAGGACGTTTTAGGTACGCCTGATATTCTTTTAATGCTTTCAGATGAGTTGGTTGTATTTGATAATCTTGCTGGGAAATTAGTGCTGATTTGTCATGCTGATCCTGCAGAAGCTAATGCATATGAGAAAGCGCAGAGTCGCCTTGATGAGCTTGTACTCCAGCTAAGGTCCGCAACACCGTATGGTGATAAGTCGTCTGGGCAGCAACGAATTGTCAATGAATCCGAATTTAAATCTAGTTTCGGAGAGCAGGCATTTATCGAAGCTGTGGATAAGATTAAAGAATACGTTTTGGATGGTGACATTATGCAGTGTGTCATTTCCCAACGTATGTCCATTCCTTTTAGTAGTAAGCCGTTGGATCTATATCGAGCATTGCGCTGTTTAAATCCGTCTCCGTATATGTATGTCCTTAATCTGGATGATTTTCATGTTGTGGGGTCTTCACCAGAAATTCTTGCTCGAGTTGAAGATGGGCAGGTAAGTGTGCGTCCTATTGCTGGAACGCGTAAGAGGGGAGCGACTCCGGAAGAAGATCTTGCTATGGAGAAGGAGCTGCTTGCCGATCCTAAAGAGATTGCTGAACATCTAATGTTAATCGATTTAGGGCGCAATGATGTAGGTCGAGTTGCTGAGATCGGTGCGGTAGAGCTTACCGATAAGATGGTGATTGAACGTTACTCCCATGTTATGCATATAGTCTCCAATGTGAATGCAAGGTTGAAACCTGATGTGTCAGCGATGGATGTTTTGCGTGCAACGTTGCCTGCAGGTACGTTGAGTGGCGCGCCTAAAGTACGAGCTATGGAGATTATTGATGAGATGGAATCGGTTAAGCGCGGTGTTTATGGTGGTGCGGTAGGGTATCTATCTTGGAATGGCAATATGGATACGGCTATAGCGATCAGAACTGCTGTTATTAAAGATAATGTATTGCATATTCAGGCAGGCGCTGGAATTGTGGCTGATTCAGTTCCACGACTAGAGTGGAAAGAAACAATGAATAAGGGGCGGGCTATCTTTAGTGCCGTGGCTATGGTTGAGCGGGGCCTAGATAATTTGGCTAGTTCGCAAATAGTTTAAAGGCTTTTCTATCAAAACACTCGATAGGTTTATTGAGTGTTTTGTTCTTTAAGGTTAAGTGTCGCTATGGTGCTGGTCTATGGGGTGGGTTTAGAAAAGTATGATAGGATCACAACCTGATATTATTATGCTATTCCGGTATGCGCAGGGCTCATTTTCGGTAAAAACATCAAGAATGGAACGGACATTTTATGTTACTAATGATCGATAACTACGACTCTTTTACCTACAACGTAGTGCAGTACTTCGGTGAGTTGGGTGCAGATGTCCAAGTCTATCGTAATGATGAAATTACGGTGGAGGAGATTGAAGCATTGAATCCCGACCATCTTGTAATCTCACCAGGTCCTTGTACACCGAATGAAGCAGGTGTGTCGGTTGCTGCCATTAACTACTTTAAAGGCAAGTTACCTATTTTGGGTATTTGTTTAGGGCATCAAAGTATTGGTCAAGCGTTTGGCGGTAGCATAGTGCGCGCTAAGCAAGTGATGCATGGAAAAACTTCACCTGTTTATCATAATGATAATGGTGTATTTGCAGGATTAAATAACCCAGTCGAGGTGACTCGTTATCATTCCTTGGTTATTGATCAAAAAACATTGCCAGATTGTTTAGAAGTAACCTCATGGACCCAAGATGAAGAAGGTTATTTGGATGAAATTATGGGTGTTCGTCATAAAGAGTTTGATATTGAAGGCGTACAATTTCACCCAGAATCAATTTTGACCGATCAGGGTCATGAGTTATTGGCTAACTTTTTAAAACGAACTAAATAACTGGTGCTATTAAGGATACTTCTATGGATATAAAACAAGCACTGGCTGTAACTGTTGAGCGCCAGAATCTATTAGAATCAGAAATGCAGTCAGTGATGAAGCAGATCATGACAGGCAATGCGACAGATGCACAAATTGGTGGTTTATTGATCGCGCTGCGAATGAAAGGCGAAAGTGTTGCTGAGATTATTGGCGCAGCCAATGTAATGCGTGAATTAATGGTCCCTGTTTCTATATCAATGCCCAATGCTGTAGATATTGTTGGAACCGGTGGTGACAGTGCCAACCTTTTTAATGTTTCAAGTGCCTGTTCTTTTGTTGTGGCAGCCGCTGGTGGAACTGTAGCTAAACACGGTAACCGTTCGGTTTCTTCTAATACAGGCTCTGCTGATCTATTAGAAACGGCAGGTATTAATTTAGAGCTAAATCCCGAGCAGATTGCACAGTGTATTGAGCAGATTGGACTTGGTTTTATGTTTGCCCCTCAGCATCACACCGCGATGAAATATGCAGTTGGGCCTCGTAAAGAGATGGGATTGCGCACGTTGTTTAACATCGTGGGGCCACTCACAAATCCCGCGGGCGTAAAACATTATTTGCTCGGTGTATTTGATAAAACGTTATGTAAACCGATGGTTGAGGCGTTGAAATCTTTAGGTGCTGTACACGCCATGGTTGTTCATGCCGCGGAAGGTTTAGATGAAATTAGCTTGGCAGGTGACACTTTTGTCGCTGAGCTGAAAGATGGTGGAATTTCAGAATATATAATTACAGCGGAAGATGCAGGTTTAAATATCCAATCCCTTGATGGCCTGCAAGTGGCTAATTCGACGGAAAGCTTAGCATTAATTCAATCTGCCTTTAGTGGTCAGAATGAGAAAGCAATTGATATGATCTCCCTTAATGCAGGTGCAGCACTCTACGTTGCGGAACAGGCGCCAGATCTTAAAGCGGGCGTTGCTATGGCTAAGCAGGCTATTTTAAATGGTGGTGCTGCTGCTAAAGTTAAAGAATTGGCCGATTTTAGCCAAGCATTTAAGGGATAACTGATGTCTGATACTCCAACAGTTTTAAAGAAAATTCTGGCTCGTAAAGTCGAAGAGGTGGCGGAGCGCCAGCCTAAGGTTTCCATTAGCGATTTGCAAAGTAAAATTGCGGATCAAAAAGGTTCTGACTTTGATCCTCGAGGTTTTGCCGACAGTATGGCAAAGAGTATTGCTGCTGGTCGTTCAGCGGTTATTGCGGAAGCTAAAAAACATAGTCCCTCTAAAGGTCTGTTACGTGATCCTTTCGTGCCATCGGAGATTGCCGCGTCTTATGAAATTGGCGGAGCGAGTTGTTTATCCGTCTTAACAGATAAAGACTATTTTCATGGTTGTGAAGACTATTTAATGCAAGCTAGAGCTGCGTGTTCATTGCCTGTTATCCGTAAGGATTTCATTGTAGATCCATACCAAGTTTATGAAGCAAGAGCTATAGGCGCCGATTGTATTTTATTGATTGCGGCTGCATTGAACGATCAACAGATAGCTGATCTCAATGGGTTGGCGCATGAATTAGGTATGGATGTTCTTATTGAGGTTCATGGTGCAGAGGAGTTGCACAGAGTATTGCCTTTAAATACTCGATTGATTGGTATCAATAACCGTAATTTGCATACTTTTGAAGTGACGTTGAATAATACCTATGATCTTTTAGATGCTATTCCTGATGATAGAATCGTCGTTACTGAAAGTGGTATTCATTGCATTGACGATGTACACGCCATGCGTGAGCATAATGTACATGCTTTTCTCGTGGGGGAGGCGTTTATGCGTGCTGAAAACCCAGGTCAAAAGCTTAAAGAATTGTTTGTATAAGGTAGCGGCTGAATGAGTATGAGCGCCAAGGTTAAGTGGGATGGTGATGTACGTTTTAAAGGTACAACGGGTTCCGGTTTTGATGTAATGATTGATGGTGAGCTTCAGCAAGGACCTCGCCCTATGGAATTGATTCTATTGGGGTTAGGTGGTTGTACTAGCTATGATGTTGTTGGCATATTGAAGAAAACACGCCAAGACGTTATTGATTGTGTGGCTGAAATTGAGGCAGAAAGGGCTGAAACAGTTCCCTCTGTATTTACCAAGATTCATGTTAAATTTGTGGTGAGTGGACGTGGCCTCAATGCTAAAAAAGTAGAGCGTGCCGTAAGTTTGTCCGCTGAACAGTACTGCTCAGCTTCTATTATGCTGGAAAAGGGTGGGGTTGAGATAACCCACAGTTTTGAAATTGTTGAAGTAACAGAGTAATGAACGGTTTTGTTGCATGATGGATAACGGGCGCTCTCAAAGGTGCTCGTTTTTTTGTTTAAAGCTGGAGTAAAATTAAATATAAGATATAGTGTGCGGCAATTAGTTACTGCTTACTTATTGATTTTGTTGAATGTTTGTTCAGTATATTGTGGGTTTTATGACAGAGATTAAAGAATAAGGATGATGGAATAGATGCGCTTATCAATATCAAAAGCATTGGCACTAGGGATTGTTGCACTACAAGTGATCACTGTTTGCGTTATTTTAGCCTCCTCATACTTAAGCACTGAACAAGTTCTAATCGGACATGCCCAGCAACTGATGAGAAATCTCTCTCGAGAAGTGATTGATCGATCAGAAGAGTTTTTAGCCCCTGCCCGTTCAGCGGTTAGCTTGACTGGGCGTCTGGCTCATCATCAGGTTGTTAGTTCTGAAAAACCAGATGAAATGGAGCAATATTTCTTTGATCAGTTGATTTTACACCCCCATATCGCTGGTATTTACTATGGTAATTTAGAGGGTGGCTTCCATTTTGTTCGTCGTTCTACAGGTGAGGCTGCATACCAGATTAAGAGGGTGCTGGAAGGCCCTCAAGGGCGTTTAGTTTCAAATCGCTGGTTCGGGGATGATCACCGTTTAATAAAAGCAGAGGAAGATCCTAGTGATCTTTACGACCCTCGTACCCGCCCTTGGTTTAGGAAGGCGATTGCTGAGGAGCATCAAATTTGGACAGACCCTTATCTCTTTTTTACGTCGAATACCCCTGGAATTACAGTAGCGAGTCCCGTTATTGCAAAAAGTGGCGATGTGCTCGGCGTTGTGGGTGTTGATATAGACCTTTCTTCTCTATCCGACTTTTTAGGCTTCCTAGAGTTAAGTGAGCATGCGTCGGCATTAATCTTAAATAATAATGGTGATGTGATTGCGCATCGGCGTAATGGGCAGCTTTATATAGAGGATCCTCATTCGGGTGTGAGACGGCTCATACATATAGATGAGGTAAAAAGTGATGTAGCGCGTGCAGCGGTCAAGTCGTTAGGAAAACAGCCGGGATGGTATGTTTTAAATACGGCTATGAATACAAGTTTTGAGCATGATGACAAGGTATATCAGGCAGTGTTTACACCGTTCTCGGATAATTGGCCTTGGTTGCTGGGTATCTATGTACCAGAGGATGATTTTTTAACTGAGATAAAAGAAAACCGAAAACTCAATATATTGCTCGCTTTAGCAATTACATTAGTCAGTGTCATTATAGGGGTGATGTTTGCTCGCTCGCTGTCCAGACCGATTCTATCCCTACAGAAAAGTGTTAATGCGGTAAGAAATGGTGAGTTGCAAGTTGATATAGACAAGCCCAATAGTATGTTTAGTGATATTGAGGAAACGACTACCGCTTTCTCAAATATGATTGCGTTTCTGAAAGATAACCAAGAGAAAAACCATCAATTAACGAAACAGTTGTCACAGCAAGGGCATTTTATGGAGGCTGTGTTGGCTGCCATTGATGATGGTGTGGTTGTGTGTGATGTTGATGGAAAGCTGATCTATTCAAGTAGAGTCGTAATGCGCTTGAGAGGTTTGTCAGAGGATGAAAGGTTAGAACGGTTTGATGATGTACCTTTTAAGTTGTTTGCTGCTGACGGTAAAACTTTATTGTCAAAAGATGAATGGCCTATTTATAGAGCTTTAGCGGAAGAGATTATTAGCCAAGAGGAAGTAATCATTGAATCAGCTTTAGGTGTCCGCAAGCATTTATTGATTAGTGGTAAAGCTATATTTGATAAAAATGGTGAGAAATTGGGTGCTTATATCTCTATGCATCCACACAGGTAATTCGTCTGATCCGCGATCTTTTTATTCTGTTTTTAGGGTAATAAAAGGGGGCGATATTCAGTAGATTCATTTTCCTTAATCTAGTGCTTGCATAAGGCTTTCGAGGTGCGTAATATTACGCGTCCTTTGGAGAACTATTTCCAATCTCCTTGCTGCCGGTCCACATGGTGTGTTCCGGGGGCTATTAACCCGAAAGGAGCTAAAATGCGTCATTATGAAATCGTATTTCTGGTTCATCCGAATCAGAGTGAGCAGGTTTCTGCGATGGTTGAGCGTTACACCTCTCTTATTGAAGGTGCAGAAGGCACAATTCATCGTCTAGAAGATTGGGGTCGTCGTCAGTTGGCTTACCCAATCAACAATGCTCACAAAGCACACTACATCCTGATGAACATCGAATGTAATCAGGAAACACTAGACGAGCTGGAAAATCTATTCCGTTACAACGATGCAGTTCTGCGTAACATGATTATCCGTCGTAAAGAAGCGATCACTGAGATCTCTCCAATCAAAGCTGCAGAATCTCGCGAAGAGCGTAAGCCTCGTCGTGAAGAAAAACCAGCTGAAAAGCCAGCTGAAGAAGCTGCTCCGGCACCAGCACCTGCTGTTGAAGCTGAAGCATCTGAAGAAGCAGCTGAGTAATTTAATTTCTGAGGAGAGATACAATGGCTCGTTTTTTCCGCCGTCGTAAATTCTGCCGTTTTACGGCTGAAGGTGTTCAAGAGATCGATTATAAAGATCTGGACACATTAAAAGGTTATGTAACCGAAACTGGTAAGATCGTACCTAGCCGCATCACAGGTACTAAAGCTCGTTACCAGCGTCAGTTGGCAACTGCTATTAAGCGCGCACGTTTTGTTGCGTTACTGCCTTACACTGATAGTCATCAGTAAGAGGTAGGAGAGTCGCATGCGAGCCTTGGCCGAATTGGTCATGAAGGGCCGTAAACAAGCGGCTTTAGTGGCAGTTATTGCCGCCTTGCTACCACTGCTCTATTGGGCAAGTGCAGCAGTCATCGCTTTGGTTACTTTAAGACAGGGACCAAAAGATGGAGCCGGAGTTCTGGTTTGGGCTTTTTTGCCTGCCGGGGCTTGGGTATACAGTGGAGATCCGACACCACTGACTGTGATACTAGGAGTTTTTCTTCTTGCTATCGCATTAAGAACAACAACAAGCTGGCCGCAAGTGCTTATGTTAGCGCTTCCTGTTGGTGCTGTTGTTGGTTTAGCATTAGAAACAGTGTTGGACGGTCTTTTAGGTCAAGTAATAGAAGCAACAGAACAGTTTCTATTGCAGTCGGTGAGTCAATCGACCGAGAGTTTAACGCTCGATAAGGAGCGTTTGAAACTGCTTATATTAGGTGGGTTGGCATCAGTGCATACAGCAACAATGTTGCTGTGTCTGATACTGGCGCGTTCGTGGCAATCAGGGTTGTATAATCCTGGGGGCTTTCAGCAGGAGTTTCATCAATTGAGACTGCCGCTGAAATATACGGGTGTGCTTGTGGCAGTGTTATTAGTTTTAGCTCAGTTAGAGCTAGACTTTATGCGCTGGTTACCATTGTTATTGCTTCCTTGGATCTTTGCGGGTTTCGCATTGGTGCATGGTAGTTTGGCTAAACGTGATTTAGGCAGGTCTTGGCTGATAGTGTTTTATCTGTCAGTTATTTTTATGGGACCTTATGTGATTACGCTGCTGGTTTTTGCGGCTGCTATCGATTCTTTAGTCGATATCAGATCACGCATACCAGCCACGAACTAGACTGCATTTATTTGCAGAACAGAAGAGGTTTACGAGATGGAAGTTATTCTGCTCGAGAAAATTGGTAAGCTAGGTAACCTCGGTGACAAAGTTTCCGTAAAAAGCGGTTTCGGTCGCAACTACCTAGTACCGCAGGGCAAAGCTGTTCCTGCAACTACAGCTAACGTTGCTAAATTTGAAGAGCGTCGTGCTGAATTAGAAGCGGCTGCTGCAGAAAAGTTAGCGGCTGCTACAGCGCGTGCTGAAGCACTGAACGCACTGCAAGTTACTATCGCTTCTAAGTGTGGTGATGAAGGTAAGTTGTTCGGTTCTATCGGTACACGTGATATTGCTGATGCTATTATCGCTGCAGGCGCAGAAGTAGATAAAAGTGAAGTTCGTCTACCTGAAGGTGCTTTACGCGCTATCGGCGAATACGAAATCGCTATTCAGCTTCACGCTGAAGTAACAGCTATTGTTAACTTGGCTGTTGTTGGCGAGTAATCGTCTTTAGCTAAGTACAACTGTACTGTAATATAAAGCACTGCATGGTTAACCCTGCAGTGCTTTTTTGTTTTTAGGCCGTTGTTAAATTATGGAAATGAGTCAACTTACAGACGAAGATCTAGCAAAGATTAAAGTCCCCCCCCATTCAATGGAAGCAGAGCAATCTGTTTTGGGCGGCCTTATGCTGGATAATAACGCATGGGATACGGTTTCAGAGGTAGTGCTGGAGGATAATTTTTATCGTCAGGAGCACCGCCAGATCTATCGTACTATGCAAAAGCTGGTGAACGATGGTAATCCTATCGATGTTGTTACCCTGTCTGAAGAATTAGATCGCACTGCTGAGCTGGAAAGTGCCGGTGGTTTGGATTATCTAATTGAGCTGGCTAAAAACACACCGAGTGCTTCCAATATACGGGCTTATTCTGAAATTGTTCGGGACCGTGCATTATTACGCCAGATGATCTCGGCCGCTAATGAAATTGCTGACCAAGCTTTTCACCCTGAGGGAAGAAGCTCGGAAGAGATTCTCAATGAGGCGGAGCAGAAAATTTTCCGTATCGCTGAAAATCGCCCTAATCAGGGTGGCCCTGAAAATGTAAACACTCTACTTAAAAAAGCTGTTGATCGCATAGATACACTGTTTAACAGCGATGGTGACCTTACTGGGGTGACGACTGGCTTTGATGATCTTGATGCGAAGACGGCAGGTATGCAGCCGTCAGATCTGATTATTGTAGCGGCGCGTCCATCTATGGGTAAAACCACGTTTGCTATGAACTTGGTTGAAAATGCTTTGATGGCTTCGAATAAGCCAGTATTAGTGTTTAGTCTTGAGATGCCGGCGGATCAGCTAGTGACTCGTATGTTGTCTTCATTAGGTCGAATAGATCAAACCCGTGTACGTACGGGGACCTTGGAAGAAGAGGATTGGCCTAAGCTAACAACCGCCGTCAATATGATGCGTGATAAGCCGCTGTTTATTGACGATCAGGCCGGTATCAGCCCTAATGAGATGAGAACTCGTGCACGCCGTATAGTGCGTGAACATGGGGAGCTTTCACTGATTATGATCGATTATCTGCAATTGATGCAGATGAAAACAAAGAATATAGAGAGCCGTACGCAAGAGATATCTGAGATATCCCGGTCATTAAAGGCGTTAGCCAAAGAGTTAGAGTGCCCTGTTGTGGCTCTATCCCAGCTAAACCGCTCACTTGAGCAGCGGCCCAATAAGCGTCCTGTAAACTCGGACTTACGTGAGTCAGGTGCGATAGAGCAGGATGCGGATGTCATTATGTTTATCTATCGTGATGAGGTTTATAACGAGGATTCAGAGCATAAAGGCATCGCTGAAATTATTATCGGTAAGCAACGTAATGGTCCGATTGGCACATCAAGACTAGCCTTTATTGGTAAATATACGAAGTTTGAAAATCTGGCGCCTGATGTTTATGCGCAGTATGCCGGTATGGACGACTAACATCGCCGTAATAGGTCAGTGTGTTTGATTAAGAGCAGGCCGCTAAATCAGCGGCCTTTTTACTGGATGCTTTGTTCTTAGGTGTCTTTGATAACCTTGTTCATAAACTCTTCAGGCACTGCCGCAACTTTGCGGGTTTCATAATTAAAAAAGACGACTCCTGTCTTTGCGTGAGCTAACTCTACGGCTGTCTTTTTATTTGATATTAAGTAGTAGATATCGCAGCCATATGCATTTAGATCAGCAAGAGCTATATCAATCTGCAAATGGTCGCCATGAAAGCCTTCTGCTTTATAGACAATTGCCGAATCAGTCATGATCAGGCCAAGACCTTCAATATCAAGTTCTCCATAATGGTAGTGATTTAGAAAACGAATTCTCGCTTCATGGATAATTGATAACATTGCGTCATTGCTAAGGTGGCCGCCATAATTTATATCACTGATACGAATAGGCAGTTCAGTAGAAAAGATATAATTCTCAGGCATATCTAGTTTGATTCTTGCCATTGTTCTTACCCTATGTAATTAGCGATGGCATCGACCATGCCGGTTGTTAGTTGGTTTAGATCGTCATCCTGCATAATATAAGGCGGCATCACATAAACCAATTTTCCAAATGGACGAATCCATAGCCCACGTTCTATAAATAGTTTTTGAATTTTAACGGTGTTTACCGCTTCTTTCATCTCAATAACACCTATAGCCCCTAAACATCTCACTTCGGCAACACCTTCCAAGGTACTTGCTTCGCTTAAACCTAGTTTTAGGGACTGTTCTATACGTGCCACATCCTGTTTCCAGTCGTTATGTTGTAATAGCTCTAAGCTTTTGTTGGCCACGGCGCAGGCTAGAGGGTTACCCATAAATGTTGGGCCATGCATAAAGCAGCCGGCGCCACCTGCTGAAATCGTCTCGCCTATATGTTGAGTAGTGAGTGTGGCTGCTAAGGTCATGTAGCCACCGGTTAGCGCTTTGCCTACACAAAGAATGTCAGGCTGTATTTCTGCATGTTCACAAGCAAATAGTTTACCGCTACGGCCAAAGCCAGTGGCTATTTCGTCAGCAATCAGTAAAACATTATATTTATTACAGAGTTCCCGTGCTTCTTTAAGATATTGAGGAGAATAGAAACGCATTCCCCCTGCGCCTTGCACTATAGGTTCCAAAATTAGAGCGGCAATACTTTGATGGTGTTTATCTAATATCCTATGTAGTGGAGCAATATCATCGTTGTCCCACTCATCGTGAAACTTTGTTTGAGGGGCCGGTGCGAAAAAGTGCTGTGGAAGCTGTCCAGTGAAAATTTCATGCATACCTGTAACAGGGTCGCAAACGGACATGGCGCCGAATGTATCCCCGTGATAACCCTGCTTAATAGTAACTAGCTTGCTTTTTTCTGGGAGTCCTTGGGCATGGAAGTATTGGATAGCCATTTTTATAGCGACTTCAACGGCAACAGAGCCTGAATCGGCTAGAAATACTTTATCTAAGTTAGCAGGGGTCATAGATACTAACTTTTTACAAAGCTCTATTGCTGGTTCATGGGTTAGTCCGCCAAACATAACATGAGACATTTTATCGATTTGTTCATGTGCCGCTTGATTGAGTTCAGGGTGCCCGTAACCATGTATTGCTGACCACCAAGAGGCCATACCATCAATTAGCTCGCGCCCGTCAGCTAGTTTTATTCTTACGCCAGACGTTGATTCTACTGGATATATAGGTGGAGGATTGATCATCGATGAATAGGGGTGCCATATATGTTGTTGGTCGAAAGTGATCTGTTCAGGGCTAATCATCGTAAAGGTCCTAGAGAACGGAAAATAATAAATAGTGTATAGATAAGCTATTGTTTAATGATGGGTCCTGTTCCTAATAAATTCAGTAAACTAAAGTGTAAGGAACTAAACGCAGTAATAGTGTTCTATTTAAACACGTACTTACTACGATAATAAATTTTTGAATTTATTTATATTATTTGAAACTTTATTAGTTATGTTAAGTCATAAAGTGCAAGAGCTAATGAGCTTGTGAATGAATAAGTCTGAATCAGTTTTTTTAAAATTATTATATTAAATTATCATCAATTGGGGTGAATGAAAAATGACGAATAATACTTCTGTAAAACCTATGGTAGCGGCTGTCGGCGCAGTTTTTCTTACAGGCATGGCAACTGTATCTGTTGCAACTGCTGCTGAGAATCCTTTTGCTGCAAAAGAGTTATCTTCAGGTTATAGCCAGCAAGTTGCTATGAATGAAGGCAAATGTGGCGAAGGTAAATGTGGCGGCGATAAAGCTAAAAAAGCTGAAGGCAAATGCGGCGAAGGTAAATGCGGCGGCGATAAAGCTAAAAAAGCTGAAGGCAAATGTGGCGAAGGTAAATGCGGCGGCGATAAAGCTAAAAAGGCTGAAGGTAAATGCGGCGAAGGTAAATGTGGCGGCGATAAAGCTGAAAAAGCTGAAGGTAAATGTGGCGAAGGTAAATGCGGTGGTTCTAAGTAATCACGGTTAAGCTTTTATTGTAGCTTCTGGAGGCCCTGCAATGCGGGGCCTTTTGATTTAAGTTTTGAGGTGAGTCTATGGGCAGAGTAAATTATCCAGTACAAGGAGCGGGCTTTGGTTTTCGACGTTGTATGTCGGAAACATTAAAAGAGGTTGAACCTAGTGCGTTTGATTTTCTTGAAATTGCTCCAGAAAATTGGATGGGGTTAGGTGGACGATTTGGTAAAGCGTTTCGTCAATACACTGAGCAACATGCTTTTATGGCTCATGGTTTATCTTTATCTATCGGCGGTCCAACGCCTTTGGATATGGACTTCTTATCTAATTTAAAACAGTTTTTAAAAGATCATAATATTCGTGGTTATTCTGAGCATTTAAGTTACTGCTCTGATGATGGTCACCTATACGATCTAATGCCTATACCTTTCACTGAAGAGGCGGTTAAATATGTCGCTGGGCGAATACGCCAAGTGCAGGATGTTCTAGAGCAGAAAATCGCTATGGAGAATGTCTCATATTATGCTGCACCTGGATCAGAGATGACGGAGCAAGCGTTTCTTTTAGCTGTATTAGAAGAGGCAGATTGTGATCTGTTATTGGATGTGAATAACATCTATGTGAACAGTATTAATCACGGTTACGATGCAGTTGATTTTCTCAAGGCGATGCCATCTGAGCGGATTATGTATGTACATATCGCAGGGCATTATACCGAAGCAGAAGATCTCCTCGTTGATACTCATGGCGCACCAGTAATTGACCCTGTCTGGTCGTTGTTGCAATTGGCTTATGAACAGTTTGGTGTACTGCCTACACTCTTGGAAAGGGATTTTAATATTCCTGAACTACCTGAGTTGCTACAGGAAGTTGAACAAGTTCGTTTCTATCAACACCAGTGGAAAATGAGCCATGCACAAATCCTCGCCTGATCTACCTAGTTTTCAGAAACTGCAGTATCAATTTTCTGCGCATATTAGAAATCCAAAAGATAACCTAGCGCCTCAAAATATTGAAGATCGCAGAATGGCGATCTACAGAGATCTTTTTTTTAATAATGTTGAAGGTTTCCTTTCGGGCAACTTCCCCGTTTTAAAGTTGATTAGCTCTGAGCAATATTGGCTAAATTTAGCGCGTGACTTTTTTGATAAGCACCGCTGTCATACGCCTTATTTTTTGGAGATTGGGCAGGAGTTTATCGAGTATGTGGCGAATGAACGCGAGCAGAGTCTAGATGATCCAGTTTTTCTCCAAGAGTTGATCCATTATGAATGGGTTGAGTTAGCTTTAGATGCTTCAACAGTAGAGTTGCCGTTGGCTGATGTAAATGCAAATGGGGATTTATTGCTGCAACATCCGGTGCAATCACCTTTAGCTTGGCTGCTTTCATATCAGTTCCCTGTGCACTGTATTCGCATCGACTTTCAACCCGAAACACCGTCTGATACACCCACCTTTCTTATTGCTTACCGTAATCGTGAAGATGAAGTGAACTTTATGGAGGTGAACTCAGTTACCGCTAGGTTGCTTTACTTGCTGTCTGAAGATGACCTTTTATCGGGTCAAGATGCATTAATGCAGATAGCTAAAGAGATGCGGCACCCTAATCCTGAAGCGGTAGTCGAAGGTGGGTTGGAAACCATGGAACATTTACGTGCCAAAGGAATCATATTAGGTACAACTATCAAATGTAATGGTGCCGTAGATTAAGGCTCTTCGGCATTATACGTATAATAAAGGATGTAATTATGACCAATGCTGTCATTAATGTAGCGAACCGTTTGCAAGACCTATTAAATAGTACCAAATGTGCTGATGGCCTAGCGCCTCTCTTATTACGTTTGTACCTAGCGCCAGTTTTTATGCAGGCAGGCTGGAATAAACTCTCTCATTTTGAAGATACCGCTGCATGGTTTGGTAATCCAGATTGGGGTCTTGGATTACCTATGCCTGAGGTGATGGCTGCTTTAGCTGCTGGCACAGAACTTTTTGGCGGCGCTTTGTTAATTGTTGGTTTAGCCGTACGTTGGATCAGTATTCCATTAATGGTGACAATGCTGGTGGCTGCCTTTGCGGTGCATTGGGATAATGGGTGGTTGGCTATTGCTGATGGCGGAAGCTGGCTTGCTAATGAGCGGGTTATGGAAGCTCAAGAACGCTTAGCTGCGGCAAAAGGTATATTACAAGAGAGTGGTAATTATGAATGGTTAACCGGACGGGGTTCTGTCGTTATTTTAAATAATGGAATTGAGTTTTCCATAACTTATCTGATTATGTTACTTAGTTTGTTTTTTACCGGCGCTGGACGATTTTTTAGTGTCGATTATTGGCTTGCTAGATGTTTTAGAGACGATATAAAAAGCTAAAGAATTATTAATAAAAAAGGCCGTATACGGCCTTTTTTATTATCATAAGCTGATGAGATTAACGTTGTTGAGAGTGAGATAACAAACCGATAAAAGCATCAGCATACCAGTGAGATGCACTGATGAGATCATTCACTGATTCTGATTCGAAAACCCGCTCAAGATAGTATTCATACAGTGCGCTGGATTCTTCGAAAAAATTTTCTACATGGCCAATATCGTAATTCATAGTCACCTCAATTGTTAATTAGCTTAGCTCCTTAAATCATTCCGTGGTAAGAAGGTATGGGGTAAAGCGATCCCCTATTTTACTTTTCTCTTATACTTTAGTCAAAATTGATCTAGATCAATGTTTGTTAAAGACTTTTTTCTAGTAAGTGCTTTTTTTGTTCTTCACTAAGGGAGTCTATAGGCTGGTCGGTAAGTGATTCCAACATTTCATTCAATAATGGCGCGCATTGATCGCCTGAGTTGAGCGCATTGTCGATGAGCTCCCCAATTGTCATCTCGGGTTCGTGACCAAGTGCTTGTTGGTCATCCATGCACTGTAGATAATTTTTGATGTAAGCACTGCTTATCTCACCTTTCTCATCAACGATACTCGGAAGCTGGAAGAGCCATTCCTGAAGTTGCTCCGTGAGTTCTTTTCCTTCCTCATTCGCTGTTGCATACTGGCATGTGATAAGTAGTAAACCTGTTATAAATAGCTGATATAGATATTTCATCGTCACTCCTTTAAAGCATAAGTATATCTTAGTATGGGGGAGCTGAAGCCGGTCTGAATATTAGGCTTGCCGTGTGACTTCAATTAGATCAACGTAGATATGCTCATCCGTGATTCTGAAACGGATATTAAGGTCATGTAGTTTTACACCATAGGATTTGTCAGGGTCATTTTTTTTATAGGCAGGGCGGGGATCACAGCGGAGTAACTCTGTTATTTGGTTCTTGATAGGTTGAGCTAGACGCCTCTCTTCTGTTGTGAGAGTAGAGAGTGCGCTTTCGGAGAAGAAAATGGTCTGTTGTAAAAGCTTTATACTCTCGGCAAACGGAAAACTTGCTTCAGGTAAGCTATCCGAATAGGGGAGGTAAGGTTTTATATCAAGAATAGGTGTTCCATCGAGGAGATCGGCTCCACTAATGAAAAGTGTGGTACAACCCTCTGTAATTTCAATATTAATTAATTTTACCGGAGATAATCCGATTGGATTAGGTCGAAAAGGAGAGCGGCTAGAAAAAACGCCTATACGTTTATTGCCGCCTAATCTAGGTGGGCGAATGGTGGGTTTCCAGCCTTTCTCTAGGCATTCGCTAAAAACGAATAAAAGCCAAATATGGCTACAGTTTTCTAGTCCTCTAACTATTTCTTGAGTACTAAATTCCGGAAGAAGAGTAATGCTTGATGTTACTGTTTCTGCAAGTCCGGGTTGCCTTGGGATCCCAAACTTCTCTTTATAAGGACTATTTACAACGGCAATGGGTTGGAATGTATAAGTATCTTGCATCGATGGTTATGTCTTTTATGGGTTAATAACTGAGTCACGGGATTGCATAGGCGTTAAGCTACTCCAAAATCTGGCGGCTTTTTCTACCTGTTCTGACAATCTGTGAATATGACTTAAAGCGTCTAGAAGTAAGATACTCTCTTGAGGGTCTAATTTTCCTGCGATATTACTTTCTAGAATATGGGATTTAATGATTTGATATTTTTTTTCCAAGTTCTGGATAAGCTCACGGCTCTCTGTACCGGATATACATGAGTTATCTTTGATTTCGCAGTTCTCGATTAATTCAATAGTGCTCTGCTGATAATCATGTATGAGTTCACGAATAGAGCGATCGGATAGCTGTTCGAGAACTTCGTAATACCTCGGGATTAGGACTGATAAACGAGCGATTTCGCTATAATAGCGCGTGATGCGCATAGCTGAAGGGAGAATTTCACTGATCTCTTTAGTTAAATTGCTCTGTGCTATTTTTTGGTTATATTCGCCGATCTTATCATTAAGTTGTTGGGCGCTGTTCATCAGTGCAGCCAGCTTAGATGTTTCTGATGTTTCGGCACTAATAGCGGCTTTTGCCATTTTTGCTGTTAGTACGCTTACACGGCTTAATTCATTTTTCATGGCCTCCACGGCTAAGGCTGGGGAGGATAGAATCGTTTTATCAAGGAATCTAGGTTGACCAAAGCTTTCCTCTTGTGAGCAAAAGCGTTTATTGAGAAAACGTTCTAAATGGTCGGTCATTGGCCATAAAGCAGCAACGCCTATGAGGTTAAATAGGGTATGAAAGCCTGCTAACAGGATTACTAGGTTAAGGTTTTTTAAATCATTATTAATAATGCCGGCCAAGAGTACTAATAAGATAACACCAATAAACCCCGTTATAAGATTAAAAATAACATGTGCGGCGGCAATTCTTTTTGCATTAGACGTCGCGCCAATCACTGATAACATCGCGGTTGAAGTTGTACCTAAGTTTGCGCCAATAACGAGGGCGCCGGCTGAGGCTATAGGAATCGATCCCGCGGCGGTTAAAGAGAGGGTTATCGCCATGGCGGCGGAAGATGATTGCATAAGCAAAGTTAAAAAGAAGCCTGCTAATACACACATTATTAGGCCCGTTGCTGAATTGCTCATCTGATCAAGAGGCAGATAACTATCTAAGCCATCAAAAGCATTTTTAAGATAATCCAGGCCAATAAAGAACAGACCGAAACCTGCTATAGCCATACCGAAATGACTGCTTTTACGGTCGCCACCTGTTAATTTTAAAAACATGCCTATAGCGACCATGGGAAGAGCAAACGCGCTGATCTTTACTTTGAAACCGATCAGAGCGACCAGCCAACCTGTCATAGTTGTGCCAATATTACAGCCATAGATTAGAGTGATGGATTGCCTTAACTTTAGAAGTCCTGCATTTACAAAACCAATTGTGGCTACTGTAACTGCACTTGATGACTGCACTATAGCGGTGATAAGAATGCCGGAAGCTAACCCCCTAAGAGGGGACTCGGTTGCTGCTTGTAGGGCTTTTTTCAGACCTTGGCCGGCGGCTTGCTGCATTCCAGTAGTCATTAAATGCATACCGAGAAGGAACAAGCCAATTCCTCCAGCTAAATCACCTAACAGTCCGAGCATCATAAGTAGCAACACCTCAAGTGAATAAGCTTAATTGTTGTTCTAAAGAAGAAAATAATCAATGGAGCATGGCCGTTGTTTATTGATCTGCTGAGTTATTTAGGTGTTCGTGCTATCACGAGCACATCAATGCGCTCTGTGCCGGCTTTTATTAATGTTTGTGCTGCGGCTTCTAATGTAGCACCAGTGGTCATTACATCATCGATCAACATTACATGTTTGTAATGGTTATCTTTAGCTTGAAAAACATTACGTTGGTTTTTTAATCGTTCACTTCTTTTTAGCTCCATCTGCCGGCGGGTTGATTTTTTCTTCTTTAATAAGTGAGTATCAACTTTAATCTTTAGTTTTTTTCCCAATTCAAATGCTAAAAGCTCGGCCTGGTTAAAGCCCCGTTTATAAAGGCTGACCTTATGCATAGGGATAGGAATCAGAGCTTCGACACTGCTAGGTAGTGAGCAATGCTCTAATAAGAGTTGTGCTAAATGGCCTATGTATTGTGTTTTGCTGGTATATTTTATTTTTCCTATGAAGTGGTCGATGGGAAATTGATAAAGGAAAAGAGCATTTACTTGAGTAAATGATGGTTTTTTCTTAAGGCATTGGCCACAGATTGCATTTTCTGGGGCGTTGGTGAGAGGAAGGGCGCAGATACTACATTGAGCGTTGAGCCAAGGAAGATCTTTTTTGCATGATCTGCAGATTCCGGATCGACTATTACAGGGCTTTAAGCATAGAATGCATAGATCAAATAATGATCTATAGTTGACTTTAGTTAATTTCATAGGTTGACAGTTCCTTCTGTCAGGATAGAATTACGCTATTAAGCAGGCAATAGCCTGTCGAGCGTTGAAGCATCTTGCTTCATGATCGTTATTTTCCGGGGGATACTTCTAAGATGCAACAGTTAGGTGCAATTCGTCATAATTGGACAGAGGCAGAGGTAAAATCACTGTTTGAGCTGCCTTTTAATGATTTGATGTTTAAAGCGCATACCGTACATCGGGAGAACTTTGATCCGAATGAAGTGCAGGTGAGCACGCTTCTTTCAATAAAAACAGGCGCTTGTCCTGAAGACTGTAAATATTGCCCTCAGAGCGGTCATTACAATACCGGGCTTGAGAAAGAGCGCTTGATGCAAGTTGAACAAGTGGTTGAAAAAGCGAAAAAAGCGAAAGAGACAGGCTCGACACGTTTCTGTATGGGAGCGGCCTGGAAGCACCCTGCAGATAAAGATATGCCTTATGTGATTGAGATGGTTAAAAAGGTTAAAGAACTTGGTTTGGAAACCTGTATGACCTTAGGCATGTTGGACGAAGGTAAAGCAGAGCAGCTTGCTGATGCGGGTTTGGATTACTACAACCACAACCTTGACACCTCTCCAGAATTTTACGACAAGATTATTACCACACGTACCTACCAAGATCGCTTAGATACACTGCAAAATGTGCGTGATTCAGGCATGAAGATTTGTAGTGGTGGTATTCTAGGTATGGGTGAAACCGCAAGAGATCGTTATGGTCTGTTGATGCAGCTGGCTAATATGCCGGTACAGCCAGAAAGTGTGCCTATTAATATGCTGGTAAAGGTCGCTGGTACGCCCTTAGAGAACGTAGATGATCTTGATCACCTTGATTTCATCCGCACCATCGCTGTTGCTCGTATTATGATGCCAGCGTCTCATGTGCGATTGTCTGCAGGGCGTGAACAGATGAGTGATGAAACTCAAGCGATGACCTTCTTCGCTGGGGCTAATTCCATCTTCTATGGTGAGTGTTTGTTGACGACGCCAAACCCTGAAACCCATCGCGATCTTCAGCTATTCCGTAAATTGGGTATTAACCCTGAACAGCGTATTTCTGATGCGGATGATACACAGGAAGCTGTTATTCTGAATGATCTGCAGAAGCAGAGTGATAGTCAGCACTTCTACGAAGCCTAAACCCTTATAGAGATTAAATTAAGAGCAGAGCCTTCTGCTCTTAATTCACTTTTCAGATCTATTCCTACTAGAGATCGACTATGTCTTTCGATGATTTATCTGCTGAGCTTGAGTTAAGAAAGCAACAATCCCTTTATCGCAGCCGCCGTACACTACAAACAGCTCAGCAACCTGTAGTGCAAGTGGATGGGCGTGAGTTTTTGGCTTTCTGCTCTAATGATTATCTAGGGTTAGCGAATCATCCTGAAGTGATCAAAAGTTTTCAGCAGGCGGCTAATAAGTACGGCGTAGGTGGTGGTGCCTCCCATCTAGTGAATGGTCATAGCCAAGCGCATCATGATCTGGAAGAAGCGTTGGCTGAATTTACAGGTCGCCCAAAAGTGTTGCTGTTTTCAACGGGTTATATGGCCAATATTGGTGCGGTCAATGCGTTGCTTGATAAACGTGATGCTGTTTTGCAGGATAGATTAAATCACGCCTCTTTACTGGATGCTGGCTTATTAAGTGGAGCCCGCTTTCAGCGTTATCTACACAATGATGCGAATAGCCTCGATAGTAAATTAGCTAAAACTGAGGCGCGGCGTAAATTAGTAGTAACGGATGGTGTCTTTAGCATGGATGGCGATGTTGCTGATCTGCCAGCTATCTCCTCTGTTTGTAAAAAACACCAAGCTTGGTTGATGGTGGATGATGCCCATGGTTTTGGCTGTTTAGGTCAGCAGGGCGGTGGCTGTGCTGAATACTTTTCGATGGCTGAAGATAGTTTGCAGGTATTAGTGGGGACTTTAGGTAAAGGGTTTGGTACCGCAGGTGCTTTTGTTGCTGGCTCTGAAGAACTGATTGAAACCCTTGTGCAGCATGCTCGAACTTATATTTATACAACCAGTATGCCGCCCGCAGTGGCTGCCGCTACGCTGACCAGTTTGCGATTACTTAAGCAGGAGACTTGGCGCCGGGAAAAACTAACAGCGTTGATCAAACAGTTTAGAGCGGGCTGCTCAGAACTAGGGTTAACACTGATTGATTCTCCAACACCGATTCAACCAATCATGATAGGTGAGTCGGCTAAGGCGATGCAGATAAGCAAAGCCTTAGAAGAAGATGGGATCTTTATTGGTGCTATTCGTCCGCCAACAGTGCCTCAAGGTAGTGCTCGTTTACGCGTAACGCTAAGTGCTGCACATACGGAAGAACAGGTAAATCGCTTACTACATGCCTTAGAGAAGGTAAGCTAATGAGCCTTTATGTCGAGCGTTATGAAAATAACGGTAAACCTGAGTTGGTCTTGTTGCATGGCTGGGGTATGGATAGCCAAGTCTGGGGTGCTTTTGCGGAGCTGCTTTCTAGCTCTTTCTCCCTAACGTTAATTGATCTGCCAGGGTTGGGGCGTTCAACCGCTTTTCCTGAGCCTTATACAGCTGATGCCGTTGTTGAGCTATTGCGTGAACATGCGCCAAAGGCTGCTGCGTGGTTAGGTTGGTCTATGGGTGGGCAATTGGCTATTGAATTTGCCGCTAGGTATCCCGAGCGAGTTACGTGCTTAATTACGGTAGCTTCATCCCCTTGTTTTGTGCAGCGTAGTGATTGGTCTTGTGCAATGGATGAAGAAACTCATGGTCAGTTTGAACAAGCGCTAGAGGTCAATGTAAGTAAAACGCTTCAGCGCTTTATTATGTTGCAAACTCAGGGGGCTGAGGCAGGGCGCGATACCTTGAAAAGCTTAAAGCTTATTCTTAAAAATCTAGACCATGCAGGAGCAAGAGAAAGTCTTCAGCTATTAAGGGATGATGTGCGAGATCAACTGTCGAACCTATCTATGCCGATCATGCAGTTATTTGGTGAAAAAGATCTTCTGGTTCCATCCGAAGCTGCGCAGGCGTGTGAGCGGTTATCAAAGGGCCTAGTTAAAGTATATGAAGGTGCAGGTCATCTGCCTTTTTATTCGCATCAAGCTGAAGTCGCTGCCGATGTTACTCAATTTGTGCAGGAGTCGATAGCTTAGTGGATATGCTGATCGACAAACAAAAAGTAGCTAATTCCTTTAGCCGTGCGGCCATGACTTACGATAGTGTTGCTGAACTGCAGCGTGATGTAGGGCATGCACTGATGGCACATCTACCCAAAACATTAGGAACCGCTTCCGTACAACGTGTTATGGATCTTGGTTGTGGGACGGGATTTTTCTCACCAAAGCTAAAGCAGGTATATCCTGAAGCAGAGCTGTTGAATGTAGATTTAGCATTTGGGATGTTGCGTTATGCCCGTGAAGAAAGAGCGATTCCTGAGGCTAACTGGGTATGTGCTGATGCGGAACATCTCCCTTTTGCTAATAATTGTATGAACCTTGTTTTTTCAAGCTTAGCGATTCAATGGTGTACGGATTTCTCAGCATTAATGAAAGAGATTGAGCGGGTGTTAGCGCCTGGCGGGCAGTTTGTGTTTGCAACTTTAGGGCCTTCCACACTTTGTGAATTACGTCGTGCATGGGGCGAAGCCGATTCTTATACTCATGTTAATCAATTTCTTTCTTCAGATGAACATCTTGTTGTAGTGCCTGAAAACCTTAAGGTTAAGGTTTTTGATGAGGAGTTGCGCGTATTACGTTATCCGCAATTGAAAGGCTTAACCGATGAACTAAAAAGGTTGGGTGCGCATAACATGAATGCGGGCCAGCAGGTTGGTTTAACCGGTAGAGAGCGGGTGAGACGTTTTAAAGCGGCTTATGAAGCGCAACGTTTAGCGGATGGTTCTATCCCAGCAACCTATCAAGTTTACTATGCGGTGTTTGAAAAAACTTTAGTGGAGCAATATTCATAAATGGCTAAGCAAACCTATTTTGTTGCAGGTACAGATACAGATGTTGGGAAAACAGTAGCTGCGGCAGGATTGTTAGCAGCGGCTAATAACCAAGGGTTATCCACTATAGGGTTGAAGCCTATAGCGGCCGGTTGTGAGCGTACAGAGGAAGGGCTTAGGAATAGTGATGCGTTGTTATTACAAAATACGGCATCTATTAACTTACCTTATGAACAAGTGAATCCTTTCTCTTTTGAGCCGCCTATTGCCCCGCATATAGCTGCGATTGAAGAAAATAGAATGTTAAGCGCTGACAGAATCGCTGCGCTGTGCCGTGGTGCGTTAATGCAGCCTGCGGATTTTGCTATTGTTGAAGGAGCTGGTGGTTGGCGGGTTCCGCTAAGCGACCGAGAAACAATGGCCAATATACCTAAACAGCTCAAGATTCCTGTGATTATGGTGGTGGGTATTAAGCTGGGCTGCATCAATCATGCTCTATTAACTGCTGAGAGTATCGCGAGAGATGGTCTACGATTGGCAGGATGGATTGCCAATGCCGTCAGTCCTGAAATGTCATGTTATAAAGAGAATGTTGCCACTATAGCGACGATGTTGCGTGCTCCTTTAATTGCAGAAATTCCTTTTTTAGAGAACCCTTCTCCAGAGAATGTGGCTCAATATATTGAGATTGATAAATTACAGACTCTATAATTTGATCAAAAAGTGACCATTGGCTTTCTATGATCTATAATGTTTCTTGATATGTAGATTTGAACAAGCGGAGGTGTCAGCATGAATGTAACTAATGCGATGCAATCTGGTTTTATGGGACTTAATCGTGGTTTAGATAATGCGCCAAGGGCCGCGAGCGATGTAACCGGCTCAGGTAAGCCTGATGAGGTTGAACAAGCCTCAGGTCGAAAACAGGACGAAGCGGTTGTTGAGTCGGCTGGGGGCGCATCTGTAGAGGCTGCTGCCACTAAAGTGGTGGGCGAGGTTGAAGAGTTAGGTCAACCGGGATCAATAATTAATATACGTGTGTAATGAAGTGATTCATGGAAGGAATCAGAACTAACGTGAAGTGTTCTATGCTTTGCTTAATCGAGGATAAGGGGGCTGCTTATGCAAATTATCAGTTCTAGTAATTCTCAGGCATTGAATGCCCCATCCATATCTATTGAGCTTCGCTCCCAAGAAGCTCAAAAGGTTCTGTCGTCAGTGGCAAACCTATCTGCTCAGGAGGAGTTGTCCTCTAGTCGTTCTGCTATTAATCGTGATCGAGTTACTTTATCCGCTGAAGCGAGTGCTTTATCTCGTCTTGCCGGCTCTACAGGATTGAATTCCGGTGATGGGGAATTGGTTGGTCTAGAGTCAAATGTTGCTACTAAGGCTGCGGGTACTTCCCAAGAGCAAAAAGAGGTAGAGGAACAAGAGTTAGAAATTAGCCGTGAACTTGCTGAACGTGATCGTGAAGTAAAGGCTCATGAGCAGACCCATGCTTCAATTGGTGGGGTGTATGCTTCAGCCCCAAGTTACACCTATGAGCGAGGTCCTGATGGTCGAATGTATGCAGTTGAAGGTGAAGTTAAAATTGATACTTCACCTATCCCGAATGACCCAGAAGCTACGCTAGAAAAAGCAGAAGTGATTCAGCGAGCAGCGTTGAGTGTTTCCGAGCCTTCATCTGCTGATCGTGCTGCAGCGGCTGATGCGCGAGCTATGGCTATAGATGCAAGGATGGAAATACTTCAGCAAGAGCGAGAGGCTGAAGTGGCAAGAACAGAGCAAAGATCAGAGGCTAACGAGGGCAATAGCGAAGATACTAAGTCTGCAGGTGATGTTCTTCGCGAGTTAAGGGATGAAAGCTTGGCACGCTCTGAAAGCTCAGCGGAAGTGTTGAGTGACTACAATGACCGGATTAATGAGATTAATAAACAGCTAGCAGAGATTAACAAAAAGTTAGTGGATGCGGGTGTGTTCCAGAAATTATTCCCCGAAGGCTCTCTGCTTGATAACCAAGTTTAATGAGATCTACCTATCTATTGCTTGTATCTATTAGCATTTCAGAATTTATTCTTTAGAAATTGCCCCCCTTTTTGGCAATGTTAGTCGTTAGTTTGTATGCAGGTTACTCATATGTCTGGTCTAGTTAAATAAGTTAGAGCAAGCTTTGAAAATTCAGCAGGTTTTTCTGCGTGGGGGTTATGTCCAGATCCCATAACTACTTTGTAGTTTGCGTGAGGAAAGAGTTTAAGTACCGCATCTCTATGGGCGGGTAACATATAGTCTGATAATTCCCCTTTGATAAATAGCACTTCAGACTCAAATGGTTTTCCATCAGGTGCTGCGCAGATATTATTGTATTGATTATGCAGTGCATCCAGATTCATTAACCATGCAAATTTATTATCTTCAGTGCGATACAGATTTTTAAGTAAAAATGCGCGAGTGCCAGGATCATCCACATGTTGTGCTAACTGTTTGTTTGCATCACTTCTTGATGCCAAGTTAGCCAAGTCAATTGCATACAAACCTTCAAATACATTTGCATGATGGGGAGGGTATTGTATGGGTGATATATCAACAATAATGAGCTTATCAACAAGCTTTGGATAGTTTAGAGCCAGTTGCATAGCTGTTTTTCCACCCATAGAGTGGCCAATTACACTGACTTTGCTGAATCCAAGATGATCAATTAGCTCTACAATATCTTCAGCCATTAGGGCATAGCTCATCTCATCTGAATGGGGAGAGCGTCCATGGTTACGAAGATCGACAGAGATGACCTGAAAGTGCTGTGATAGGCGTTTGATCTGACCGCCCCAGTTATCCATCGTGCCGAGTAAGCCATGAAGAATAATTAAGGGAGCACCTTCGCCGTACAACTTATAATTTAAAATCATTATTTAATCTCGCGCATTAAAAAAAGCGGCCGAAGCCGCCTTTTATGATAATGGAAATTACAGGATTTCTAATAGTTCCACATCAAATACAAGAGCAGAATAAGGTGGGATTCCACCTGGAGAGCCCTGTTCGCCGTAGGCAAGGTTATAAGGGATGTATAATTTCCACTTAGCACCTTTGTTCATTAGCTGAAGTGCTTCAGTCCAGCCAGCGATAACACCGCCAACAGGGAATTCAGCAGGTTGACCACGATCGTAAGAGCTATCGAAGACTTTGCCATCGATGAATGTGCCGTGGTAGTGCGTGCGTACTTTAGATTCACGAGTAGGTTTTTCACTACCTTCTTCGCCGGCCTCAAGAATTTCATATTGAAGGCCTGATTCAAGAACAACTACACCATCACGTTTAGCATTGTCTGTTAGGAAGGCTTCGCCTACTGCAGAAGCTGCTTTTGCTTGTTCTTCTTGCTGAGCGCGCATACGTTCATTAAGTACGTTAAATGCTTCTTGGATTTCGCTGACTTCAACTCGCATACCTTCGCCATGAACAGCATCAGCAATACCTGCTGAAATGGCTGCAATGTCCATGCCTTCAAAGGGTTGCTGTGCTAATTGATCGCCCATCTGGCGACCAATGCCGTAACTTGCTTTTTGTTCTAGTGTTTCTAGTTGTACATCAGACATGAATTAAGTCCTACTAGGTTCTAAAAAAAACGAGCCTTCAGGCTCGTCCTAAAAATGTGTATTAAAAATTATGGTGCTAAAAATAATGTGGGGTCGACCCGTGTATTATTCAAGCTTACGCTCCAATGAAGATGAGGTCCGGTTACACGTCCTGTCTTTCCAATCTCACCTAGCTTGTCGCCAGTGGATACTTTATCGCCAATTTCCACATCAATTTTACTCATATGGCAGTACATAGTGGTTAAGCCTAAACCATGATCAATAATTACAGTATTACCATTAAAGAAATAACTGCCAGTATCTACCACTGTACCGGCACTAGGGGCTGTTATTGGATCCCCTTGAGGTGCTGCGATATCTAAACCGCTATGGGGGTTTCTGGGTTGTTTGTTAAAAAAACGCTTCAAACCGAATGGGCTGCTATAAGGGCCTTTGGCCGGAAGGGCAAATTGAGTAATGGGACTGGAAGGCTCGCTCCAGTTTTTAAATGCAGCAACCATTTTTGCTTTTTCTGTGCGCCAGCGCTTAATATCTTCTGGGTTAGGCTCAACGTGACGTTTGTTTTTTACCGTTAAGTATTGCGCTTTGTATTCTTTATCTTCTATTTGAAAATAGAACGACGTTGCATTCGCTCTGAGGTGCTGCTTTTGATCATGTTTAGCGCTCAGAGGTATGCCTGCTATAGCTAGCCAATCACTCTTTTGTTCATATTTTGTACCTTGGCTAGGGATAACCATAACGCGATTCCCTTTATACCAAGCGGAAGGTGCATTGGTACTCTCAAGGCCAGTAAGGGGGATAATAGCTACACCCCCAGGGACTCGGCTTTCTTGTGGAAGTGGTTGTGCATAAGTCGCAAGGCTTATAAAGCAAAGGCTAATAAATAGTATTATTTTTTGCATGATCATTATTCCGTAATTACTTCATCTACGCGGCAGCGTAAACGTCCTTTATAGAGTTGGCTTTCAATAACATCGCCTTTTTGGGTGGTGGATGCATCCTGTATGACGGTGCCATGTTCATCTTTAACAATAGCGTAACCTCGCTCTAATGTAGCGAGAGGACTGACTGTATTCAGCTGTGAAGATAGCGAGCCTAGCTTAAAGCTCTTTTGTTGCAAAAGCGTGTGGATCGATTGGGTTAGGCGCTGCTGTAATGAATGGATCTGCTCCTCTTTTAGAGGCAGTAGTTTAGTTGGTGATAGGGCTTTTACTCTAGATAAAAGCTGCTGTTGTTGATGTTTTGCATTAATGATTTTAGCGTTAATCCCGTTGAGTAATTTTGCTTCTAAATGATCTAGGCGTTGTGCTTGCTCATTTAGTTTCTGTCCTGGGTGGCGTAAACGTGTTTTTGAGTGCTGAATGTTGAGTGTGGCTGTCTTGAGTTTTTGCTCAATATGACGAATCAAACGCTGCTCTAATAACGCTAATCTTTGTTTAAGTTGATGTTGATCAGGGCTCAGCATCTCAGCCGCTGCTGAAGGGGTAGGAGCCCGTGTATCAGCTATGAAATCTGTAATAACCACATCAACTTCATGGCCGACTGCGCTAATGATCGGTATATCACAGTCAAATACGGTTCTTGCAACGTCTTCTGTATTAAATGCCCATAAATCTTCGAGTGATCCACCGCCTCGGCCAAGGATTAATACATCACAGGTTTGGTGGACTTCAGCTAGAATGATCGCTTTGCAAATCTGCGCCGGTGCTTCATCCCCTTGAACTGAGGTCGGGTAAATCGTTATTGGGAGTCCGGGAAAACGACGTTTCAAAACGGTCAAAATATCGTGAACAGCAGCCCCAGTTTTTGAAGTGATAATACCTATATGGGATGGATGTGCTGGGATAGGTTTCTTATGTTTGCTATCAAATAACCCTTCAGCTTGTAATTTAAGTTTTAATTCTTCAAACGCTGCTTGTAAAGAGCCACTACCACTCGATTCCATAAAATCGCAGATCAGCTGATAGTCGCCTCTGCCTTCATATAAGCTGACTTTCGCTCTTACAACGACCTTATCACCTTGCTTCGGCGCGGGTTTGATAAGTTGGTTGCGATTCTTAAACATCGCGCAGCGGACTTGAGCTTTGTCATCCTTGAGCGTGAAATACCAGTGCCCCGAACTAGGGCGGACGAAATTCGATATTTCTCCCTCAACTTGGATCGTAAGGAATGAGCGCTCGAGTAAAGTGCGTGCTTGCCTATTGAGTTCTGAAACACTAATGGCATGTATACGACGCGTATTTGTTGGGTTTGTTTCAGTAAACATGAGCCTATAGTAAACGAAGTTGAAGGCAGGATGCAGTAGCTAATAATAAGTTGTTTGGAAATAGATTGTTTTTTTATGGCATTAATTGGTGCGAAAAAAATAATTCGATCTATAGTTGTGCTCATTAGCCCTGTTTTTAGCGATAGAGTGCAACTTTTCGATTGAGACAAAAGGCTAATTTCTGTATAATTTCGCGTTTAAATTTATTCACTACACAGGCTGGCAAATAATGTTGCGAATCGCTGAGGAAGCTCTCACTTTTGACGATGTCTTGCTGGTTCCGGGCTACTCTGAAGTACTGCCTAAGGATGTTTCACTGAAAACTCGCCTCACAAAGGAAATTACACTTAATATTCCTTTGGTATCTGCGGCAATGGACACAGTGACTGAATCAGGTCTTGCTATCGCTATGGCGCAGGAAGGTGGTATCGGAATCATCCATAAGAACCTGACGATTGAGCAACAGGCTGCAGAAGTGCTGCGTGTTAAAAAGTACGAGGCAGGGGTTGTAAGTGACCCTGTTACTTGTCGTTCTGATATGACCGTAGGTGATCTACGTCAGTTATCTGCATCTGTAGGCTTCTCGGGTTTTCCTGTTGTTGATGACGGTAATCTAGTCGGTATCGTAACTGATCGTGATTTCCGTTTTGAGCATAAACTTGATGCTTTAGTTGCGACGATCATGACACCTAAAGATCGTTTAGTAACGGTTGAAGAGGGTGTTGATCCAGATAACGTAAGAAATCTGCTTCGGAAACACCGTATTGAAAAAATATTGGTTGTAGATAAAAGCTTTAAACTTTGCGGCATGATGACCGTCAAAGATATGAATAAAGCTCAGTCACATCCTAATGCTGCTAAAGATGCTAAAGGCCGCTTAATAGTGGGCGCTGCGGTCGGTACAGGTCCAGAAACGCCTGATCGTGTAGCTGCGTTAGTCGCTGCAGGTGTTGATGTGATTATTGTCGATACAGCTCATGGCCACTCTAAAGGTGTTATCGACCGTGTAGCTTGGGTGAAGAAAACATTCCCTCAGGTTCAGGTTATTGGCGGTAATATTGCCACTGCAGCAGCAGCGATCGCGCTTGCTGATGCGGGTGCGGATGGTGTTAAAGTGGGTATAGGCCCAGGCTCTATCTGTACGACACGTATAGTGGCGGGTGTTGGTGTTCCGCAAATTAGTGCGGTTGCTAATGTTGCTGAAGCTATGGCTGAGCGCGGTGTACCTGTTGTAGCAGATGGCGGTGTACGTTTCTCTGGCGATCTTGCTAAAGCTATTGTTGCTGGTGCATCAGCTATTATGGTTGGATCTATGCTTGCGGGTACGGATGAGGCGCCAGGTGAAGTAGAGTTGTTCCAAGGGCGTGCGTTTAAATCATACCGTGGTATGGGATCGCTAGGTGCTATGGGTCAGTCTACAGGTTCATCTGATCGTTATTTCCAAGATGCATCTAAAGGTGTTGAGAAGCTCGTTCCTGAAGGTATTGAAGGTCGAGTGCCTTGTAAAGGACCAATGGGTGGTGTTGTACACCAGCTAGTCGGTGGTTTACGAGCATCTATGGGTTATACCGGTAGTGCGAATATCGAGACAATGCGTACAGAACCACAGTTTGTGCGTATTACAAACGCAGGTATGAACGAAAGTCATGTTCATGATGTAAGCATTACCAAAGAAGCACCTAACTACCGCGTTAGTTAATTTAATAAACTCTAGAAAATGGGCGGAGTTCATGACTTTGCCCATTTTTTTTTTGCAGACATATAAACTCTGTAAAGCATTGAGATCAAATGTTATGACCAAAGATATTCACGCTCAACGGATTTTGATTCTAGATTTTGGATCGCAGTACACACAGTTAATTGCACGACGTGTTCGTGAAATTGGCGTTTATTGTGAGATTCGTGCATGGGACATGACTGAAGAAGAGATTCGAGAGTTCGCACCAAAAGGTGTGATCTTAGCGGGTGGACCTGAATCAGTTACTGAAGGTGATTCGCCTCGTGCGCCGGACATTATTTTTGATCTTGATGTGCCTGTTTTAGGTATCTGCTACGGTATGCAGACTATGGCTGAGCAGCTAGGTGGTAAAGTTTCCGCTTCAGATAAACGTGAGTTTGGTTATGCGCAAGTTCGTTTAGAGGACAGCCCTAGCCGCTTACTAGAAGGTATTGAAGATCATTTAGCCAACAATGGTTCGTTGTTGCTGGATGTATGGATGAGTCACGGTGATAAAGTGACGGAACTTCCAGAAGGCTTCTCTATTATAGCGGCGACAGAATCTGCACCTATTGCGGCTATGTGTAACCCGACTAAACACTTTTATGGTGTGCAGTTCCACCCTGAAGTAACCCATACAAAACAAGGCGGTCGTATTCTTGAACGCTTTGTTGTCGATATCTGTGGTACTGAGGCGCTTTGGACATCAGCGAATATAATTGCTGACCAGATTGAAAAAGTACGCGCTCAAGTTGGCAGTAACAAAGTGCTACTTGGTTTATCGGGCGGTGTTGATTCCTCTGTTGTTGCTGCTTTGTTGCATAAAGCGATCGGCGATCAGCTTACTTGTGTCTTTGTTGATAACGGCCTATTGCGTAAGCAAGAAGGCGATCAAGTTATGGACATGTTTGCCAAGAATATGGGTGTTAAGGTCATCCGTGTTGATGCGGAAGATCTGTTCCTTGGCCGCTTGAAAGGCGAAAATGATCCAGAAGCTAAACGTAAAATTATCGGTAATACCTTTATCGAAGTCTTTGATGAAGAAGCTACCAAGCTGACTGAGGTTAACTTCCTTGCGCAGGGTACTATCTACCCTGATGTGATCGAATCCGCTGCAGCAAAAACAGGTAAAGCGCATGTAATTAAATCTCATCATAACGTTGGCGGCCTGCCAGACGATATGAAAATGGATCTTGTTGAGCCACTACGTGAGCTGTTTAAGGATGAGGTTCGCAAGCTTGGTCTAGAGTTAGGTTTACCTTACGATATGGTTTACCGTCACCCTTTCCCTGGTCCTGGTTTAGGTGTTCGTATCCTTGGTGAAGTGAAGAAAGAGTATGCTGATATTCTACGTGAAGCAGACGCGATCTTCCTTGAAGAGTTACATAAAGCCGATTGGTATCATAAAACTAGCCAAGCGTTTGCTGTGTTCCTACCCGTTAAATCGGTTGGCGTAGTTGGTGATGGTCGCCGCTATGAATATGTTATCGCGCTGCGCGCCGTTGAAACTGTAGATTTTATGACTGCACGTTGGGCGCACCTGCCTTATGAGCTGCTGGAAACTGTATCGGGTCGTATCATCAATGAAATCGCGCACGTGTCTCGTGTAACTTATGATGTAAGCTCTAAACCGCCTGCTACGATTGAGTGGGAGTAAGCGGTACTTTTGATGAATTGGGGTGTGAAAATAAAAATACTTCAATTCATCATATAATCTGTAGCATGATAGGTATCTTCATGGGATTTCAGATTAAACTTAATGAATATATTGCTTGTTGAAGATGAACAGAAAATTGCAGATTTTGTCTGCGAAGGCTTACGTGCTAAAAGCTTTAATGTAACCCATTGCGCTGATGGTCATTTAGGGTATGAGGTTGCGAGTGAAAACGTTTTCGACGTTATCATTCTTGATATTATGCTTCCTGGCCGTGATGGGCTAGATATTCTGCGCTCTCTTCGTCAAACGGGTATAAATACTCCTGTTATCCTTCTCACTGCCCGTAATGAGCTAGGTGATCGCGTTCATGGCTTAGAGCTGGGAGCCGATGATTATTTAGCCAAGCCTTTCTATGTGGAAGAGCTAAATGCCCGTATCCAAGCGGTGTTAAGGCGGCATGGCGGCGGCACACCACAACACCTACTTGAAGTTGGTTCGTTGCAGCTAGATTGCATCAATCGAACAATTAATTATCAAGATCACTCCGTTGAGCTTACCAGCCGAGAATTTAGTCTACTTGAGTACCTGATGCGTTCCCCTAATCAAGTCTTAACACGGGGGCAGTTGTTGGAGCATGTATGGGGTTATGATTTTGATACTTGTACCAACGTTGTTGATGTTTGCATTAAACGGATCCGTCGTAAGATTGCTTCATTGCAGGGGGCGGGAGAAATAGTGAGTGCCATTGAATCAGTACGAGGTACTGGGTACCGCTTGAATCCTCGCTGAGGTTGTAATATGCATTTCCGTACTCGTATTTTCGTTATCTCTATCTTGACTGTAAGCGCAGTGCTGGCGATTGTGATCACCCTAAGTTGGTCACGCATTATGCAGGTGGAGCTTGATCATCTTGATGATCGTTTGTGTATGGAAGCAAGGCGTACGATTCCCCGTTTTGATGAAAATGGTTCTCTTCGTAATCTTGCAGTTCCTCGGGGAGCGCAACTAACTATGGGCCCGCTTTTGGCGGATCTTGCTGATAAACTACGGATTGATTCGCCCCAGCATTTGATGCTTTTGATTGAATCTAGTGAACATGACTTGTTAATAAAAGCAGCGGAAATTAATTTAAAAACCTTAATCGGTACGATGGATTGGGTGGACGCGGGCCCGCTCGTGGGGCGCTGTCAGGTGGCCTCTTTTGAGTATGAAGAGCAGCAGTGGCGAGCCGCTCTCTTTTCGGTTGAAGGTAGAAGAAGTTTTATCGCGGTCGAGGTTGCTGCCACCAGTAACGACCTGAAAAGTACTCTGCGTGAGACCCTGATCGTTGTTGTCCCTATTTCGTTGTTACTTAGTATTCTTGGTTCATGGCTCATCGCAAGCCACACTATTAGGCCGATAAATCACTTGCATCGGGCTATGGATTTAGTAACTCAAAAAGATCTCAGTCACCGACTCTCTGGGCATAAAGAAGACAAAGAGTTCCAAATGTTGATCGAAGCATATAACACTATGTTGGATCGGCTTGAAGACAGTTTTCAGCAGATTTCCCGTTTTACCGCCGATGCGGCTCATGAGCTGAAAACACCGCTTACTGTGTTAAGAGGGAAGTTGGAACAGGCGGTGCTCTCTGAAGATTCATCGCAGCTAGATTTAAACGCTATTCTGGACGAAGTGGGGCAGTTGTCGACGATTACTCGAAAACTGTTGTTACTTTCACAGGCGGATGCGGGTTCTATGGCTTTGCATCTCGAACCCGTCAATATTACTGAATTATTAGATGAATTGATTGCCGATATGGAGCTACTCTCGGAAGAGCAGATTCTGGATTGCTCGATTGAGCGAGCGCTTGTAACGCGTGGTGATCTTGTCTTGCTAAGGCAGTTGCTGAATAACTTACTGGCTAACGTAATACGCTACAGCCTTCTTGAAAAAGGGGTGATAATTCAAGCGCGCCAAGACGAAACCGGCATAGATATATTGATCAGTAATTATTGCCGCCCTATCTCTAGTGAAGTTAGGAGCCAACTATTTGATCGCTTTTATCGTGGAGAGCCTGAGCATACCCAAGGCATATCTGGGAGTGGTCTCGGGTTGAGTTTGTCACGGGAGATTGCTCGTGCCCATGGGGGAGATCTTACCCTTGAACCTAGTTCGCAAGATGTTGTTTTGATGAGGCTATTGATTCCAATCCTTAAATGACAACATTGTCACTCATGCTCATAATTTAATTGATAGACTTAAGCTGACTTATTGAATAGTTACCTTAACTGCTCTGGATATTGGGCCATGAATTCAAAAATCATATCTCCTTTAGTAATTATACTGCTCATTGCTGGCCTCGCCGTAGGTGTTGGCTATAAATATTTTATGACGCAGCAGGTGAAACCTACATTTATTACAGATGCCGTTAAACGGGGCAATATAGAGAGCGTCGTACTGACCAATGGTGTTCTCTATCCATCGAAATTGGTTAGTGTTGGTGCTCAGGTATCAGGTCTAATTGAGAAAATGGATGTAGAGGTGGGTGACTACATTCACAAAGGTGATTTAATAGCCCAAATCGATAACCTTACCCAGAAAAATGCTCTGAAAGAAGCGGAAGCGTCACTGAAAAGTATTAATGCTCAGTATGCGGCAAAACTGGCGCAGATCAAAACGGCTAAAGCTGAATTTACCCGTAAGAAAAACATGTTGCGAGATGGGGCTACTTCGCAAGCTGAATACGATGTAGCTGAATCCACACTGGCTGTTTATCGAGCAGAGCTAGATCAACTTAGCGCAGAGAAAGAGAAGGCAATTATCAGTGTTGATGATGCCAAGTTGGATCTTGGCTATACCACCATATCTTCACCTATGGATGGCACTGTTATTTACGTGTCTGTTGAAGAGGGGCAAACGGTTAATACCAATCAGAGTACACCTAGTATTATTGAGTTGGCTCAGCTGGATGTTATGACTGTTAAAGCCCAAGTGTCTGAAGCGGACATTATTAATGTGCGAGCGGAGCAGGAGGTGTATTTCACCATTTTGGGTTCAACTGGGAAAAGGTATCCCGGTGTTCTACGCTCGATTGAGCCCGGTCCAACGTTGCTGACGGGTGACGATAGCACCCTGATTATTGGTGATGATGAAGCGATCTACTACAACGCTTTATTTGATGTAAAAAACCCAGATAATTTGCTGCGTTTCGGTATGACAGCACAAGTCTCTATTGTGCTGGAAAGTGCAGAAGATGCGCTGCTTGTTCCCTCTCAAGTCTTGATGAAAAAGCCCGGCCCTGATCCTGCCTATCAGGTTCTGGTGAAACAGGGTGAGCAAGTTGAGCCTCACGATGTGAAAGTAGGCATCAATAATAAAATTTACGCTCAGATTTTGTCCGGACTAGAGGAGGGTGATGAGATTGTTATCGGTCAGTCTTCCGGCAACGGTGAAGCGGGCTCAGGCATGCCTAAGGGCGGTCGGTTTGGACAAAGTGGTCCGGGTTTAGGTTCGGGGATGAGGTTATAACCTATGGCTGAAGCACTGTTAAAGGTTGTTGATGTAGGCCGTAGCTTTTCTGCCGGTGAGCAAGAGCTCACTGTGCTGAACAATGTTAATTTGGAAATTCATCGTGGCGAGATGATCGCCATTATTGGTGCGTCTGGGTCAGGAAAATCGACACTGATGAATATCTTAGGTTGTCTGGATAAGCCAACTAAAGGTAGTTACTTCATCAATGGCCAGGATACCTCCAAAATGGAGGATGATGAGTTAGCCGCATTACGGCGTGAATATTTTGGCTTTATTTTTCAGCGTTATCATCTACTGAGTGATCTCTCAGCATTGGGAAATGTGGAAGTTCCTGCTCTCTATGCGAATGAAGGCCCACATACACGTGCGGAGAAAGCGACAAAGCTGCTTACGCGATTGGGTTTAGAAGATCGCTTAGATCATAAGCCGAATCAGCTTAGTGGTGGTCAACAGCAGCGTGTTAGTGTCGCCAGAGCTCTAGTGAATGGCGGGGATGTGATTTTGGCGGATGAGCCCACTGGTGCGTTAGATAGTAGTAGTGGCGAAGAGATGATGAAGCTGCTGCGAGAGCTACATCTTGATGGTCATACTATTATTCTTGTTACTCACGATCCGAATATTGCTGAATTTGCCGATCGTGTTATTGAAATTAAAGATGGGGAGATTATCAGTGATCATCTAAACCCCAGCGCGTCGGAAGAACGTCCCTTGATTCCTGAACGCAGCGATGTTGAAGATAAAAAACAGCAAGCAACGTCTAGGCTTAATTTTTCTCGCTATCTTGAAGCGTTTAAAATGGCAACGATCGCCATGTCCCATAATCGTCTGCGTACCTTTTTGACGATGCTAGGCATTATTATCGGGATTGCCTCTGTGGTCTCGGTGGTTGCGTTGGGCGCCGGATCGCAGCAGTCGATTATGGATCAGATCGCTTCAATGGGGACTAATACGATAGAAATTAAACCGGGTACTGGGCGAGGAGATCGCCGCTCAGGACGAGTGCGTACACTAACCGCCGGTGATGCTAATGCCCTTAAAACATTGTCCTTTATTGACAGTGTTACCCCAACAGTTAGAGCTAATGTTGCGATTCGGTATTCCAGTGAGACGGTAACCGGTTCGGTTCAGGGGGTTGGTACGGAGTATTTCCGTGTGCGGGGGTATACCTTAGCGCAGGGGCAATATTTTGATGAAGCGAGTGTTGAGGCGTTGGAACAGGTCGCGATTATCGATGAAAATACTGAACAGGAACTTTTCTCAGATGGTAATGCTGTCGGTAGCGTCATTTTTCTCGGTCGTCTGCCTGTTCGGGTGATCGGTGTTACTGATCCTATAGAAAGTGTGGCTGATAACAGTGATGAACTCAATGTTTGGCTGCCTTATACCACGGTTTCTGGGCGGATATTTAGGCAAAATTATGTCAGTGATATTACCGTTAGGGTTGATGAAAATGTCTCCAGTGAGGTGGCGGAACAGGGCATTATTAGCCTGTTAACTATGCGGCACGGTGTGGTGGACTTTTTCACTATCAATACAGATACGATACGTAAAAGTATAGAAAAAACCTCTGAAACTATGACGCTTCTGATTTCTGCCATAGCGTTTATCTCCCTGCTGGTCGGCGGAATTGGTGTGATGAACATCATGCTGGTGTCGGTTACGGAGCGAACTGGCGAGATCGGTATACGTGTAGCGGTGGGTGCTAGACAGGCGGATATCATGCGCCAGTTTCTGATTGAAGCGGTGTTGGTTTGTTTTTGTGGTGGTATTTTGGGGATCGCGCTCGCCTACCTTGTGGGTGTTGTTATCACTTATACCGGCAGTGATTACCAGATGATCTATTCGACTGCATCTATAGTTGCTGCGTTTGTTTGCTCGACCTTAATTGGCATTATCTTTGGCTATTTTCCTGCCCGTAATGCTGCACGACTCAACCCTATTGAAGCGCTTTCCAGAGATTAGGGGAATAAGATGAAGATGATGATAAAGGCTTCTATTGCGGTGCTCTGTGCTATTTCGTTGTTTGGTTGCAGTTCGATGCGCAGTGAATATCAACAGCCGGAGTTAGATATACCTCAAGGCTGGTCTCGGACGTCGTTGCCGAGTGCAGTACAAAACTCGAGTGACAATGCAGTGACGCTTGCTCAACCTGAACAGTGGTGGACCCTATTTAATGATCCCGCACTCAACCGTCTTATAGATAAAGTCTTGGTATCAAACAGTGATATAGAAAAAGCGACTTTGACTTTAAGAAAAGCTTTATTGGAAGCCGGTGTTAGTGAAAACAACAAAGTTCCTAAGCTGGGTTTCTCACAGAGTTCCTCTTACGAATATGACTTTGATTCCGGTTCATCGGACTCTAGCTATAGCACAGGTTTATCTTTGAGTTATGAGCTGGACCTTTGGAATCGTGTTGCTGCCTTAGCTGACGCGAGTGAACTGGCTGCCAGAGCAAGCTATGAAGACAGAGAAAATATAGCCCAAGATCTAGTTGTAACAACAGCTACGCTCTATTGGAAAGTGGCCTATCTTCACCAGAGACTTGCACTGATAAAAGATAACATAATGGACAGTGAGCGCATTGCTAAGCTTACCAAGTTAAAGTACAAAAATGGTTCTAATACATCATTAGAGGTGATTGAATCAGAGCAAGCTCTGTTTAATCAGCAAGTGCAGCTGAGTCAGCTGCAGCAAGAGCTATCAGAAGCCAAAAACTCCCTTTCCATCCTACTTAACCAGCCCTTGCAAGAGACGGGAATAAGCGTTGAACAGCTATCGATACAGCCTATACCTGATATTGAGGCAGGGATACCGGCGCAGCTTCTGCTGCGTCGACCTGATGTAAGAGCTAGTTTGTATGAGCTGAGATCTACCCTTGCCTCAAAAGATGCAGTGGCAGCGGGTTATCTTCCGACTATTACGCTAACTGGGGCATTAAATTCCTCATCTTCTAGTTTGTTGAACTTGTTGAAAAATCCAGTAGCAACCCTCGGAAGTGGTATCGTTTTGCCTTTTCTTGAGTGGCGTGAGATGGAGTTAAATAAAGGTATTTCTGAAATCGACTATCAAATGGCGGTTGTGAATTACAGAGATACCCTTTATCAGGCATTTGAAGAGGTGGATAACCTACTTACCGCTAAAAAACACTACGACTATCAAGGCGGTGTCTATCAAGAGCAATACACTAATGCCAAAGAGATAGAGCGCATTTACGAGAGTAAATACACTTATGGAGAGAGTGAAATTATTGATTGGCTTAATGCAATGGAGTCGAGACGTAGTATTGAATCATCGTTGCTGGAAAGCCGCTATAACCAGTTTGTAGTTCAGGCAATGCTTTATCAGTCGTTAGGTGGTGGAGATATAGTTGGCCCTGTTGTAGCTCAGTAAGTTGGTCTATTGGGTTAGTTATATAATACCCATAAGAGCAAATCGAATAGCTAAGATCAGGTTATCGACAATAACCTATGGAGAGAGCAGGGAAACTTTTAATCGTAGGTTAGTGTCAAGCCCACTATAAAGTGGGCTTTTTTGTATGTTTTACAGTTATTTATAAGAGCTTTCTTGATGTTAAAAAGCGCTGTAGAACTGTGGTCATAGATTATCCTTGGCAGGCTAATGGGGTAGGCGTGGTCGATGCCTGTGCTGCAGTAGCTATGCAATCAGTACCGAGGGCTGAAACCACAGAGAGCACTTGTTTGTAGCCGGTTCTCAGCAGAAAGGTAGGAGCACGGCCATAACTCTTTATACCTAATATAAATAGGCCTAATTCAGGGTGAGATAATTCAGCTAAGCCATGTTCAGGTACTGAGCCGCAGCTATGTTGATTCGGATCGATAAGTGGCGCAAGTCGTGTTGGGCTTTGGGTCGCCGGATCGAGGGATGTGCGTAATTCAGCCAAGAGGTTAAGGTTGGGGCGAAAGCCTGTGGCGGCGATGATACGATCCACAGGTGGCAATGTTTTGGATCCGCTTTGTATTATTAACTTGCCATTTTCCTGTTGAATCGCTTCAATCTCAAGTTCAGTAAATACCTCAATTTTCCCCTGCTCAAGTAGCTCTTGGATTCGAACTTCAAGACGGCGACGCTCTTGCAGTTCATCATTTTCTGGTGAGCGAACGACGTTGTTGACTGAGCTATTTCTCACTCCCCAAAGGACACGCATATCTTTATGTTCATTGGCGAGCTGAACTAAATCTTGTAGAGCATTAAAAGCAGAATGACCGCCGCCCACAACTAACACCGTTCTGTTTTTATATTGCTCCCGTTCAGAACCGAGAATATTGGGAACACCGTAGGCGATAGCCTCTTTTGCTTCGGTTTCACCTAATGCTGGAATACCATGGGTGCCCAGCCAATTAGGTGTTTGATAGGTGCCTGATGCATCGATAACCGCTTGGACGATCATATCTTGCTCACCGTCAGGGTTTGATACTCGCAGCACAAAGGGGGCTTTATCGCGACCTTCAGTACGTAAAAGGTCATGGTTAAGCCGGCTAACAGATTTGACCCGCGTATTTAGATGCAGGTGGGGGCTGATCTCTGGGTGAGAGGCTAATGGAGTTATATATTGCTCTAGTAGTTCATTGCCGGTGGGGAAATCCGTTGCCGTAGGTTCGTTCCAACCATTTGGTTTTAGTAGTTCAGCAGCGGCAGGATCCACGTTGTATGCCCAAGGGGAAAACATACGCACATGTCCCCAACGAGCGATATTAGCGCCTGCTTGGTTGCTGGCTTCAAACAGGACGGGAGTGAAGCCTCGCTTGAGTAGTTGAACCGCTGCACTCAAGCCTATAGGGCCCGCGCCAATAACGGCCACCGGTAGATTGGTTAATTCTTTGTGCATGAGAATTTCCTCCATGATTAATGTTGTTACTAACAACTAATAAGTTAAAAAAATGGCCTATGGGCCTAAGCGTGCACGTGCGGCCTTTGTAAGCTGCTGAATAAGGGTTAATGTGCCATCAATCACTTCTGGTGAAAGATCTTTAATCAGTGAAGCCTCTTCCATGATTAGGTCTTGATGAATGGTATGGTAGAGCGCTTCGCCCGCGGGAGTAAGAGACAGCTGGATCGCTCGCTGGTCTGCCGGATCCAAAAGCTTGAGTACGTACTCTTTGCGCAATAAAGAATCTACAACGCGGCTGGTGGTGCTCTTATCTAGATACATCTCATCAGCGAGTGCCTGTAGTCTTAATGGGCCACGTTTTATTAAAGTTTCAAGCGCATAACACTGTGCTACCGATACATCGTGGGAGCAGATGTAATCTCGGTCACGGAACTGGTGAACACGGATTAGTTGGTTTACAGCTTCGTATAGCGCTTCAGCACGCTCTAAATTAGCGGGCATAGAATTAACCTTGATAATTTATGTTGTTAGTAACAACTATAATAGGGCTGCTTCTATCTTGCAAGCTTGAAGGGGGGGCTGTGTTCTTGAACTGTGAATTTGTTATGGATGACTATCCAGTAGTACTATGACTGATATTGTTAAGTGTCAGGACAAGTAAAAATGATCAATAGAGTCGTTTTAGCCAGCGTATTAGTTATGGTATCTGTAGTCGTTAGTGCGGAGGATAGTGTTGGTGAAAAGATCCTTGCAGTAGACCAGTTATTTAAGGAGGTGCGTTACAGAGATGAACATATCAATCTAGAGGACGGGGTAACAATAGAGCAGTATTTTCAAACGCAGTTGTCGATGTGTAAAGATGGGGTTGAACTCGTTTTGCACGAAATTGGTCCGAAGGTGATAGGGAAGTATTACAAAAACCTTGAAAGTGCGGATAAAAAGCAGAAGCGGAATGAGTTTATTGACAATTATGATTTTTGTCTCTACATGGTTAGAAGTAATGATCCAGAGAATAGACGGGTGATAACGGCTGCCGATATCGAAAAAAGGAAAAAAAAGATGGAAAAAAGTCTGGAGCTCTATCGTAGTGGTAAAAAGGTAAAGGTAACGTTTGTAAAAAAACAAGAACCTTGAGTTTTATAGGGCTCGAGGGATTATTACTTTCTGCTTGATCAAGATAGATAAGGGATGAACGTGAATATGCGATATCAACATTGGTTAGCAGGAGAGCATGGGTGAAATATCTTTTTGCAGTTTTAATTATCTGTTTACCCAGTTTTGCTTATGCGCTTGATAAAATTACGTTAATACCATCTGGAAAAATCTCCTTTCAGAAGCCCATAAACTATAGTGCCCCGTTCAAAAAAGAGTATTTCGCCGCGCTTGAAATAGGCGATACGCTGTCTAAAGCTATGGTTATCCTAGAAGGTAAAAATAATCAAAGCTACCGAGTGGCGTTTCAACTTGAAACCAGTTTGTCGGTCAATGCTGAAGGTCCACACCTCGATTTAACCGAATGGAAACACTGCACGACGGAATGGCATCAACTTAACATTACTGATGGTAATGGGGTTGTGCTGCCAAACTTTGACGAGGTAAATGTGGACTGCTTTCCTGAGGTAAGCCATGACGAAATAAAAGCCGCTGTGCTCGCCAAAGGGGGAGAGGAGTGGGTCAGAATATTTGAGGGAGAAGGCTGGCCCGACGGTTATAGCCCAGTTGAAATATCGCTTAGCAGGGTACGTATTAAAATCGAAAAGTTAATCAACACTCAGTGGCGTGTATTGACGGTTATAAATGTCGCTATTCCTATGGGGTGCTAAATTAACGTGTGGACTATTAGATTGTTTTTTCCAGAGGGTGTGCGGGTTCCCGCGCCAGTTATGAGCTCCTAATTGAAACGAGAGGTGGTAACTCGGCTATTTATTTGTCCGTCGGCGAAAAAAGAAGTTCTTAATTAAATATCTTATTTACCTTGATCGGATGGGCGTGAGCTCTCTCGTGTATGGAGCATCAAACACTTTAGCGAGGATGTAGAAAACATGAATAGTATTTGCCGTATGGTATGTGTGGTTTTATTGAGTGGATCCACGTATACGCAAGCCGCATTGGCCCCTTCAGCCGCTAATTTGAAAGACTTAAATACAATGGTTCAATTTATATCTCAGCACCCGTTGGTGGCTCAAAGATTAAAACAGATTGATTTAAGATCGCTGACTATATTTTTTGATCATGATTGCGAAGCCTATTTTGAGCGGCAACAATCGAGTTTTTTGACAGAAAATATGCCGGGGCCCCAGCCAGGAATAAAGTTCAAAAGCAGTAACTGTTCACTGGTTGAAAATAATGGTGAATAATAACTATTATAATCGCGCAAAAAATAGAGTTAACTAATATTAGCTTGATAGTCTCGGAAATAACCTTTCTTTTTACAAAAGCCAAAATATCTTGCTAGTTGTGTTTGTTATTTCCGATCAAGTGTCGTTAATTTCGTGCACTCGTCGCACCGAGTGCTATATTAATACTAATAGATTAATTTTGTGTGTATGTGCGGTTCGCGGGTTGTATGGCGGTCGTCGTCGATAACCCTGTGGATATGGTATTTGTGCTGAATGTTGGAATCAATGACAGAAAAATAACGACAAGGTTTTTATCTTGTCTGACATAAGGTAGAAAATAGTCGGTTACACCGACCTTGAATATAACTATAAAGGATGCAAATGATGAAGTTGAAGAAGTTATTTACTAACACCGTGGTTGCTGCCGGCATCGCGATTGGGGCTCAAAGTGGCGCAGCCGTTGCCGCTCCTCAATCATCCTATGTGACTATTGGTACTGGTGGTCAGACCGGTGTCTATTATGTAGTAGGTCAGTCCATTTGTCGTTTGGTTAATCGTGGTAACAGCGATCACGGTATCAAGTGTACTGCGCCATCTACAGGTGGTTCGATTGCGAACCTGAATGCTATTCGTGCGGGTAACCAAGATATGGGTGTGGCCCAGTCTGACTGGCAGTACCACGCTTACAATGGCTCTAGTAAATTTTCTGAACAGGGTGCTAACACAGAGCTCCGCGCAGTATTCTCTGTACATCCTGAACCATTTACTGTGATTGCTCGCGCCGATGCTGGTATTAAGAGTTTTGACGATTTGAAAGGTAAACGGGTCAATATAGGTAATCCCGGTTCTGGCCAGCGCGGCACTATGGAAGTGGTCATGAAACGTAAAGGTTGGACCATGGATGACTTCAAACTTGCTTCAGAGTTGAAGGCGTCTGAGCAATCTCAAGCGTTGTGTGATAACAAGGTCGATGCGATTATCTACGCCGTTGGCCATCCTAATGGTTCGATTAAAGAAGCAACGACTTCATGTGACGCAGTATTGGTACCGGTAACAGGTCCTGAAATCACGAAGTTGATCGATGATAACGCTTTTTACGCTGAGGCGATTATCCCTGGCGGCATGTATAACGGTAATGATGCCGATACCACTACCTTTGGCGTAGGTGCGACCTTCGTTTCTTCCACTAAGGCGGATCCGGAAGTGATCTATCAAGTGGTTAAGGCTGTGTTTGATAACTTTGACCGTTTCAAACGTTTACACCCTGCCTTTGCCAATCTTGATCCCGCTAAAATGATCAAAAATGGTCTGTCTGCTCCATTACATGAAGGCGCTGTACGTTATTACAAAGAACGTGGCTGGATGTAAGTAATACACCCCTGACTGGCGGCTCCGCCGTCTATTTCGACTATCCTAGGATGTTCCTGGGATAGTCTTTTCTCAGTTCTGGCGTGACCTTTGGGCTTTGCTGGAGCGCACTAATATTTACCGGCGGTAAACGCTGGGGGTGTTGGATCGGAGAGTATTATGACTGAACTGAATTCAAAAGAACCTACTAAACTCAGCGAAGCCGAGCTCCAAGATTTAGTGGCGTCGACGGATAGTGGTGCCCGAGACCCAGAAGGCATTCAACGATTTTTGCTGTTGGCTGCTGCACTGTTTTGGTCGCTATTTCAATTGTGGATCGCCTCGCCGTTACCCTTTTACGATTGGCCGTTGGTCGGCAGTTTTGGTGTTTTCAATGATACTGAAGCGCGTTCGATTCATCTTGCGTTTGCCGTATTTCTTGCTTTTATGGCCTACCCCGCCTTAGGTGGCTCTCCCCGTGAGCGGGTGCCTTTACCGGATATGGTGATGGCGATAGCGGGTGCTTTTTGCGCGGGCTATCTGTTTATCTTCTATGTCCAAATATCGGATCGTCCGGGCTTGCCGACGACACTGGATATTGTCGTGGCCATTGCCGGCGTGATTCTCTTGCTGGAAGCCACTCGACGTGCACTTGGACCACCACTCGTCGTCGTCGCATCACTGTTTTTGTTTTATACCTTTGCCGGCCCCTATATGCCGGAAATCATCGCCCACAAAGGCGCGAGTTTGAAGGAAGTCGTTAATCACCAGTGGATCACCACCGAAGGTGTGTTTGGTATCGCACTGGGCGTGTCGACCAGTTTCGTTTTTCTATTTGTTTTATTTGGTGCTTTGTTGGACAAGGCCGGTGCCGGTAACTATTTCATCAAGGTCGCCTTTTCCCTGCTAGGGCATCTACGTGGTGGCCCTGCCAAAGCAGCGGTTGTGGCTTCAGGTATGACGGGACTGATTTCAGGTTCCTCCATTGCTAATGTGGTTACCACGGGTACTTTTACTATTCCAATGATGCGCCGCGTGGGTTTCAGCGCGGAGAAAGCAGGTGCGGTCGAAGTGGCCTCATCGGTTAATGGTCAGATTATGCCGCCAGTTATGGGCGCCGCTGCGTTTTTGATGGTTGAGTATGTGGGCATCTCTTATGTGGAGGTGATCAAGCATGCTTTTCTACCCGCATTGATCTCTTATATCGCACTGGTGTATATCGTTCACCTTGAAGCGCTTAAACAGAATATGTACGGCCTGCCTCGGCGCAGCGCTGCCAAGCCTTGGATGGCGCGCTTGATGGGGGTGTTGATTGGCTTTTTTGCCACCGCCGCCGTGTCGATGGTGGTCTATTATGGTATTGGTTGGATTAAACCATTGTTTGGCCAATACGCCAGTCTGGTGATTGGTGTCTTGTTGTTGATTATCTATGTCTTGTCGGTGCGTTTCTCTGCTGGCTACCCTGATCTAGAGCTGGATGACCCTAATTCTGATGTGGTGGAACTACCAGAAGTTGGGCCAACCGTTAAGTCCGGATTGCATTTTATTCTGCCTGTTATCGTACTGGTGTGGTGTTTGATGGTTGAACGCTTGTCTCCTGGACTTTCGGCGTTCTGGGCGACTATGTTGATGGTCTTTATCCTGTTGACGCAAAAATCCTTGTTTGCGTTCTTCCGTAATGAGGGGGGGCTTGGTCGACAGTTTAGGAAGGGCTTTAATCAGCTGATCGATGGCTTAATTGTTGGTGCGCGCAACATGATAGGCATCGGCATTGCAACGGCGACTGCCGGTATTATCGTGGGTGTGGTATCGCAGACCGGTGTGGGTTCTGTATTAGCGGATCTAGTTGAAGTGTTGTCGATGGGTAACCTGCTGTTGATGCTAGCCTTGACGGCCGTACTTAGTTTGATTTTAGGTATGGGCTTGCCGACCACTGCCAACTATATTGTGGTGTCATCTTTATTGGCACCAGTAATAGTGACTTTAGGTCAAGAGTCAGGCTTGATTGTGCCGCTGATTGCTGTGCATCTATTCGTGTTTTACTTCGGCATCATGGCCGATGTGACACCTCCGGTAGGACTCGCTTCTTTTGCCGCAGCGGCGGTGTCCGGTGGTGATCCTATCCGTACGGGGTTTGTCGCATTCTTCTATAGCTTGCGAACCGCTATTTTACCCTTCCTGTTTATATTCAACACTGACCTATTATTGATCGACGTGAGCTGGTGGCAGGGCATTATTGTCTTCGTGGTTTCGACTGCGGCGATCTTGCTGTTTACCGCTGCAACTCAAGGACATTTTTTGGTGCGTAATCGGTTACATGAAACGGCGTTATTGATTCTTATAGCCTTCTCTCTATTCCGTCCAGGTTTTTGGATGGACATGGTGGCACCACCGTTCCAGACGGTAGCCGCTAGCGAATTAATGGGTGATAGCTTGGATCTGCCTAATGGCGCTGAACTGAGGCTGCATTTGATCGGTGAAGATGATGTTGGTAATCCACGGGATTTTGTCGCGCTGTTTGAACTTGCTGAGGGGGCGAATACTCAGGAACGCATGGTGAATGCGGGTCTAGAGTTGGCGAATCTTGATGGCAAGGTGGTCGTCGATATGGTGGGCTTCGGCAGTCATGCAGAGAAAGCGGGTTTGATGTTTGATCAGCAGATAGGGCAGGTGGAAGTACCGAAGGGGCAGCCACCTAAGGAGCTTATGTTTATCCCTGCTTTGTTATTGTTGATACCTGTCGTGCTATTTCAGCGCCGTCGTCGCCGGGCTGACGGTGATCAGGCTTCGACTCTAGCAAATACTTAATCCAGATCCGAGGCGTCTTCTCGTAAGGGCCTCGGTTTAGATAGCCATACTTTTTGGTAAAGGAAGGACTCATGTTTAAGCAAATTATTGTTCCGGTTGATATTGAAGAACCGTCTTTTTCTGATCAGGCGATCGAACTGGCTTTGCGTGAATTAGAGAGTGATGGCTGTATCCATTTGATGACCGTCATTCCTGGATTTAACTCGCCGTTGGTTGCATCTTATTTTAAAAAGTCAGCTGTTGAGAAGGCTCACGAAGCCGTTGAAAAACAGCTACAAATACTGGCTCAGAAAAAGTTACCACCAGAAGTTAATCGAACGCTTTCAGTACATCAGGGTAATCCGGCTGAGCGCATTATCAAACATGTTAAACGCTGCAATGCTGATCTTATTATTATGACTGCGCATCACCGCAGTAAAGTGGATCATGTGTTGCTGGGGTCTAACTCTTCGCGAGTGGTTGATCGCGCAGGTTGCTCAGTATTAGTGTTACGCTCTTAACGCTAAGTTACTGCTTAGGATTTTTTGTTTGGTCAGCAATAAATGATCATCCATGTTATGAATGTAATGGTGGGTAGTAGCTAGTGTAGTTGTGTAAAATAACGGCGCTTATCTATTAATGTGACAAGTATTCCATTCTGTTTAATAGGGCAAACTAAACGGACTAACGGGCGTTAATTAGTATAATATCAGTGCTAATTAACCAAGAGTCTCGATAGCTTGCGGGTAATATGATGCTACTGAGTTGTTATTAGTTATCAAATTACCCATCCGAACCACAGGTTTAGGCGTTTAAATTATAATCATGGGCATACCAGATTTTAGTCGTATTAATAGCCGTTGGAAGATCAGTCACCGACTTCGTACAGGTCTTTGTTACGAATATCTAGAGCGCATTTTTGTGCTGCTTTTCTTTCTATTTATTAGTGCAGTTTGTCAGGCTCAGTCGCCGATCAAATTATCATCCACGATGGCGGGTGTTGGCACAGGGATGAATGTCTTTTATCTTGAAGATGCGAGCCAATCCTATACATGGGAGCAAGTAAAGAGCGCCCCCCTTTCTTCTCGCTTTGCGCCGTTGCCTAAGGGTAAGAGTAACTTTGGTATCGGTGGGGCTGATTATTGGCTGCGTATCGACCTGAAAAACAACAGCGAAGCTGCATTATCATGGTTTCTTGAAGTACCCCACCCCAATTGGGATTTTGTTACCTTTTATATGGATGGGGCTGCATCTCAGGTGGGCGGTGATCATGTCCCGTTTGGTGAGCGTGCAATTGCCGCTGAGAGTAATTTATATCCAGTGAATACACCGGCCGGCGCGGTGCAACGAATATGGGTTAAACTCTCCTATGCATTGCCTGGTAAGGCTGAAACGCAGCTATTATTGTGGACCCCAGATGCGTTTTTTCAACACTATGCCAAGCGCTATTTTGTGATTGGTACCTTTCTTGGTATTGGCTTGCTGTTGGTGTTTTCTAATTTCTTGATAGGCTACTCCACACGACTGCCCGAATATAAATGGTATACCTTATATATTATGGCGGCGATGATGGTTCTGTTGACCAATACGGGCCTAGGCTATCGCTATTTGTGGCAGGGATATAACTGGTTTGCCGATTTTGCTCCGATTCTTTTTGGTGTGCTGACGCTAGTGTTGGCGACTCAATTTACACGTTGTTTTTTAAACACTCGAGAATCGTTGATCATTGATCGACTGCTGCAAGGCCTTTTGGTTTTGGGTGGGCTTGCTGTGCTCTGCTATTTTTTAGGCGGGCGTGAATATGCGCTAAAACTCGCTCTATTTTATGCACTTTTAACCGTTCTATTTCCACTGCTTGGGATATGGCAATATAAAAAAGGCCGAGAGGATGCGCGGTTTTATGTGTTGGGCTGGAGTATTTGGAGCTTAGCTGTTTTTATTGCCGTGATGCGTAATATCGGTTTTATTCCTGCTGATTTTGTTACCAATTTTTCACCGCCATTGGGGTTATGTATTGAGGGAGTGCTGCTCTCCTTAGCATTAGCTGATCGTATTAACTACCTTACTCAAGAGAAAGATAGGGTAGAGTTGCAACATATACAGCACTTACAGCAGGAGCAGGTAATGCTAGAGCAGCAGGTATCTGAACGTACGGTTGAACTCGAAAAAGCGATGCAGCAGGCCGAGTTGTTGGCACAAACCGATTCGTTGACTGGGGTATTAAATCGTCGTGCTTTCTATGAGTTTAGCGAGAAAGAGCTCAGTAGCGCTCGACGTTTTGAAGAACCGATAGCGGTGGTGATGATAGATCTGGATATGTTTAAACGAGTGAATGATAACTATGGCCATGCGACTGGGGATAGGGTTTTAATTGCTGCCATTAGTACATTGAAAACGATTATTCGGAATATGGATCTGTTCGGGCGTATTGGAGGTGAAGAGTTTGCAGTACTTCTGCCACAGACCAATTTACATGATGCAACCGAGCTAGCTGAGCGTTTGAGGGAGGCGTTGGCGAAGATGGAGGTTAAGGTTGGTGAGTTGATCATTACCGTTACCGCAAGTTTTGGCGTGGCCTTTGTGGATGTGAAAAATGAGTCGCTGGCAGATTCGATGAGTCGAGCTGATGTTGCGCTTTATCGGGCTAAGTTCCGTGGTCGTAACTGTGTTGAACAAGCGGATGGGTCCGATTGTTTATGAGATGTTTACAGCGAAACTATACGCTGATGAGTAAAGGGGATCTGAGCTATATAGGCTGCCCAGATCCCTTTATAACTACTTAATATCAGGTCTCCAGCCCATACCTGATTCTTCCATTAAACGTTCGTAGACGCCTTCTATATTTAGCGGTAGCCATTGATCAAATTGTTTTAAATCGCTGTAATTTTCTAATTTTACGCTTTGTTTTATCTCATCTAGACTTTTGCCTTCATGAATACCGTTAATGACGGCGTCATAAAGATCTTGTAGATAATTAAGGTAGTGTTGAACGTCAGATTTATTACCAATGTCGGCATGTCCGCCAACAAAAGTATCAAAATCAAGATCCAGTACTTGCTGAGTAGAGTTAATCATACCTTGAATATCGTAACTCCAGAGTTTCTGCCAAGGCATTCGGCCTATGACAATCCAATCGACAACAAACAGTAGCTTTTCGGGTTGGAAAAGCATGCTTATAGAGCCGCGGCCATCGTTGGGTCCATGATATCTCAGCTCAATTGTATGGCCTCCTAAAGAGATCAACATATCCTCTTTAAAAGTAACATCAGGGATAACAGTATCGGCTTTTGTTATTTGAATATCTTGTGCTGCGAGTTCATGAGCAATGAAAATAGTGTCAGGATCATCAAAAACTTTTGCACCGTAGATATGGTCACTGTGGTTGTGACTGTAAATAACATATTTGATAGGTACGTTAAAAAGCCTTTTTATCTCGGCTTTTAGCCAGGTAGCGGCTTTTGGATTCAAGGGGTCTGTCAGGACTATTCCTTCGTTTGTTACTAAAAATACAGAGCGGTGTCTATCGTCGATAAAACGATAAATATCACCTTGTATGTGTTCGATTTTATACTCATCTGCTACTGCCATTGAGCTGATGAAGGAAAAGCTCAATATTAATAGAAAGGTGATTAACGGGTTTTGTGTTTTCATCATAAAACCTATTTCAAGTCTATGTTAACTAGCGTATTGCCATGGAATGTTAATTATCCCTATGGCAATACATTGAATATTAATTTTGCGAGGTAACTGTTGTTTTAGTTTTTTGAGGGATTGTGCACAATGTGTCCCACTCTCTTAACCAATATAGGGCTAGGCAAGCCGCAAGCATGGGCCAAGCGGTAAAAAATAGTAGGTGATCAAAAGGTGCCATATATTGTTTGTAAGGGGAGAAAGTTGAAAAGGCGTGAATGATTAAGACGATAGCGTAGGTCCAACGGCGCCAAAGGCCAACAACAAATGCCAAAATAAGTAATAGCTCTAATGAGCCAACGATATAAGAAAGGTTATGGGTGAGCCAATCGATACCGTAAAAGTTGTTAAGTACTTTGCTGGCGTGGGCTGGATTAACGAACTTGTCGAGTGTCCACATTAGTAACACTACAAAGATGCCTAAGCGTAACAGCAGCAATGAACGTGATAAGGGTTTTTGCAGGGAGTCGGGTATAGGGGGCTGGGAGGTCATTGAGAGTTTGCCTATATAAAATAATGTATCTGTTACTCGTTTAATCCATATAGCTATATGGGGCGATCAAGCGGTTAGTGCTAAATTTCTCTAGTTAGGCATAGACTACGAAGCCTTAGATAAAGTTCCATTGCTGCTTAATTTACTAGCTAGGCGAGCTGATAAATAAAAAAGAGGTTTGTGAGAGATTGACTTGGCTGATGACTGGCTGAGTCAGTCGGTTTGTTTCTATAATGAAAAGATAGCCTTAGCTTGTTTAGAATAAGTTAGGTTTTTACGTAGATAAGGTTAAGGTGGTCATAGGAATGAGTGAGCGTGCAGAGCAAGATCAGTTATGGATGCATGAGGCATTAGCATTAGCTGATCATGCCGAAAATGCGGGTGAAGTTCCGGTGGGAGCGGTAGTCGTCTTAAATGGTGAGGTTATAGGAGAGGGTTGGAATCACCCCATTAGTGGTCATGATCCTACGGCTCATGCTGAAATTATGGCGTTGCGGGATGCTGCTGCACGGGTAGGTAATTATCGTTTAGTGGGGGCAGAGCTCTATGTGACAATTGAACCTTGTACCATGTGTGCGGGTGCTATTGTGCATGCACGGATAAGTCGTGTGATATATGGGGCTAGTGAAGATAAAGCGGGTGTTGTTGATAGTAACTGCCAATTATTTCGGCAGCCTTGGATTAATCATAATGTAGAGGTGACGTCTGGTGTTTTAGCGGATACGTGCCGTCAAAAAATAAGTGCCTTTTTTCAGCGCCGCCGCGAAGAGAAAAAAGCGGAAAAATTAAGTAGAAACACGGGTTAGCGCTATAGTGAAGGTAAAATATCTTCCACGACAGTCGCTTCATCCCAGCTTGGATGGTCTGGATCCATATCCGCTTCTTCGCTTTGACGTTTAGCTTGGCGAACTTGGATCTCCCAGCGTAAGAGCTTCATATATTTTCTAATATTACTGACGTAATGAACGGGCTCATAGCCACGTGCGTAACCATAACGCACAGTGTTGAAGTATTTTTCTTTTGTTAAGAGTGGTAGGTGTTGTTTCACATCGTCCCATTTATCTGGATTTAGGCCTGCCCGGCTGGTGAGTACACGCGCGTCTTCTAAGTGGCCATAACCAATGTTGTAGCCGGCTAGAGCAAACCAAGTGTGGTCCGGCTGTTTGATTCGGTCAGGGATTTTATTCATTACGCTGACGAGATAGTGAGCGCCACCAATAATGCTTTGTTGAGGATCGGTTCGGTCGGTTACATCGACTTCTGATGCGGCGTCATTGGTGAGCATCATGATCCCTTTAACTCCTGTAGGGGATACTGCCTCTGGATTCCAATGGGATTCTTGATAGGCAATAGCGGCGAGTAGCTGCCAATCAATATCAGTTTCTTGCTCAGCCATATAGAAATATTGTTCAATTTTGGGGAAACGCTCTTCCATATCCTCTTTAAAGGAGGCTGTATCGTAGAAGTTAAGAGGGTTGAAACGATTAAAATATTTCTTTTTGAGTTTTTTGATCAATTGCTGTGTGGAATCAAGAGCCATAAAGCGATTAACTGAACTTTTAAGGCTTTGGTCATTGTGAGGATTGAGTATCCACGCAAGGTCTTGAGGGTCATTTAGATCAAATGCTTTGTTAAGTCCGGGAAAGAATGATTTCTGAGCATCAAATGTGATGCTGTCTACAACGGTATAGTCGATCTCTTTATTGTGTAGTTTCTCGAGTAACTCGACGGCAGAGTGTTCGCTGCTCTCTTTCCATTTGAGTGTAGGGTGCGTTGTTTGTAATCGTGCGAGAAGTTCGGCGTGGCTGCTATTTGCCAGCACTAAGATTGTTTTATCTCTAGCAACTAAGTCGTTTAAATCTTTGGGGGCTTTGATCCCTTTTGTTGTGCGGTAAACGACGGCAGCCGTGGTCGTGAGAAAGGGCGCTGAAAATTCGAAGGCTTTTTCTCTATCATCAGTGACTGTTAGCATCGCACCGGCAATATGACCGTTGCGTGCTTTCATGGTTGAAAAAATAGCGCTAAAACTCTCAGGTAAAATGAGTTCTAATTTTATACCTAGATGTTCAGCGTAAGCTTTAGCTAAGTCATATTCAAAGCCAGCGGGTTCCCCTTTTTCAATGAAATAGGTACTAGGGGAGTTCCGGGTTACTAGTTTTAGACTACCCGATTCTATGATGGCACCTAGTTGAGTTTTGCTATTCCAGCTCAAAAGTACCGGAATACAGAACATTAAAAAAATAACCAGTGCCTGTACTGCATCTTTTTTACGACTAATATCAAACATACTGCTGCTTTTCTGGTATCCAACGAACTGTTTCGGTAAAATTCACAACCTATCTTTCTCCTGTAACTACTGCCCACAATCGGCAGCTATCAAGAGGCTCTATTAGAGATGCTGGCACTGCGCGGAGCACCTGCTCTTTCTGCTTTTCGTCATGAAAAGTTACTATCTGGTATTCAGTCAAAGGTTCCTGCCGTTACTGGCTTGTATGCTGAATTTATGCATTTTTCCGATCAGTCACAAGCATTATCGGAAAATCAGCAGCAAGTACTTGAACGTATTTTGCGTTATGGACCTAAAGCGGAGGCTCAAGATCCTTCCGGTAAACTGTTTCTGGTAGTGCCTCGTCCAGGCACAATATCGCCTTGGTCATCTAAAGCAACTGACATAGCGCATAACTGTGGTTTAACCTCAGTTAAACGTTTAGAGCGCGGTATTGCTTATTATGTCAGTACATCTTCAGACCTTTCGGACACTGATTTTGATTTAGTAAAATCAGAACTATTTGACCGAATGGTTGAAGCTGTTCTACCTAGTATAGATGATGCGGCCTCGTTATTTATAGAGGAGTCACCTAAGCCTTTAACTGTTGTCGATATTTTGTCGGGTGGTCGTGACGCTTTAGTTACAGCAAACGCTGAACTTGGCTTAGCATTGGCAGATGATGAAATTGATTATTTAGTTGATAGCTTTATAGAGCTCAAACGTAATCCAACCGATGTTGAACTAATGATGTTTGCGCAAGCAAACTCAGAGCATTGCCGTCATAAAATTTTCAATGCCTCTTGGGATATCGATGGCGAAGCTCAAGATAAATCGTTGTTTGCGATGATTCGTAATACCAATGAGTTGGGCGGTGAAAATGTATTGTCAGCTTATAAAGACAATGCAGCCGTTATGGCAGGTAGTAAAGCTGGGCGTTTTTTCCCAACGCCAGAGGGTAAAGAATACGCATATAATCAGGAAGATATTCAGATCCTGATGAAAGTAGAAACACATAACCACCCGACAGCGATTGCACCTCACTCCGGTGCTGCAACAGGTTCTGGCGGTGAGATTCGTGATGAAGGTGCGACAGGTAAAGGCTCTAAACCTAAAGCGGGTCTGACAGGGTTTACAGTTTCCGATCTTAATATCCCAGGTTTTGAACAGCCTTGGGAATCAAAATACGGCAAACCTGACCGTATCGTTACGCCACTCGATATTATGTTGGAAGGTCCTATAGGTGGAGCGGCATTTAATAACGAATTTGGTCGTCCAGCCTTAACCGGTTATTTCCGTACATTTGAGCAGAAAGTAAATGGTGCAGCGGGTGAAGAGGTCCGTGGTTACCATAAACCGATTATGATTGCCGGTGGCTTAGGTAATATTCGTGATAGCCATGTTGAAAAAGGCGAGATTCCTGTCGGCGCCAAGCTTATCTGCTTAGGCGGCCCCGCTATGCAGATTGGTTTAGGTGGCGGTGCTGCCTCATCTATGTCGTCTGGTACCTCTTCCGCTGATTTAGATTTTGCATCGGTTCAGCGTGATAACCCAGAATTAGAGCGCCGTTGTCAGGAGGTGATAGATCAATGCTGGCAGCAGGGTGATGAAAACCCGATCGCATTTATTCATGATGTAGGAGCCGGCGGTTTATCAAATGCATTTCCTGAACTGGTAAAAGACGGCAATCGTGGCGGTAAGTTTGGGTTACGTAATATCAACAATGATGAGCCAGGCATGTCGCCATTGGCTATCTGGTGTAACGAAGCGCAAGAGCGTTATGTGATGGCCGTTGCGCCAACAGATTTAGCTCGTTTTGAGGCGATCTGTCAGCGTGAGCGTTGTCCGTATGCGATTGTAGGTGAAGCGACAGAAGAGATGCACCTGACGTTAGGTGATACTCATTTTGAGAATAACCCAGTAGACCTACCAATGAATGTTCTTTTTGGTAAGCCGCCAAAAATGCACCGTTCGGTTGAGCGTGTTGAGTATCAGGTGCCTGATTTTGATACCAGCGCGATTGATCTTAAAGAGGCTGCAGAACGGGTGATGAAACTGCCTTCAGTCGCGTCTAAGTCATTCTTGATCACCATTGGAGATCGCTCGATTACGGGTCAAGTTGCCCGGGATCAAATGGTAGGCCCATGGCAAGTTCCCGTTGCTGATTGTGCGGTTACTACAGCATCGTTTGATACTTATGCGGGTGAAGCTATGGCAATGGGTGAGCGTACACCACTTGCGCTAGTAGATTCTCCTGCGTCAGGCCGTATGTCGATTGGTGAAACGGTTACTAACATGGCCGCGGCTAGAATTGGTGAGCTTAAAGATATTAAGTTATCTGCAAACTGGATGTGTGCTGCGGGCCATCCTGGTGAAGATGAAAAGCTTTACGATACGGTGAAAGCTGTAGGTATGGAGTTATGCCCAGCCTTGGGGATGACTATTCCTGTTGGTAAAGACTCTATGTCTATGCGTACGGTATGGAATGACGAGGGCGAAGATAAATCAGTGACAGCGCCTATGTCATTAGTGATAACTGGTTTTGCGCCGGTGCTTGATGCGCGCAAAACGTTGACACCTCAATTGCGTACCGATCAAGGTGAGACAGACCTTATTTTGCTCGATTTGGGCGAAGGTCAAAACCGTATTGGTTTGTCTGCCTTAGCGCAAGTTTATAATGAAGTAGGCCAAAAGGTGCCTGATGTAGATCAGCCTGAACTGCTAGTTGCATTTTTTGCAGCGATTCAAGAGTTGAATGAACAGGGCTTACTACTGGCTTACCATGACCGCTCTGATGGTGGTTTATTTGCTACAGTGACAGAGATGGCGTTTGCAGGTCGAACAGGTCTCGATATTAACCTTGATATGTTAGCTGCTGAGAAGAGTGAGCTGGCCGCCGCGCTATTCTCTGAAGAGTTGGGTGCAGTTGTTCAGGTTAAACGTGATGATCTTGATGTTGTATTGACTGAATTGAATGCGGCGGGCCTAGGTGATGTTACCCAAGTGATCGGTTCTCTTAACTTAGATGATGAATTGCGCTTCCATTTTGATGAGGAAGAGATTTATTCTGAGCGTCGTATCCAGTTGCAGCGCTGGTGGGCAGAGACCTCTTATCAGATTCAGTCATTACGTGATAACTCTGAATGTGCGCAACAAGAGTTTGACAGCATTAATGATAAAGAAAACCCAGGTTTGCATGCCTCGTTAACATTTGATCAAAATGAAGATGTAGCCGCACCCTTTATTAATACAGGTACTCGTCCACAGATGGCTATTATCCGTGAGCAAGGGGTGAATGGTCAGATAGAGATGGCTGCTGCATTTGATAAAGCAGGTTTTGCTGCGATAGATGTGCATATGAGCGATATTCTGTCGGGCCGCGTTGCATTGGATCAGTTTAAGGGTTTAGTGGCTTGTGGTGGCTTCTCTTATGGGGATGTATTAGGTGCAGGCGAAGGTTGGGCAAAATCGATTTTGTTCAATGAGCGAGCTCGTGAGCAGTTCCAGACGTTCTTTACCAGAGAAGATACCTTCTCGTTAGGTATCTGTAATGGTTGTCAGATGCTTTCTAACTTACATGAATTAATCCCAGGTTCAGATCTTTGGCCGCATTTTGTACGTAATGTGTCTGAGCAGTTTGAAGCGCGTGTTGCTATGGTTGAAGTTCAAGAATCGGATTCTATTTTCCTACAGGGAATGGCTGGTTCTCGTATGCCGATTGCTATCGCTCATGGGGAAGGTCGTGCTGAGTTTAAAGATGCTAATCATTTAGCTGGTTTGCAGGATTCGAATGCTGTTGCGCTACGTTATGTGGATAACTATGGTCAGCAAACAGAAGCTTATCCAGCGAATCCAAATGGTTCTCCAGCAGGTATTACTGGTGTAACGACGACTGATGGCCGTGTAACTATTATGATGCCACATCCGGAGCGTGTGTTCCGTACGGTGACTAATAGTTGGGCGCCTGATGAGTGGGCTGAAGATGGTGCGTGGATGCGTATGTTCCGAAATGCACGAGTGTGGGTCGGATAGGCTTTAACTGTATTATTAAAAAGGTGGCCATATGCCACCTTTTTTTGTGGCCGTAATAAATTGGAAATTGCTTGTCCCCTAAGGACGAACGTAAAAATAGCCCTGTTGCTGTAAGTGTACGATTTCAGGTAAGCCTGCTTGCACAACATCTTCAGCTTCAACTTCATACAGATCTTCTCGGGTAACATTGAAACCGTCTAGACTGTTGCGACAAATAATGAACTGAACATTACTTAAACGTAAAGAATCTAGAGCTATCTGTTTGGCGTCATCGTGGCTGGCTTCAATAAAATATTTAATAGCTGGGCCGTGAATAACTGCTTTAATGGTGATGTGCTCTTCGCCTAGCTGGTTTATATGATTGGCGATATTAGAAAAGGTCGCAGAGATCCGTTTCGGATCATCGTAATTGATATGATAAACGACTTTTTGATCTGCATACTCTTCAGCAGAAAAAGAAGGGCAGCTGATAAGTAAAAAGAGGAAAGGAATAAGGTTTGTTAGTATTCTCATGATCAGCCTTATATTTATTGTTATAAAAAAAGGCACCTTTTAAAAAGGTGCCTCTTTAGCAACAAAGTACGCTGACTTTACTGCTTATTTTTTACCAGAAATCTCAACTTCTACACGACGGTTAGCGCGTAGGCAGTCTACAACGTTAGTGCCACGTAGGCCTTCACATGATTTAGCTGGAGCATTTTCGCCCATGTAACCAGTGCTGATAGCAGAAGCGCTTACGCCGCCTGCTTGTAGTGCTTCAGAAACTGCGTTTACACGTTTCTGAGAAAGCGCATCGTTATATGCACTTGCACCGATACGGTCAGCATGACCAACAAGTTTCACGCTAGTTACTTCTTTAAGAGAGTTAACATAGCTAGAAATATCGCTTACATCACCAGGGTTAGAGCTATCAAAGTCAAAATACACAATGTGTTTTTCAACAGTGCTCATTAACTGAGGTGCCGGTGCTGGAGCTGGTGCTGGAGCTTCTGCCATTGGGGCTTTGTAGCCTTCACAACCTTCGATTGCATCAGACTCTTCCCAGAAACCATGACGCCAGCATCCGCCAGTACCTGTTTTCCATACTGTAGATGTTTTTGATTCATCCCAGTAGCCTGCGTTCTCTGGGTGAGCTTGAGCACCAGTTGCTAGGCCCATAGCGAGTACTAAGCCAGAAGCGATTGCGAATTTTTTCATTTTAGCTGTCCTTGAAATACGATTTGGATTCTGTAGTTAGGAATAATAATAAGAAATAATCTAGTTATTACAACTCTTCCTACCTTAACCTAGGATAAATAGCAGAAAAATAGTCATATCTTTGGACTAATTGCTTACTTATACACTCATAAGGCAACACTTAACTAAGTCTACTTTTTCTACTTGTAGATACACTCTTAGTCTTTAGTTCATAGTTGTAACTAAGATTATAGCGCTCTTATGTACTAGGGTAGTACTTTTTTATACGGCTTAACAGTAACTTTTTTGTAAACACCTGCTGTAATGTAAGGATCTGCGTCTGCCCATTGCTGTGCATCAGCTAATGATGGGAACTCAGCAACGACTAAACTGCCTGTAAAGCCCGCAGAACCTGGATCTTCGCTATCTATAGCTGGATGAGGGCCAGCAATAAGTAATCGGCCCTCTTCGTTTAAATCTTTTAGTCGTAGTATATGCTCAGGGCGTGCTGCTAGACGGTCTTCTAAGCTGTTTTCTTTGTCTTCTGAAATAATGGCGTAATACACAAGTACTTCCTTAGTTATTTGAATCGTTGCTTTCTGTGTTATCAATATGGCGAGAAAGGTAAACACCTTGAGCAATGATAAAAATCACAGTGAGACCTAGCATGCCAAATAGTTTAAAATTGACCCAAGTCTCCTCGCTGAAAGAGTAGGCGACAAAAAGGTTGAGTGCACCCATTGCTAGGAAAAAAACAACCCAAGCAATATTAAGTGTTCGCCAAGCAAAATGTGGCAAGGATAGGTTGCTTCCCATTAGACGCTCTATAATCGTTTTGCTTCCGATAAATTGGCTACCTAGAAATGCTAGGCCAAACAACCAATTTACGACGGTTGGTTTCCATTGAATAAAAGTTTTATCTTGAAAAATAACGGTGGCACCGCCGAGGATAATGACCAAGGCTAAAGTTACCAGCTGCATTTTTTCAATCTTATGTGTGCGAATCCATGTATATAGCATCTGTAAAAGCGTTGCCGGTATCAGGACCGCTGTTGCTAAAATTATGTCATTAGTCGTTTTATATACGATAAAAAAGATAATGATTGGTAAAAAATCTAATAAAAGCTTCATAGCAGCCTTGATCTAGTTAGTTAAAGTAGGATTATAAGGTTGCTGGAGCTTTATATAAACAGTGAATGAATATGGAATTGCCTAAATACGATTTACATTGCCATACAACCGCGTCCGATGGGTCTCTTGAGCCACTGGTTTTGTTGGAGCGGGCTAAGCAAAAGCAGATACAGATTTTAGCGATTACTGATCATGATACGCTGGCGGGGATTCGTCAGTTTACCGATCAAGATCTGGAAGGTATTCAATTGATTCCAGGTGTTGAGTTTACTTGCACTTGGAATCATAGAGTTTTGCATATTGTCGGTTTAGGGTTAAACGTCGACTCTGAAGAGCTTCAGGGCTATCTGTCCAATCTTGCTGAGCTTAGATTAGCACGCGCAAGAAAGGTGGCAGATCAACTAATCTCAATGGGTCTTCCCGATCTTTATCAGGCGGCTAAAGAGAAAGGTGGCGATGGTGTTATTGGTCGTCCGCATTTTGCTCAAGTCATGTTTGAACAAGGTCTAGTGAGTTCTGAGCAGCAAGCTTTTAAAAAATATTTGGGTATAGGTAAAAAAGGCGATGTTAAAATGGAGTGGCCTTCGCTTACGGAAGCTTTAGCCGTTATTAAAAATGCGGGAGGTGTTTCAATCTTAGCTCACCCAACTAAATATAAAATGACATTTACAAAACTGCGTGGTGCGATTAATGATTTCACTGATGCGGGGGGAGATGGAATTGAGGTCTCATATCCCGGTATGACACCAGATCATCATTTTCAGTTACTTCGAATCGCTAAGGAAAAAAATATGATGATTTCTGCCGGTAGTGATTTTCACTCTCCTGGTCATACTTGGACCGACTTAGGGAAATACCCACCCTTAAAAAGTGACGAGAATCATGTATTGAATTATTTGTTAAATTAACCTAGCTCGCTAGGTGCGTAAGTTTATATAGATAAGTTATAATATAAAAAATATTATTATTGAATGATTAGCTAGGTAAATTGTGAGTCAGTTTTTTCAAATCCATCCTGAAAATCCTCAATCGCGTTTGATAAATCAGGCCGTTGAAATTATCAAAAAAGGTGGGGTTGTTATTTACCCTACAGATTGTGCTTATGCTTTAGGTTGTCATCTCGGTGATAAAAAAGCATTAGAGCGCATTAAAAGAATACGTCAGTTGGATGATAAACATAATTTTACATTGGTATGTCGTGATTTAAGTGAAATTAGTACCTATGCAAAAGTAGAAAATACTAATTATCGATTATTAAAATCTCATACGCCGGGTGCTTTTACTTTTATTCTAAAAGCAACGTCGGAAGTACCAAGACGTCTTTTACATCCAAAAAGAAGAACTATTGGTATTCGAGTACCGGATCATCCTATTACTTTGGCGCTGACTGAAGCTTTAGGTGAGCCTATTATGAGTACATCGTTAATTATGCCAGGCGATGAAATGCCGTTAATGGATCCTTATGAAATGCGCCAACTGCTTCAAAACCAAGTGGACCTTATTATAGATGGTGGTTATTGTGGTCTTGAAGCGACAAGTGTTGTTAATTTAGTTGAAGAGGTTCCAGAGGTTATTCGACAAGGGGCAGGTGATACGATTAACTTCTCATAAATAAAATATTATTCTTAATACTTGATTAATTATTATCTATAAAGATAATTACTCTGTGTTATTTAATTCGATGAGTAGTAGAGATGTCTGATTTTTTAAAAATATTAACGCGTAAAAATTCTCTTCGTAAGCAGTGTCAGGAATTAAGTGTTGCTGAACTAGAAAAAGTAATTTCGGATTTAACCGTTATTGCGGATGATCGTCGTGAAGAAGAAGCAGCGATTCAGGCAGCAGAGCAGGAAAAACTTGAGAAGATTGAAGCGATTCGCCAAAGCATGTTAGATGCGGGTGTGGATATGAATGATCTTATGGGTATGATTGGTGACGTTGCAGCACCGAAAAAGAAGGTTCAGCCTAAGTATCGTGTTGTAGATGATGCAGGTGTTGAGCATGAATGGTCTGGTCGAGGTCGTACACCATTGGCTTTTCAGGCTTATTTTGAAAAAGGATTTACTAAAGACGATTGCCTGATTTAATTATCTTGCGGTGGTTTTTATAATTAAGAGCCCTTTCCTCTGTTGAAAGGGCTTTTTTGTTGGTTATTCTTTCTGTTTTTTATTATAAATAATTACTTTTATTTTAAAGTGTATATTTGTGATTTTGTTTGTAAGTATTTAGATAAATTTTTAGGTGCGTCATATGTCAGATGAAAAAATACATAAAGTTTTGGCGCGCTCCGGTATAGGCTCACGTCGTGAGATGGAGCGTTGGATTAAAGATGGGCGAATTTCCGTTAATAATCAAGTTGCTACTTTGGGAGACCGCATTGCAGAAGGTGATGTAGTCTCTGTAGATGGAACAATTGTAAATCTTATTTTTGATAAACAGGCTGAGCGTAGGGTGTTGGTATACAACAAACCTGTGGGCGAGATCTGTACGCGGCATGACCCTGAAGGTCGTCCGACAGTATTTGATCACCTTCCTCCTCTTAAGGAAGGGCGTTGGATCGCTATTGGTCGTTTGGATATTAATACTTCCGGTCTTCTGCTGTTTACTACCGATGGTGAGTTAGCGAATGCGCTAATGCATCCGTCAGCTCAAATTGATCGTGAGTATGCTGTACGTGTTTTGGGAAGTGTTGATGATGCTCTTTTAAAACGCTTAACGGATGGCGTTTTGCTGGAAGATGGTATGGCGCGTTTTACTGATGTGCAGTTCTTTGATGGTGAAGGGGCTAACAAGTGGTATCACTGCGTGGTTATGGAAGGCAAAAACCGCGAAGTGCGTCGACTTTGGGAATCGCAAGAGGTTCAGGTTAGTCGCTTGAAGCGTGTGCGTTTTGGGCCGGTCTTTCTGCCGAGTGATGTTAGAGCTGGAACATGGAAAATGATGGAAGATAAAGAGGTTAAGTCTTTATCTCAGATGTTGGAGTTGAAACCAAGACGTGGCGCGAAGATGTCCGTAGTGGAAAAACAGAAATTTGATCGGCGTTATAAGAAGCAGCGTGCAAGAAGACAAGAGGGAGATTAAGTTTAATTAGTTTATTCTTATGCCATAAAAAAAGCAGCCTAAGCTGCTTTTTTTATGGCTACTGTAATCATTGTGCATCGAGTGACTGGCCATTTATTTCAAGACTATCTGCACCCATTAGGTATAGATATAAAGGCATAATCTCTTCGGCGGATTTAACAGTGGAGGGATTTTCTGCAGGGTAGGCATCTGCGCGCATTTGAGTGCGTGTTGCTCCAGGATTTATGCAGTTTGTCCGGATTTTGCTTACCGCCTCTAATTCATCGGCCAATGTTTGCATTAAGCCTTCAGTGGCAAACTTTGATACACCATAAGCACCCCAGTAAGCCTTGGCTTTTCTGCCAACGCTAGATGATGTGAAGACAATGGATGCATTGTCCGATTGCTCTAAGAGAGGCATCAATATTTGCGTCATCATGAAAGGTGCATTGAGATTGACTTGCATCACTTGTTGCCAAATAACGGGGTCATAGCTTTCGATAGGCGTGCGAACACCTAATAAGCTTGCGTTGTGGAGTATGCCATCAAGGCGGCCAAACTCCTGTTCTAGCGTGTTGGTAAGTTCAATGTAGTCGTGTTCTTGTGCGCTTTCTAGATTGAGGGGTACTAAAGCGGGTTGAGGGTGTCCTGCGGCTTCGATCTCATCATACACCTGCTCAAGCTTTTCCAGTGTGCGGCCCAGTAAAATCACTGTTGCGCCATGCGCTGCAAATGTTTTTGCTGCAACACGGCCGATGCCTGCACCGGCGCCTGTTACCAAAATAATACGGTCTTGTAGGAGGTTATCCGGTGCTTGGTACTCAAACATAGTTTTGATCCTAATATTAGCTGTCTAAATCAATATAGATTGATTGTAGCAGGGGCTTGAGTTTAGTTGCACAGGAAATGTAGTGATCAGCTTGCCATTTATAAGGATCTTCGTCCGCATTAAGGTAGCCATAAGTGGCGCCAATCGTTGTCATCCCTGCACGATTTCCCGCTTCAATATCGCGTATATGATCGCCAACGTAAATACTGCTCTCTGCGGGGCAGTTGATTTCATTGCATGCGAGGAATAGCGCTTCTGGGTCAGGTTTCTTGTTTTTTACATGATCGGGGCAGATTACAGTGCTTGCCCGTTTTGATAGCCCAAGTCCCTGCATAAGGGGGGTGGTGTAGAGTTTAGGTTTGTTGGTGACAACGCCCCAGGGAATGTTTTTTTCCTCTAACCATGTCAGACATTCATCAAGGCCATGGAATAACTGGCTGTCTGCGTCTAAGTGATTTAGATAAATTTCCAACATTCGTTGGTGTAAATAATCAAATGCGTGGTCATGTGTATCTAAATTAAATGCTGCCCCCACCATTGCTCGTGCGCCGTTAGAGACGTAATGCCTTATATAGTCATAGCTGACGGGATCTTTGTTCTCTTCGCGTAGGAGTTGATTGATTACCCAATGAAAGTCCGGGGCTGTATCAATTAAAGTGCCATCAAGATCGAATAGAACGGATGCCGGTCGTGTGCTCATATATGTAGAAGGCTCTTAGGCTGGTTTAGTGGTTGCAATCATATAGTTTACATCCACATCGGTTGGATGAAGGCTGTATGTTTTTGTTAGAGGGTTGTAGGTCATGCCGCACATCTCTGTGCTTTGCAGGCCGCTTTCCCTAATCCATGAGCCTAGTTCTGATGGGCGAATAAACTTCTTGAAGTCATGGGTTCCATCAGGCACTAGTTTTAATAGTTTTTCAGCCCCTAAAATCGCAAATAGATAACTTTTTGGGTTGCGGTTGAGTGTAGAAAAGAAAAGTGTGCCGCCTGGTTTGCAGAGTTTTGCGCAGGCGTTGACGATGGAAGAGGGGTCTGGCACATGTTCGAGCATCTCCATGCAGGTTACTACGTCAAAAGATTCAGGCTGCTCTTCAGCAAGTTCTTCAACGGTTATCTGCTTGTAGCTAACATCTACGCCGCTCTCTAAACCATGCAGTTTAGCGATTTTTAAGGGCGCGGCTCCCATATCTATGCCTGTGACATGGGCACCTCGTTGTGCCATTGATTCGGATAATATGCCGCCGCCGCAGCCTACGTCTAAAACTTTCTTTTCAGCAAGTTGAGCAATACGGTCGATAAAACCAACACGGAGTGGGTTGATATCATGTAGGGGTTTGAATTCGCTGTTACGATCCCACCACTTATTTGCGAGTTCTTCGAACTTGGCAATCTCTTCCGGGTCAATATTTTGTTGAGGCGTTGTATTTGGCTGAATCATGGCGTTCTTTCGTTCGTGAATTTTATCTTATTCTAGCACTCCTCGAGGCTTCAGAAATAGTCATAGCAATAAATGCTCAGGTTCTAATATTTAATTATATAACCCCTTATTATTTCAGGATTCATTTGTGGAAAATATGATATACTCCTGCGGTTAAAAATATCCGCGGAAACCTTCCGTTGCGAGAGTGATTCAAGGATAGGGAATGGGCGATCAAGTCAAAGAAATTCTGCCAGTTAACATCGAAGATGAACTGAAGCAGTCATACCTAGATTACGCAATGAGCGTAATCGTAGGCCGTGCGTTACCTGACGCAAGAGACGGTCTTAAACCAGTACACCGTCGTGTTTTATTTGCTATGAACGAACTCGGCAATGACTGGAATAAAGCATATAAAAAGTCAGCGCGTGTGGTAGGCGATGTAATCGGTAAATATCACCCACATGGCGATAGTGCTGTTTACGATACTATTGTACGTATGGCACAGAGCTTTTCGATGCGCTATCCCCTCGTGGATGGACAGGGTAACTTCGGTTCGATTGATGGCGACTCCGCTGCGGCGATGCGTTATACCGAAATCCGCATGGATAAGATAGCTCATGAGCTGTTAGCTGACCTTGAAAAAGAAACCGTCGACTTTGTTGATAACTATGACGGTACCGAAAAGATTCCAGTAGTTGTGCCTACACGTATCCCGAACCTGCTTGTTAATGGTTCATCGGGTATTGCTGTTGGTATGGCGACCAATATTCCACCGCATAACTTGTCGGAAGTTGTTCGTGGTTGTATCGCATTAATAGAAAATGGCGATTTAACGACCGATGAGCTAATGGAATATATTCCTGGCCCCGATTTTCCGACGGGTGGCATCATTAATGGTCGTGCGGGCATTTTGCAAGCTTATCGCACAGGGCGTGGACGTATCTATGTCCGTGCTAAGTATCATGTCGAAGAAGATGCAAAGAACGGTAAGCCGTCTCTTATTATCACCGAGATCCCTTATCAGCTAAACAAAGCACGTTTGATCGAAAAAATAGCTGAGTTAGTAAAAGAGAAAAAGATCGAAGGGATTACTGAGCTGCGTGACGAGTCTGATAAAGATGGTATGCGCATTGTTATTGAATTACGACGCAATGAAGTTCCTGAAGTCGTTATCAATAACTTGTTTGCTCAGACTCAAATGGAGTCGGTATTCGGTATCAATATGGTGGCCTTGGTTGATGGTCAACCGCGTATATTGGATCTTAAAACCGCCCTTGAGTGCTTTGTGCGTCACCGTCGTGAGGTAGTTACTCGTCGTACAGTGTACCTATTAAGAAAAGCCCGTGAACGTGGCCATCTTCTTGAAGGCCTAGCGGTTGCGTTGGCTAATATCGATCCGGTTATTGAGCTGATTAAGAAATCACCTACGCCAGCGGAAGCGAAAGAAGCGTTAATCGAAATGGCTTGGGCGCCGGGTGATGTTATTCAGATGCTTGAGCGCGCAGGCGAAGATGCTTGCCGCCCAGATGACTTGGAAGAGCAGTATGGCTTGCGTGATGGGCATTATCATTTGTCACCAGCTCAAGCACAGGCAATTCTAGAGCTACGTCTACACCGTTTGACCGGTTTAGAACATGATAAGCTGATTGCTGAATATAAAGAGTTATTAGATAAAATTGCTGAGTTGCTACTTATTTTAGGCTCCCATGAGCGTTTGATGGAAGTGATTCGCGAAGAGCTTGAAGCCGTACTTGAAGAGTATGGCGATGAGCGTCGTACTGAGATTACCGCTTCACGTAAAGATCTAACTATTGCTGATCTAATCACTGAAGAAGATATGGTTGTGACTATATCCCATGGTGGTTATGCGAAAACTCAGCCATTGACTGATTACCAGTCACAGCGCCGTGGTGGTAAAGGTAAATCAGCTGCAGCTATTAAAGATGAAGATTTTATCGAACATCTATTGATAGCAAACACTCATGACACCATTCTTTGCTTTACCGACCGTGGCAAAGTGTATTGGTTGCGTGTTTTTGAGATTCCAGTTGCTAGTCGTACCGCTCGTGGCCGCCCAATTGTGAATATATTGCCATTGGATGAAGGTGAACGTGTAAGTACGATCTTGCCGGTAGGCGCTTATGAAGAAGATAAATTTATCTTTATGGCGACAGCCTCTGGCACGGTTAAGAAAACAGCACTAACCAATTTCGCACGTCCTCGTTCAAGCGGTCTAATCGCTTTAGATCTATTAGATGACGATCATCTAATCGGTGCTGCGATCACCGACGGTTCCAATGACATCATGTTAATGACAAGTGCGGGCAAGAGTATGCGCTTTAATGAAGATGATGTTCGTCCTATGGGCCGTACGGCGCGTGGTGTACGTGGTGTAAGAATGGGCGATGGCGTTGAAGTTATCTCGTTAATTATTCCACAGGAAGGTGGCAAGATACTGACGGCTTCAGAAAACGGCTTTGGTAAGAAGACAGCGATAGATGACTTCCCAGTGAAAGGTCGTGGTGGTCAAGGCGTGATTGCGCAGCAGTGTTCTGATCGTAACGGTCAGTTGGCAGGTGCAGTTCAAGTCTTTGATGGTGACGATGTTATGTTGATCAGTGACCGCGGTACTTTGGTACGTACCGGTGGTGATGGCATATCTGAGCTAGGACGAAACACTCAAGGGGTTACATTGATCCGTGTAAATACGGATGAGCGACTTGTGAGTGTTGCACGTATAGAAGAACCGGATGAGGAAGAGCTCGGCGAAGGGGAGGTTTCTGACGAATCGCCAGATAGCCCAGCTGATCTACAGCCGGATGCGGAAAATCACTCAGATGATAGTGAGTAATTTATCCAATCAAGTGCGGCTTTAAGTCGCACTTTTTATATAGCACCCTTTTTGTTGCGCCTATTAATAGCAGCAAGAAATATTGGTATAAGAGAAACGATCGATGACGCGCAAGTTTAATTTCAGTGCAGGACCTGCAGGTTTACCCGAAGAAGTGCTAGCACAAGCACAGCAAGAGTTGTTGGATTGGCACGGCAAGGGACTCTCTATTATGGAGATGAGTCACCGCAGCGACGAGTTTGTATCTGTGGCGGAACAAGCGGAGCAAGATCTGCGTGATCTTATGGGCATTAGTTCTGCATACAAAGTGTTATTTCTGCAAGGTGGCGCGACGTCACAATTCTCAATGATTCCGATGAATTTATTGAGAGGCAAAAGCAGCGCAGATTATATCAATACCGGCATCTGGTCGAAAAAAGCGATTAAAGAAGCGGCGCGTTACTGTGATGTTTCTATCGCAGCTAGCAGTGAAGGAAACGGTAATATTGCCGTACCGACCCAAGCCGAACTTAAGCTTAATCCTGATGCGGCTTACCTTCACTACACGCCAAATGAAACCATTGGTGGATTGGAGTATGACTATATTCCAGAATCGGGTGATGTACCTCTTGTGGCTGATCTTTCTTCTACTATATTGTCCCGTCAGCTGGATGTGGATAAATTTGGATTGATCTATGCGGGTGCACAGAAAAATATAGGTCCTGCCGGTTTGACCGTTGTTATTGTTCGAGAAGATCTTCTTGGCAGTGTCGTGGCCGGAACTCCAACAATGTTTGACTATAAAGTACATGCGGATGCTGATTCCATGTGCAATACACCGCCAACTTTTGGCTGGTATCTTGCTGGTTTGGTCTTCAAATGGCTTAAAGAGCAAGGTGGTGTTGCTGCTATGGAAAAAGCAAACCAGCGTAAGCAAGCTAAATTATATGCGGCTATTGATGGAAGCGATTTTTATGCGAACCCTATGGCTGTGGCAAACCGGTCGTGGATGAATGTGCCGTTTACTTTAGCTGATAATGCATTGGATGCGTTGTTCTTGGAGCAAGCAGAAGAGGCGGGATTATTGAATTTGCAAGGTCATCGTTCTGTGGGTGGTATGCGCGCAAGTATTTATAACGCAGTGCCTGAAGCAGCCGTCGATGCACTTATTAGCTTTATGCAGCAGTTTGAAAAACAACACGCCTAAGATCATCACAGAATAAGTAGAAGAGTATGAGCGAACAGGAAAAAGAGCTACGTATCCTCCGTGACCAGATTGACAGCATTGATGGGCAACTCCATGAGTTGCTTAATCGTCGCGCTCGTTGTGCGCAAAATGTGGCGGAAGTGAAACAGAAATATCAGGGGGATGTGAGTCCTGTTTTCTATCGCCCTGAACGTGAAGCCCAAGTCTTGCGCGCGGTGATGGAGCGTAATGAAGGCCCTTTGGCTGATAAAGAGGTTGCACGACTATTTCGTGAAATTATGTCTGTTTGTCTTGCATTGGAAGAACCGATGCGGGTCGCATTTCTCGGACCTGAAGGTACATTTACGCAGCTTGCAGCCATGAAACACTTTGGCCATTCTGCACGTAACCTTCCTATGCAGTCACTGAAAGATGTTTTCCGTGAAGTTCAGTCAGGTGCTGCCCACTATGGTGTCGTTCCTATTGAAAATTCGACAGAAGGTGTTGTTAGCCATACTTTAGATCTTTTTAAGCAGTTTGATCTTAAAATCTGCGGTGAAGTTGAAGTGCCCGTGCATCTTCACCTGTTATTGAATCGAGGCGACAGTCTTGATGGAATCAAAAAGATTTATTCCCATCAGCAATCTTTAGCTCAGAGCCGCTGTTGGCTAGATGTACGCTACCCAGATATTGAAAAAATTGCGGTGAGCTCTAATGCTGAAGCGGCGCGTCTAGCTGCTAAAGAGGGGGCTGGATCTGCTGCTATTGCCGGTGATATGGCTGCTGATTTGTATGATCTAGAAGCGGCGGTCAAAAATATTGAAGACCAAATAGATAACTCCACTCGCTTCCTTATTATTGGCGATCAATATGTAGGGCCGAGTGGTGATGATAAAACTTCCATCTTAATCTCAGTACTTGACTCACCCGGTGCATTGTATCAATTACTAGAGCCTTTTCAGCGTCATGGCTTGAGTCTAACTCGCGTAGAAACACGTTCCTCATCTAAAAACTCTTTGTTTTATATAGATTTTATTGGGCATAGCTCGGATCCAGTGGTACAGAATGCTTTACAGGATCTGATAAAAACGAGTATAGAACTTAAAGTGTTAGGGTCTTACCCCAGTGCTGTGCTTTAGCCAGTTATGATGAGTCAATATATGATGTTTTGGGTCGGTACCTTATGAGCTGCGATTTTATATCCTTGGCCTGCCCAGGTGTTCAGAATCTTGTACCTTATCAACCAGGTAAGCCAGCTGAAGAGCTTGAACGTGAGCTGGGTTTGACTGATGTTATTAAGCTGGCCAGTAATGAAAATCCGATGGGGCCCTCACCGCGAGTACTTGATGCGATTAAGCAACGCCTATCAGATATTTCTCTCTACCCTGATGGCGGGGGTTATAGGTTAAAACAAGCACTTTCTGATAAATTCTCTGTCCCAGTAGAAAAGCTGACTTTAGGTAATGGTTCTAATGACGTTATCGAGCTAATTGGTCGTGCTTACCTTAATGTAGGCGATGAAGTTATCTATTCTGAATTTAGTTTTGTTGCTTATTCTATTGTAGCGCAAGCCGTTGGAGCGACTGCGGTCATAACGCCAGCTAAAGATTGGGGTCATGATCTAGACGCTATGCTGGCAGCTATTAGTGATCGAACGCGGATGATTTTTATTGCGAATCCTAATAACCCTACAGGGACATGGGTGACGCGTGCGCAGTTGAGCGTATTTTTAGATCAAGTGCCAGAACATGTTTTAGTTGTACTGGATGAAGCTTATACAGAATATGTTGATCAAGCTGAGTTCCCTAATGGCTTATTGTTAATTGATACTTATCCAAATTTAATTGTAACCCGTACCTTCTCTAAAGCTTATGGTTTAGCGGGATTACGTGTGGGCTTTGCGGTTTCTAACGGCTCGGTCGCTAATGTTTTAAGTCGAGTTCGCCAACCTTTTAATGTAAATAGTTTGGCGCTGGCTGCGGCCGAAGCTGCTTTAATGGATGATGCTTATATCGAACAAGGTGTGGCTCTAAATAAACAGGGTATGGCCTTGTATGAAAAAGAATTAACAGCCATGGGGCTTAGTTATATTCCCTCTGTAGGCAATTTTATCACTGTGGATTTTACGGTTGATGCTCAGCCTATCTATCAGGCTATGTTAGCGGAGGGTGTCATCGTTAGGCCGATTGCCAGTTATGCCATGCCTCAGCATCTACGTATCAGTATAGGTTTGCAGGAAGAAAATGAGCGCTGTTTAAATGTGCTAAATCGAGTAATGAACCCTTGAGTATAAGTATTAATAAAACCTTAGTGATCGGTTTAGGTTTGATCGGCGGATCTTTAGCAAAAGCGCTGAAAGCAAACCGTCAATGTGGCCAGGTAATTGGTTACGATCGTGACGATGCTGAAGTAAAAATAGGCATAGAGACCGGCGTAATTGATGTGGCAGCGGAAAGTTTAGCTGATGCAGCATCGCAAGCTGATTTAATTGTATTGGCCGTCCCAGTTAAAGCGATGGAAAAAGTGCTGGTGGATATAGCACCTTTTATCGCAGAAGATACATTAATAACGGATGTAGGTAGCACTAAAGGGAATGTGGTTGCTGCTGCAAAACGAGTATTCACGAAAATGCCAGCAGGCTTTGTGCCTGGACATCCGATCGCAGGGTCTGAGAAAAGCGGCGTGAAAGCAGCCGATGAAACGCTTTTTATCAATCACAAAGTTATTCTTACACCTTTAGCAGAATCTTCATCTAAGGCTGTTACCCTGCTGACTCAAATGTGGGAATCCACAGGAGCTGAGGTGTTGGTGATGGATGTTGATAAACATGATGAAGTGTTAGCGGCAACAAGTCATCTTCCGCATATGTTAGCGTTTTCATTAGTGGACACGTTGGCGCAAGAACAAGATAACAATACAGATATATTTCGTTACGCCGCGGGCGGGTTTCGCGATTTTACCCGTATAGCGGGTAGCGACCCAACTATGTGGCACGATATCTGTTTGGCAAATAAACATGCTTTGCTTGCTCAGTTAGACCGGTATACGGTGGGTTTAGCAAAGTTGAGGGCTGCAATAGAGTGCGGTGACAGTGAATCAATGCTGGGCACCTTTACTCGAGCAAAAGCAGCGAGAGAACATTTTTCTAAAATCCTTTCGGGTACAGCATATTCACAGCATATGAGTAATCTACAAGTAACCTTTCGCGCCCAGCCTGGCGGTAGCGTAAATGGAAAAATTAGAGTTCCAGGTGACAAGTCCATCTCCCACCGATCTATTATGTTGGGTTCTTTAGCTGATGGTGTAACGAAAGTCAGTGGTTTCTTAGAGGGTGAGGATAGTCTTGCGACCCTTCAAGCCTTCCGCGACATGGGGGTTGTTATTGAAGGCCCTGATGAAGGTAATGTAACCATTTACGGGGTCGGGATTAATGGCCTACAGGCACCTCCAGGGCCTTTGTATGTAGGTAACTCCGGTACCTCTATGCGATTGTTGTCCGGCCTGTTAGCTGCCCAAGCCTTTGATACGGAACTTAGCGGTGATGAATCATTGACTAAGCGTCCTATGGGACGTGTGGCTGATCCTCTGCGTTTAATGGGGGCTGAGATTGAAACGGCAGAAAATGGCCGTCCACCGCTTAAAATTAAAGGCGGTAAAGCACTCAAAGGTATTCATTATGATATGCCAATGGCGAGTGCTCAGGTTAAGTCTTGTCTGTTGTTGGCGGGTATCTATGCTGAAGGTGAAACTTCAGTTACTGAGCCTGCGCCTACGCGCGATCATACTGAGCGTATGTTGACTGGTTTCGGTTATTCCGTCGAGCAGGGCGGTGCAACGGTTAAAGTTAAACCCGGCGGGCATTTACAAGCCACTCATATTGACGTGCCTGCGGATATCTCTTCAGCCACCTTCTTCTTAGTTGCTGCGGCGATCTGTCCGGATTCGGATCTGACTATAGCGCATGTAGGTATCAACCCAACTCGTATCGGTATCATTAATATATTACGTTTGATGGGCGCTGATTTAACATTGTTGAATGAACGAGAAGTGGGCGGAGAGCCTGTCGCTGATATTAGGGTACGTTACGCACCTCTTAAGGGGATTCATGTGCCTGAAGATCAAGTTCCACTGGCAATTGATGAGTTTCCAGCGATCTTTATTGCTGCGGCTTGTGCGGAAGGTACAACGACAGTGACCGGTGCAGAAGAGCTTAGAGTGAAAGAGAGCGATCGTATTCAGGCCATGGTTGATGGTTTGAAAACCTTAGGTGCTGATATTGAAGGCACGCCTGATGGTGCCATTATTCAGGGTAGCAGCCTATCCGGTGGTGTGGTTGAAAGTCATGACGATCATCGTATAGCTATGGCCTTTGCTGTGGCATCACTTAGAGCAACCGGTGAGATAAGGATTAATGATTGCGCCAATGTAGCGACTTCATTCCCAGGGTTTGTGGAGTTAGCGCAATCTGTGGGAATTAAGGTTGAAAAGGAGGAGGGGTGATGTCTCATCGACAAGTCCCTGTCATTACCGTTGATGGTCCAAGCGGATCAGGTAAAGGAACTATCTGCCAGCTATTGGCGCGAGAATTAGGTTGGGAGCTGCTGGATAGTGGTGCTCTTTACCGTTTGGTTGGTTTAGCGGCTCGTCATCATGGCGTTGAGGTTGATAATGAAGAGGCGTTAGTTGTATTAGCTGCGCATCTAGATGTTCAATTTATCGCACGAGATGATAATAGTGTGCAGATTGTTTTAGAGGGTGAAGAGGTTACTGATGCGATTCGTACTGAAGTGGTAGGTAAAGACGCTTCTATAGTCGCAGCAATACCAGCAGTACGTGATGCTTTATTGGAGCGTCAACGTGCTTTTGCTGAATTACCAGGCTTGATTGCTGATGGTCGAGATATGGGGACGGTTGTTTTCCCTGATGCTGCTTTGAAAATATATCTGGATGCCAGTGCTGAAGAGCGCGCGTCACGCCGGTATAACCAGTTGATAAACAAAGGGCTCGATGCTAGTCTTCAAGCTATATTAGAGGATATTCAAGCACGAGATGATCGTGATATGAATCGTGCTGTTGCTCCTCTTAAGCCTGCGGCAGATGCTGTAATTCTGGATACGACGACAATGTCGATCGAGGAAGTGCTGGCCGCTGTAATGGATGATGCGAGGCATAAAGGGCTTCGCTAACGATCGAATGCGGGATGAAATAGATATGAGCGAGAGCTTTGCTGAGCTATTTGAAGAGAGTCTTCAAGAGTTAGAAATGGCGCCTGGGGCTATAGTCACAGGTACAGTAATTGCTATTGAGGATGACTTTGTCATTGTCAACGCAGGGCTCAAATCTGAAGGCGTCATCCCGCGTAATCAGTTTTTGGATGACAGTGGCAAGCTGAGTGTTGAGATAGGGTCTGAAGTCAAAGTCGCATTAGAGTCGATGGAAGATGGATTTGGCGCTACTCAGCTTTCGCGTGAAAAAGCGAAACGCGCTGAAATCTGGCTTGAGCTTGAAAAGTCTTTCGAAAATGATGAGATCGTCCGTGGCCGTATTACAGGCAAAGTTCGGGGTGGTTTCACTGTAGATGTCAACACGATCCATGCTTTTCTGCCCGGTTCGTTGGTGGATGTTCGTCCTGTAAGAGATACCACTCATCTTGAATCCCAAGAATTAGAATTTAAGCTTGTTAAGCTTGATGTAAAGCGCAACAACATAGTTGTGTCTCGCCGTGCTGTACTGGAAGCGGCGTACAATATCGAACGGGATCAGCTGCTTGCCAACATGGAAGAGGGGCAAGTGATCAAAGGTATTGTTAAAAATATTACTGACTATGGTGCCTTTATTGATTTAGGCGGAATCGACGGTCTGTTACATATTACCGATATCGCTTGGAAGCGGGTTAGACATCCAAGTGAAACATTAACGGTTGGCCAAGAGCTTGATGTTAAAGTGCTTCGCTTTGATAAAGAGAAAAGCCGTGTATCCCTTGGTTTAAAACAGCTGACAGACGATCCGTGGACACAATTGATTTCCAATTATACGGTTGGAACTCAAGTAAAAGCGCGCGTTACCAATCTGACCGATTACGGTTGTTTTGCTGAAATTGAAAATGGTATCGAAGGGCTTATTCACGTTTCCGAGATGGATTGGACAAATAAAAATGTTCATCCATCAAAAATGGTTCAGGTTGGAGACGAAGTCGATGTGATGTTATTAGACATCGATAAAGAGAAGCGCCGTATATCACTGGGCATGAAGCAGTGTAAGAAGAACCCTTGGTTAGCCTTCTCTGAAACTTACGCTAAAGGTGATCGTCTTAGCGGAAAAATCCGTTCTATTACAGATTTTGGTATATTTATCGGCCTTGATGGTGGTATTGATGGTCTTGTCCATCTTTCTGACATTACTTGGGACGAAAACGATAAAGATGCAGTTAAGAGATACAAGAAAGGGGATGAGGTTGAGGCCGTGGTGCTTTCGGTCGATTCAGAAAGAGAGCGGATTGCCTTGGGGATTAAACAGTTAGATTCCGATCCTTTTAGAGATTTTACTGCAGATAAAGCAAAAGGCGCCGTTATTAAGGGCAAGGTTTCAGAAATAACAGATAAAGCGTTAATTGTTACTTTAGCTGATGGCATCAATGCCGCAGTGAAAATTGCTGAAGTCTCCCGAGACCGAATTGAAAACCTAAATGATCACTATAAAGTGGGCGATGAGGTTGAAGCATTAATTACTAATATCGATAGTCGAAACCGTGTTATAGCGCTTTCGATTAAGCAGTTAGAAATAAAGCAAGAGAAGAAAGCGCTAGATAACGTTAGTCAGCAAGCTGAAACTCGGATATCTGGTCCGACTACAATTGGTGACTTGATCAAAGCACAGATGAATAAAGTCGACTCAGACCCAGAGTAAATTCCGGTTTACGAGAAGATCAAAAGATCGAGGAACATGATATGACTAAATCTGAACTGATAGAAATCCTTGTGGATCGCCATGATCAATTGTCAGTAAAAGATATTGAGCTGTCTGTAAAAACAATGCTTGATCATATGACAGAGTCTTTGTCTCAGGGTGATCGTATTGAAATAAGAGGCTTTGGAAGTTTTTCACTGCATTACCGTGCGCCAAGAACAGGGCGTAACCCTAAAACGGGTGAATCTGTATCACTGGACGCAAAGTATGTCCCGCACTTTAAGCCAGGTAAGGAGCTTAGAGAGCAAGTAAATGATTCAATTCAAAAATAGTTACTGAGGTTGTTTGACCGTGCGTTTTTTAAAAACCATAGTTTTTGTATTGCTCTGTTTGGCTGTTCTGCTTATTGGGATTATGTTTACTATCCACAATACGGAAAAGGTTGTAATTGATTTGGTCTTTTTCCAGCTGCCAGAAGCCAGCTTGTCGTTGTGGTTAATCGCGACATTTTTGATGGGTGGTTTTATAGGCATAATGTTAAGCGTAATGACTGTTTGGATGTTAAAAACCCGATTAGGTTCCGCTCGCCGTAAGATTGCAACGACTCAGAAAGAGCTAGATCAGCTGAGAGTTTCTAACCTAAAAGATGTCGTTTAATTTAGATACTCTATTTGGCAACTACCTTTTTATAATCCCGTTAGTTGTTGCCATCGCTATTGGTTGGTTTCTTGGTAGAAGAGATCGCCGAAGTAAAGTCTCATGTCCGCAAACCAGCCTAAGTAGCGAATATTTTACTGGGCTGGATTACCTACTGAATGAAAAAGTGGATGAAGCGATTGAGAGCTTTATCCGAGCCCTTGAAATCAATTCAGATACAATTCCTGCGCATCTCTCCCTTGCTAAGTTATTTCGTCGTAAAGGTGATGTGGATCGTGCTATTCAGATCCATCAGAAGCTATTGGCGCGTCCAGATTTAACACGATCAGATTTTATGCGTATTCAGATGGCACTAGCGCGTGATTATTATGCGGTAGGGTTGTTAGATAGGGCTGAAAACTTATTGGAAGAGATCATAAAATCGGGCTCATCTAAAAGTATTCAGCATAAAGCCCTACGTTTATTGATAAAGCTCTATGAGAAAGAGGGCGAATGGGAGCAAGCGCTGAAAGCGGCGCAAAAGCTTGATCCAGAAGAAAGGCGAAGTATTGCTACCGAGTTAGCCCATTATTGCTGTGAATTAGCAGAGCAAGCTATTACAGAGAAAAAACAGACCTTATCGATCAATTACTTAAAACGGGCAGAGCAGTTTGAAGCGGATAATGTTCGGGTCTGTTTTATGCAAGCTCGTGTCGCAATGGCCGCAGGTCAGTGGAAAGTAGCTATCAAGCAACTGAAAGCAATCTCCAAGCTAGATAAACTTTTTGTTTCTGAGGCTATTCCGCTTTTAGGTGAGTGTTACAGCCACGTAAATGGGCAGCGAGAATATACCGAATACTTACGCACCTGTTTAGCTCAAGCCCCTTCTACGACGGCTATTATAGCTTTAGCTGAACAGATACGATCAGATAGGGGTATCTATGCAGCAGGAAGTTTTATAACTGAAGAATTAAAACGTCGCCCTTCTATAAAAGGGTTTAATAGTTTGATCGATCTTCATATAGAATATGGTTCTGAAAGTGCAAGGGATAGTCTAACTGTTCTGCGCGGTTTAACCGGTCAACTGGAACTCTCCAAGCCTGTGTACCGATGTAACAGTTGTGGTTTTTCAGGACGCTCACTGCTGTGGCAGTGTCCATCTTGTAAGAGTTGGGGGACAACCAAGCCGATTCAAGGGCTTGAAGGCGAATAACAAATTTAGAGAATGAATATGTCAGTAGATAAAAAACGCGTGATCGTTGCGTTAGATTACCCCAATCAAGAACAAGCTCTATCCATGGCTAAGCAGCTTGATCCACAGCGTTGTCGCGTTAAAGTGGGTAAAGAGCTGTTTACCCGTTGTGGTCCAAGGATTGTTGAAGCGCTTCAGCAGCAAGGCTTTGATGTGTTTTTAGATCTTAAATTTCATGATATTCCAAACACTACAGCAAAAGCGGTGAGAGCTGCTGCTGAATTGGGCGTATGGATGGTCAATGTACATGCTTCTGGTGGTCGTAAGATGATGGAAGCTGCGCGTAATGAGCTTGAACAGGTGAATGGTACTAACACCCTGTTAATTGCAGTAACTATTTTGACTAGTATGGAACGCTCGGATCTGCAAGAAATTGGATTAGATATAGATCCATTAGAGCAGGTGAAGCGACTAGCCGCTTTAACAGAAAAGAGTGGTTTGCATGGGGTTGTTTGCTCTGCACAAGAAGTGAAGCCATTACGCCAAATTATAAGCTCAGATTTTAAATTAGTGACCCCAGGCATTAGACCCGCGGATGCGGATGTAGGCGATCAAAAGCGTATCATGACGCCCTCAGACGCTATTCAAGCAGGAAGTGATTATCTAGTAATAGGACGGCCTATCACTAAAGCGGAATCCCCTATAGAGTCTTTGGCGCGTATAGATGCGGAATTAACACCGTTGATTTAAGCTGTTAAGCAAGCTATAAATAAGGTCTGACTAAGGATAGTCAGACTAATATCGAACTAAAAAGGATTTTACAATGAAATACTCTATTCTGAAGAGCTCAGTTTTGGGTTCTATTCGTGCGTTTTTTATAGCAGCCATCTGTACTTTCTCTTTTTCAGCTTTTGCTGCCCCCGTTGATATTAATACCGCTTCGGCAGAGCAAATATCTGAGTCGCTGATAGGTGTAGGCCCAGCAAAAGCTCAAGCGATTATTGCTTACCGCACAGCCAATGGACCATTTTTGACAGCGGACCAGCTAAGCGAAGTGAAAGGGATCGGACCGGCGACAGTAGAGAAAAATCGTGCTTCGATTCTGATTTCTAAGCCTGAAAATAAAGCGAAGAAATAGTTTCTGTGCCTGCGAATAAGTTCAGTATGGTGCTGTATACGCTCTATAGTGCATTTGTTCGCAGGCCTTATAGCCAAGCCGCGCCGCGCACACCGCTAGAGTCGCCATATTTAGCTTTCACTATTGGCGTTAAAGCTTTGGTTGGGATTGTACTAGCCGAGAATATATATTTTGTTAGTCGCTGTGGAACTTGTGCATAGATCTCATCGATATTCGAAAGCCCCCCACCGAGCACAATCACTTCGGGATCAAGGATATTTATAATGGAGGCTAAGGCTTTACTTAGCTGCTCTAAATATAGATTGCAGTAGTTTTGGCTCTCTATATCCCCATGCCTTGCTTGTTCCCATATTTGGGTAGTACTGAGTTTTGTATTAGCTGGGAAATGAGATGAAAACCCAGGTCCAGATAGAAAAGTTTCAATGCAATCTTGTTTGCCGCAGTAACAGTGCCGTTCTAAGTAATCAGAGGTGTTTGGCCAAGGAAGAGGGTTGTGTCCCCATTCACCACAGATAGCATTAGGTCCACTAAGTAAGGCTTTGTTAATAACAATACCCGCTCCCACTCCAGTGCCTAAGATAATACCAAAAACACTTTTATAGCCTGCGGCACTGCCATCAATAGCTTCAGAAAGTACAAAGCAATCGGCATCGTTGGCGATATGAATTGGGCGATTCAGTAGTTTTTCTAGATCAACATCCAATCTTTTATCAATAAGACAGGTTGAGTTGGCGTTTTTGATTAGCCCCGTTGTAGGTGAGAGAGTACCAGGTATACCAATACCTATATGTTCAGCTCTTTTTTTACAGGCCTGTTCTGCAGTGTTAACTAACATAGCGATGCTATTTAAGGTCGCGTGGTAATCACCTTGAGGTGTTTGAGTGCGCTGGCGGAATAAGGTTTCCCCCTGTTCGCTAATAGCGATGACCTCTATTTTCGTCCCGCCTAGATCAATCCCAATTTTTATACTCATAACACGCTTTTTATCGGATGCTGTTCATCAGATAGATCTTATAGCACAAAGGCCAGCGTTAATGGTAGAAAGAGCAAACTGCCGATATTGCCTATGAGCACAATGGATGCGACCTGTTCAGGCTCCTGATTGTAGCGTTCGGCGATCATGTAGTTGAGTACCGCCGGAGGGAGCGCGCCAAATACAACTAAATAAGCAAACTGCTCACTGTTAAGTTGCATAAAATATTGGCAGGCTAAGGCTAATAAAATGCCGCTGGCGGGACATAAAATGGCGCTATAAGTCCCTATTTTCCAGTTTTTTAGGTCGACGCTTGTCATGCGAACACCTAATGCAAATAGCATCAGTGGGATCGCAATCTGACCTAACATTTCGATAAAAGTTGCAGCCGCTTGAGGAACAGGTAAATCAAAACCACTCCAGACTAAGCCAAGAATCGTGGCTGCAATCATTGGCATCTTTAGCAAGCTGATTAAGCGAGTTTTGTGATCTAAGATGTAGATGCCCACCGTAAAATGCAGCAGGTTTTCCACTAGGAAAAGGACTACAGCTGCGGAGAGAGCGTCTTCCCCAAACGCAAGTACCATCAGTGGTATACCTAAATTGCCACTATTACTAAACATATTTGGCGGGATAAAGGTTTTGGGGTGAACCCCTAATAACTTACAGAAAGGGAATAGCAAAATGCCGGAGCCGATAACAATGATTGCAGCGCATATGGCGAGGTCTTGGAACTGAACTAAATCAAAGGATTCTGCAGAGAGTACTGAGAAAATTAGCGCTGGTACAAATACATCGATATTGACCTGGTTGGCTGTGGTCATATCAATTTTATAGCGTCGAGCATAGTAAAATCCCACGGTGACAATCGCCACCAGTGGGAAAACGGTTAGAAATATCCGCTCAAGTAAAAGACTTTGTGTATCCACTGTACCGCTTCCTTCTTAAATATCACTAAGCCTTTTGCAGAGCTTTGATGTGCCTTACTCGAAATTTTTACCTGTCGGTACAACCATTACAGGTACTTTAGCGTTACGAATAACTTGCTGGCTGGTATTACTGTGGTGGCCAAAGCGGTTTTCAGCCCCTAAGATAATCATGTCAGCGTTAACGGTCGTAGCTGCTTTGACAATTGCATCAGCTTGATTGCCTTCTGCAACTTTGTGCTCGACATCTAATACAATCGGTTCTTCTAGGCTCTGTAGCTCATCAACAAAGAATTTTTCTACGCGGGCTTTCATGGTTTCATGGATTGCTTCGATCCCTTCATCATGCATTTTCTTAATAACGTCTTCAGTTACATAATGTTGAATCAGAGCGTGGCCCATTTCACCCATAGGCTCAACGACGTGTAGCATAATGATCTTTGCATTGTTGAGGTTTGCTTGTTTAACCGCCTGGCGAAAAATTGGACGAGTGTGTTTGCCTAAAGAGGTCGCGTAAAGAATCGTATCAATTTGTGGGAGTGCCATCTTCTATATCCTCTATTAAAAGCAGATTATAACGGTTGAACCGAGATCTGTGAGTTTTCGGGATTACTATTATCGTTTACCTGTTTTGGTTGGCTGCAGCGATCAAGTAAATAAACAATAGATTTGTAATCAATTCCACTGTGATGGGTTAAGCCAATTTCACAGGTACGGCTAGTTGAATAGCCAGTCGTGCATGTTTTTACTTGGTCTTTTAACGTCCGTAAAGACGAGGCGTTTAATTCTGGTGTACTAAAGCCCTTATCACCAGCAAAGCCACAACAAGTGATCTGATCAGGAATCACTACGTTGCTTGAGCACTTATTAATAATGCGTTTAATCTTGTCAGCTTGTCCCATACGTGTAGCACTACAGGTGATATGCAAAGCAATCTGTTCTGCTGTTGGAGTGACGACTAAGCGATCCAATACAAACTGATCGATAAAGTCGATGCTATCATAGAGCTTGATTTTAGCATCCATATTTTCCTGTAAACGAAGGCTGCAAGGACTTGTGTCAGAATACACAGGAATTCTACCTTGATCAGTACATTCCAATAAAAAGCGTTCGGTCTCATTAGCTTTGTAATCTGCTGCTTCGAACATGCCTTTTGATTGGAAGGGCATACCACAGCATAGATTATCAAGACCTTCAGGGATAATGACTTGGAACCCTGCTTTCCTTAAAAGTTGAAGCGTTTTATCTGCTAGCGGGGTTTGATCTTCTTCACCGCGGGATGGCGCCATAGTACGACTTGCACAGCTCGGTAAATAGACAACCTCAGGACCTGTTTCACTAGCTTTAGGTTGGTATGCCTTCACTTTAGGTGCTGCTTTGGGCATGGAGGGTGTCCACTGCTGAACAAGGCCGCCCGTTATTTTACGTGCGCTATTGGTAATTGCACTCATTGCCTTAGTGCCTATTACGCCGTGCGTTATATCGGCGACTTTAAAAGTGGCACGTGTAGCTGTTGTTAATCCACCGTAGTGTTTAGCTAGCCATTGGGCAAGTTTGGTATGGTTCTCATTCTTACGGCTGCGAATAGAGCGAGTAAGATCGCCTGTATTAATACCAACAGGGCAGGTTGTGGAGCACAAACCGCAAGCTGCACAGGTGTCAGTTCCTTGATATTGATACTCTTTTCTTAATGTTGCTAGCCGTTCAGGATCATCCCCGCTTTTCTCTAAACGAGCAATTTCGCGCCACAGTACTATACGTTGCCGTGGACTTAAGGTTAATGCGCGGGATGGACAGGTAGGTTCACAAAAACCACACTCTATACACTTATCCACAAGTTCATCGGCAGCGGGTAAAGATTTTAAGTTCTCTAAATGAACATGATTGTTTTTATTAAGAATAACGCCAGGGTTTAAGATACTACGAGGATCGAAGAGTTCTTTTAACTCCCACATAAGTCGGTAAGCATCTGCACCCCATTCCATCTCTACATAAGGGGCCATATTACGGCCTGTACCATGCTCAGCTTTAAGGGATCCGTTGTATTTATGTACAACTAGTTTGCACACTTCGTCCATTAACCCGTCATAGCGATCGATCTCATCTTGCGTATCAAAAGACTGAGTGAAAACAAAATGTAAATTACCTTCTAAGGCATGGCCAAAGATCAGTGCTTCGCTATAGTTCCACTTAATAAACAGTTGGTGTAGATCATAGACCGCATCTGCAAGCTGCTCAACGGGGAAGGCCACATCCTCAATAATAACGGTTGTGCCTGTAAGTCTAACGGCACCCACTGCTGGGAATAAGCCTTTACGTATTGCCCAAAACTGCGCATTAACCGCAGGGTCTGTTGAAAACTCAATAGGCTTAGTTGTTTCTAAATTAGAGATTGATTCAGTAATTTCAGTTACTTGCTGCTGAAGTGTGTCAGCATCTGCTGCGCGGGTTTCAACTAAAAGGGCCGCTGCGTCATTAGGAAGCTCTTTGATAAAAGGCGGCATTCCTGCTTTATTTTCTATCGAACGAAGGCCGGCACGATCCATTAGCTCTACAGCTGAAACGGGTGTTTTCTTGAGTATAGCGACAGCTTCGCAAGTAGTACGTACGGTATTGAAGAAGATTAGCGCAGTGGCTTTATTTTCATGCTCATCCACTGTGTTGTAAGTGATGTTTGAGATAAAGCCTAATGTGCCCTCTGAACCTATCATCAGGTGTTGCAATATATCAATGGGATCTTCGTAATCAACCAATGAATTTAAGGCATAACCTGTCGTATTTTTTAAACGATACTTATGCTCAATACGCTCGCGCAACTCATCATTGGTTCGTGTTTGCTGGGCTAAACAATCCAGAGAATCTAGTAGCACATGATGGGAGCGGCGAAAGTTTTTGATGCTGTCTGGGTCAGCAGTATCGAGAACAGAACCATCAGCAAGAACTAAACGCATACTGTTTAGAGTACGATAACTGTTTTGTGCCGTGCCGCAGCACATACCGCTGGCATTGTTCGCCGCGATACCACCTATTTTAGCGGTGTTAATTGAGGCGGGATCGGGACCTATTTTTTTGTTTAGAGGCGCCAAGTATTTATTGGCATTGCCACCAATAACACCCGGTTGAAGTTTGATGGTGCTACCATCATCGCTGATCTCATAGTTATCCCAGCCATCGCCTAGTTGAACTAGTACGGAGTCAGTAATCGCTTGGCCGGATAGGCTTGTTCCAGCTGCGCGGAAGGTGACTGGGGTATTGTGCCGATCTGCTAGTTTTACAATTTTAATGATCTCTTCTTCATTGCTAGCACGCACGACAATCTGCGGAATTAAACGATAGAAACTAGCATCCGTACCATAGGCTAGGGTGCGAAGAGGGTCTGTAATCAGGCGCGTATCGGGGATAAACTCCCGAAGTGCATTATAGAAATCCTGATGGCCCTGTTGCATTGTTCATACCTCACTTACTTATGAAGAAAAAATAGTGTTATTTAAAAAAGGGGCTCGGTATTTCGTTTAAATATAGAGCCCCAGCGTTACTCGTTAGTTATAGGCGATGGTTGGTAACCACAGCACCAGTTGAGGCCAGAAAACCAGCACTAATAGGGCAACTAACTGAATACAGATAAACGGAATGACACCTTTATAAATATCAGTAATTTTTACATTCGGAGGGCAAACGCCTTTTAAATAGAAGAGGGCGAACCCAACGGGTGGGGTTAAGAAAGATGTTTGCAAGGCCATGGCAACGAGCATGACAAACCAAACCAGTTCTGGGTTATCTATACCAGGTGCTGATATATCGAGCCCGAGAGCTGATATTACAGGGGCTAATAAGGGCAGGATGATAAGCGTGATCTCAATCCAGTCCAAAAAGAAGCCAAGCAAAAAGATAACACCAAGAATAAAGAAGATAATCCCATAAGGACCAAAAGGCAGGCCTGTTAGGAAGGATTCGATCATCTCGTCGCCGCCTAACTCACGAAGTACAAGAGCGAAACAGGTTGCACCGATAAAAATGGCAAAGATATATGCCGTTGTATTCATTGTGCCGCCAATCACCTCTTTAAGCACAGGAATACTAAAACGTCGGTTGTATATAGCGAGTAATGTAGCGCCAAATGCACCCACGCCGGAGGCTTCTGTAGGGGTTGCAATACCTGCAAAGATTGAGCCGAGTACTACGACAATTAAAGCTACTGTAGGTAATACATCTTTTAATACATTAAAAATAATTGCGGGGGTAACGGGCTTAGCATCATCTGGGACAGGCAGGTCTTCAGGTCTTAACTTACCGCGAATTAAAATGTAGAGGATATAGAACATACCTAGCATCAGGCCGGGAAACACCGCACCCATAAATAGGTCGCCGACCGACAAACCTAATTGATCAGCCATAATTACCAGCATGATACTTGGTGGAATCAAAATACCTAACGTGCCTGCTGATGCAATTGTGCCTAAAGCGAGCGGCATGTTATAGCCTTGCTTTGTCATAGCGGGTAATGACATTACAGCGAGAAGTACTACTGAGGCCCCAATAATACCGGTAGAGGCGGCTAGAATAATACCAATCGCCGTCACTGTTATAGCTAAACCACCATGTACACGTCCAAATAGCTCCTGCATGGACTTCATCAGACGTTCTGCGACACCAGATTTATCCAGCATGATCCCCATAAATATAAACATGGGGAGTGCGACCAATATCCAGTTTTCCATAATGGTCCATAAGCGATTCACCACCAGTCCAAGGGTGGTGTAATCTAGACCGGTCATAGTATCTAGATTGTTATCTGCAAATTGGCCTAAAAAAGCGAAAGCAATACCTATACCGCCTAAAACCCAAGCAACAGGTATGCCTGTGAAGAGTAGAGCGATGAAAGATAGGAACATCGCGATAACGAGAATCTCATTCGCATCCATCAGTCGTCACCTTTAATTAATAAAGTAATATCTCGAATAAAACGCGAGATAACTGCTAGCCCAAGTAGTCCGAAGCTTAATGGGATGACGCTTTTTATTAACCAACGCCAGGGTAAGCCTGAAGAAGCTTCTGAGGATTCATTAACACGCCATGCTTCGGCAACAAAATCTAGGCTATGTAGGAAAATGACAATAATGAATGGCATCACAAGCGTAACAATGCTAACGACTTCGATAATACGTTTTGTGCGAGCACGTAGGCGTGCATAAAAAAGGTCTACGCGAATATGGGAATTTGTTGTTTGGGCATAAGATAATCCAAACATTACGCCAATAGAATAGAGATGCCATTGCAGCTCTTCTAAAGCGATTAAGCCGCTAGAAAAACCTTTGCGTAAAGTAACTTGGAGTATGATGACCAATACTAGAAGGACATAAGTCCAAGCAATGGTTTGACCTATTCGCTGAATGAATTTATCAATTGCATCCGCGAGTGGTACTCGGGGCAGTGTATCGTTTTCAGTCACTGAAACGTACCTTTTTTGTTCATCATCAAGTCTATGTCGTATCGTGCACATACAACAGAATTGATTTATTTATAGTTATAAAAATATTCTATGGATAGATTAAAGCGCCACACTAGATAGGTTCTTTTCTCTCCAAAGAATAAACAGGGTAGCCCTGGCTACCCTGTGCTTCAGAAATCTAGACGTTTCCGAAGTTATGTTGCATTACTTAGTTGCACGAGGCAGGAATGCATTCGCTTCCCAAAGGTCATAACCTTTACGGAATGTGCTCAGGTCATCCCAAACTTTCTTGAAGAATGGATCTTCAGCAGATTTTTCAGCAGCTACTTCATCCCATGTGGTTTTGAAGGTGCTTAGCATAGTTTCATTCCAATAACGGATATGAACGCCATTTTCTTTCGCTTTTTCCATTACAGGGAACTGCATCGCTTCACCTTCAGCGATAGAGTTAGTGATTGAAGCTTTACAAGTTGTATCCAGCAGCGCCTGTTGGCCTTTGCTCATGCCGTTCCAAGTGTCTTTGTTAATTAACAGCTCGAAAATAGTGGCTTGTTGGTGCCAGCCTGGGAAGTAGTTGTACTTAACAATTTTGTGGAAGCCTAAACGCTGATCAATAGCCGGTTGAGAGAACTCAGATGCATCGATTGCACCTTTCTCTAATGCGCCAAAGATCTCACCGCCAGGCAGCTGAACTGTACCTACCCCTAATTTCTCCATAACGGACGCGCCTAGGCCGAAGAAGCGCATATTCAGACCTTTAAGGTCTTCTGGTTTCTCAATAGGTTTCGCAAACCAGCCTGATGTTTCAGGAGAGATAATTGCACATGGCATTACTTTTACGTTATAGCCTGCAGTGTCATACATCTCTTGGTACAAGGTCATGCCGTTACCGTAGTACAACCATGCCATATATTCGCCAGCTTCTGGGCCGAAAGGAACTGCGGAGAAAAGTGCAGCGGCTGGAATTTTACCCTGCCAATAACCTGCTGTTGCGTAACCTGAGTTCACTTTACCTGAAGATACTGCATCTAAAATCTCTTTAGGACTAACGAGTTTGCTTGGCTCGTAGATTTTCATTCTCATGTTGCCATCGCTTACAAGCTTTAGCTGATTAGCAACCCAAACGATGGGTGTTCCCAAAGCAGGTAGGTGAGAGCCGAAAGCGATAGGGGTCTTAAGAAGTAGTTTATCGGCGGCCTGTACTGGGGCTGATACGCTTGCCACAGCAGCTGTAAGCACAGCAGCGGAGATTAAAGACTTGGCGAACTTTTTCATGTCACATCCTCTAGAGATTTATTTTTTTATAGTTAGAGTGTTGTTACCGGCAGTGGTGATTTCTATAGATAGAAATATATGCTGCACTGCACTAATCTCAATTGGTATTACCAATTTACCATAAGAGACTTCCTACTGTATTTTTTTTGAGCAGCGTCTGTCAATCTATTTTTTGGTTTTAGTAACCATAGTCTAGATTTAATAAAGAGTATTAATTGTTTGCAACTATTGTAATCCGGTGCATATTTATACTACTTTGGAATGGATTTAAGAATAAAAAAACAACAGGACTTGTTTTGCTCTATTGGAATAATCTAGTATTGGTATTGGTCATACCAATATTATTTGAGTGAAAAATATGAGTTACAGTCGGGTTAAACAGCCTAAGATTTCAGATGTGATAATGGGGCAAATGGAGACTATGATTCTGGAAGGGATTCTGAAACCTGGACAGAAGTTACCTCCTGAAAGAGAGCTGGCAAAGCAGTTTGAAGTATCACGTCCTTCTCTGCGGGAAGCGGTGCAAAAATTAGCAGCTAAGGGGCTTTTGATCAGTCGTCAGGGGGGAGGGACCTATGTATCTGAAGATTTAGGTGGATCTTTTTCCGATCCTCTACTAGAACTATTTAGGACCCATCCCGAAGCTCAGTATGATCTTTTAGAGTTTCGTCATGCATTGGAAGGGGTTGCTGCTTACTATGCTGCGCTTAGGAGTACGCCAGCAGATAAAGAGGCTATTTTGAAGGCCTATGCTGATCTGCAGCATTATCACGACAGTAAAGAGATACAGAAAGAGGTGTATGCAGATGTCGACTTTCACTTAGTTATAGCGGCCTCGACGCACAATATGGTTTTGCTGCACATGATGCGAGCTCTCTTTAGTCTGCTTCGTGAGCATATTTGGGATAACTTAAAGAATATTTATCCGCGCTCAGAATATAGAGAAAAGATACATGATCAGCATAAGGTTCTCATGGATGCTATTTTGGATGGTGATCCAGAGAAAGCACGCCAAGCAGCTCATCATCATTTAGCTTATGTTGAAGACGCCTTGCTTGAGGGGGAACGTGAAAATACACGTTTAGAGAGAGCGTTGCGGCGAGCGAATATTAGCACAGGCTTATAATTGTACTAAAATTACAAAGTCTTTTGACTTGGGTCGTCTTTTTTACTACTTAAGCAGTAAAAGTTCTCGATAACTAGATTCTCTATTAATATTTATGTAGTATTACTACAAGATAATTACTATAAGGCTTGTCCTGTGGTCTTTTTGTGCTTTCAAAGGTAAGCGAGGCAGCAGGCAAAAAGCTATAACAACAAAAGGGATCACTTAGATCCCTTGTGTACGTTGCGTTAACTTAGAGTGGAGAGGTCAAAGTGCAAGACATTATTGATGACGTTGATCCAATTGAAACACAAGAATGGTTGGATGCGCTTGAATCTGTTGCCAAGAATGATGGTGATGATCGCGCAAAATATATTTTAAGAAAGTTAGGTGAAAAAGCGAATGACATAGGTGTTGATTCCTCCTGTGTGTTGACAACGCCTTACCGTAATACAATTTCGGTGAAAGATGAGGCACGTATGCCTGGCGATCTATTTATGGAACGCCGCATCCGCTCATTTATCCGTTGGAACGCAATGGCAATGGTTATGCGTGCTAACGATAATGATGATGGCCTAGGTGGTCATATCTCCTCTTTCTCCTCCTCTGCAACACTTTACGATATCGGTTTTAACTATTTTTTCCGTGGAAATGAAGGTCAGGAATCTGACATGGTCTTTTTCCAGGGACATATCTCTCCCGGTATCTACTCACGTGCTTATTTAGAAGGGCGTCTATCTGAAGAGCAGATGGATAACTACCGTCGTGAAGTTGATGGTCATGGTCTTCCTTCTTACCCTCATCCGTGGTTAATGCCTGATTTTTGGCAGTTCCCAACGGTATCTATGGGTCTAGGTCCAATTCAAGCAATCTATCAAGCACATGTTATGCGCTACCTATCGGCACGTGATCTAATTGATCGCGGCGATCGAAAAGTATGGGCGTTCTTGGGTGATGGCGAGTGTGACGAGCCAGAATCTCTTGGTGCTATCTCTCTTGCAGGTCGTGAAGGCTTAGAAAATCTTATTTTTGTTGTGAACTGTAACTTGCAGCGCCTTGATGGGCCTGTACGTGGTAACGGTAAGATTGTTCAAGAGCTTGAAGGTATCTTCCACGGCGCAGGCTGGAATGTTATTAAGTGTCTTTGGGGTCGTCATTGGGACGCTCTTTTTGAGAAAGATACAAAAGGCTTATTACAGAAACGTTTTGATGAAGTATGCGACGGTGAGTTGCAAAACTACAAAGCGAACGGCGGTGCTTACACACGTGAACACTTCTTTGGTAAATACCCAGAGCTTCTTGAGTTAGTCGCAGATCTTTCTGATGACGATATCATGAACCTGAACCGTGGTGGTCATGACCCTTATAAAGTTTTTGCTGCTTACAATGAAGCGGTCAATCACAAAGGTCAGCCAACGGTTATTCTTGCGCAGACTGTAAAAGGTTACGGCACAGGTAAATCAGGCGAAGCGAAAAACGATACCCACTCCATGAAGAAAGTGGCTATCGATGATCTAAAAGATTTCCGAGATCGTTTTAATATTCCTTTGTCAGATGAGCAGTTGAAGGACGTACCTTATTACCGTCCAGCACCTGATTCACCTGAAATGAAATACATGTTCGAGCGTCGTGAAAGCTTAGGTGGTTTCTATCCTGTACGTCGTACTGAATTTGAAAAACTAGAAACGCCGCCACTATCTGACTTTGAAGGTCAGCTAAAAGATAGCGGTAAGCGTACAGCTTCCACCCAAATGGTTCTTAACCGTGTAATGAGTACGCTGGTTAAAGACAAAAAAATGGGTGAGCGTGTTGTACCTATTGTGCCTGATGAAGCGCGTACATTTGGTATGGAAGGTATGTTCCGTCAGTTAGGTATCTATACCTCTGCTGGACAACGTTATGTGCCACATGACTCTGATCAGATCATGTTTTATAAAGAATCTAAAACAGGTCAGATCTTAGAAGAAGGTATCAATGAAGCAGGTGCTATGTCTGCGTGGATGGCTGCGGCTACCTCTTACGCAAACAATAACTGCACAATGGTTCCGTTCTATATCTACTACTCTATGTTTGGTTTTCAGCGTGTTATGGACCTAGCATGGGCAGCGGGCGATATGCAGGCACGTGGCTTCTTGATCGGTGCTACTTCTGGCCGTACAACGCTAAACGGTGAAGGTCTACAGCATCAGGATGGTCACAGCCACCTAATGGCACAGATGATTCCAAACTGTAAATCTTACGATCCTACATACGGCTATGAACTGGCTGTTATTGTTCAGGATGGTATGCGTCGCATGTATCAGGAACAGGAAAACCGTTTCTACTACATCACGACTATGAACGAAAACTACCACCACCCAGCGATGCCACAAGGTGCTGAAGAAGGCATTATCAAAGGTATGTATCTTCTTAAAGAAGGTAAAGACGCAGATAAGCGCGTTCAGCTAATGGGTTGTGGCACGATCTTACGTGAAGTTGAAGCTGCGGCGGATATTCTGCGTGATGAATATGGTATCGAATCTGATGTCTGGAGCACTACGTCCATTAATGAGTTGCGTCGCGAAGCGATGTCAGTTGCTCGTTGGAATATGTTAAATCCAGAATCTGAGCCTCAGAAAGCTTATGTAACTCAGTGTATTGAAAGCCGTGGTGAAGGTCCGGTTATCGCATCGACTGACTACATGCGTACTTATGCTGATCAGTTGCGTGAATATATTCCTCGTAACTTTAAAGTTCTAGGTACGGATGGTTTCGGCCGCTCTGATACGCGTACTAAACTACGTGAATTCTTTGAAGTTAACCGCTACTACGTTGTTGTTGCGGCGCTGAAAGCGCTTCAAGAAGAGGGCAAGGTTGAAGGCGCTGAAGTCGCTAAAGCCATGCAGAAGTTCAACATTAACCCGGCTAAACCGGCACCGTGGACTGTTTAAGTCTACGTTGAACTTCTAACGGCTTAGAACTGGAGGATTTATCGTGAGTATTATCACAATTACAGTTCCTGACTTATCAGGCTCAACTGATGTTGATGTAGTCGAAGTGCTAGTTAGCGCTGGTGACACTATTAGCGAAGGCGACAGCTTGATTGTTCTGGAAACAGACAAAGCGTCAATGGAAGTACCCTCTACCCATAGTGGTACCGTGGTTTCCGTAAAAATTAATGTTGATGATCAGGTTAATGAAGGTGATGTCCTTCTTGATCTGGATACAGGTGCATCTGCGGAAGCAGCGCCTGTTGAAGTTGCTGAAGCGCCAGCGCCTGTTGAGTCAGCTCCGGCACCTGTCAGTCAGCCTGTGGCTGCAACAGCGAGTGTGGTTGAAGGGATCTTAATCCCTGACCTATCAGGTGCAACAGATGTAGATGTTGTCGAAGTCTTAGTTAAAGATGGAGACAGTGTTGAAGAAGGCGATAGCCTGCTCGTACTAGAAACCGATAAAGCATCTATGGAAGTGCCAGCCCCTAAAGCCGGTGTTGTTGTTTCCATGAAGATCAAAGAAGGTGATACGGTTAACGAAGGCGATCTTTTGGCTGATCTGAGTGTAGGAGGCCAGCCTCAAGCTGAGGCGCCTCAGGCAGAAACGTCTCAGGCCGCAGTCGCGCCTGCTCCGCAAGCAGCCCCAGCCCCTGCTCCTGTAGCAGGTGGCAAAGAGAATGTACTGGTTCCTGATCTATCCGGCGCTACTGATGTAGATGTTGTTGAAGTCCTTGTTAAGGATGGTGACACCGTCGCAGAAGGTGACAGCCTTATCGTATTAGAAACTGATAAAGCATCGATGGAAGTGCCGGCACCTAAAGGCGGTGTTGTTATCTCCATGAAGATCAAAGATGGCGATACGGTTAATGAAGGCGATTTGCTACTTGAATTAGAAGTTGCAGGTTCTGCTGCTCCGGCACCCGCCGCTGCATCAGCACCAACTGCTTCTGCGCCAGCGGCCTCTGCTCCAGCAAAAGCGGCTCCGGCTCCAGCATCGACGACTAATTTAAATACCGCTGAACTAGAGAAGAAAAACAAATCTGTACATGCAGGTCCATCGGTGCGTGCAATCGCCCGTGAATTTGGTGTAGAGCTGTCTTTAGTTTCAGGTACAGGACGTCGCGGTCGTGTCTTAAAAGAAGATGTCCAAGCTTATGTTAAGAGCGCGCTGAAACAGTTAGCTGAAAAACCGAAAGGTGGTGCAGTTACAGGTGGTTCAGGTATTCCTGCAATCCCTGAAATTGATTTCAGTAAGTTTGGTGAAGTTGAAGTAGAGAAGCTTAGCAAAATAGCTAAGATCACTCGCGACAACATGAGCCGCTGCTGGTTGAATATCCCGCATGTTACACAGTTCGACAAAGCGGATATCACTGACCTAGAAGCGTTCCGTAAAGAGATGAAGGATGAAGCGGCTAAATCAGGTGTGCGTTTAACGCCACTGCCGTTCATGCTAAAAGCGATCGCTATGGCGCTTAAAGCCCATCCTAAGTTCAACGCATCACTACATGCTGACGGCGAACATATTGTTTATAAAAAATATGTAAACATCGGTATGGCAGTGGATACACCAAATGGTTTGATGGTTCCAGTGATTAAAGATGCAGATAAGAAGAGCATCTACGAACTATCAACTGAAGCGATTGAGCTAGCAGGTAAAGCTAAAGATCGTAAGCTGAAACCCGCAGAGATGCAGGGTGCATGCTTCACTATCTCAAGCTTAGGTGGCATTGGTGGTACAGGCTTTACACCAATTGTTAACGCGCCTGAAGTAGCGATATTGGGTGTTTCTAAAGCGGATATCGAACCCCGTTGGAACGGTAAAGAGTTTGAACCACGTAAGATGCTGCCATTGTGCTTATCTTACGATCACCGTGCAATAAACGGCGGCGATGCAGGTAAATTCCTTACTTACCTAAACAGCTTACTTAGCGACATTCGTCGACTGGTTTTATAATCAGCGACTAAATCAATTTACCAATCCCTTGGCTCAACGCCTCTTCGGAGGCGCTTTTTTTCAAGGGGGTAGATACCGAACGGCGATTCTGTGCAGGAAGTCGCCGTTTTTTTATGCCTATAAAGCACCCCCCTCCCTGTAGGAGCTCACCCCGTGAGCGAATGAATTACGCTAGAACCCACAATCCTTCGGCCAGAGGGCTGGCCTCCTACAGGGTCTTCGGGCGAATGAATTACACGCCCAGCCCAATTCAAACCACAAATCCCGTGTAGGAGCTCACCCTTTATGCCCGGAACGGGTGCCAGAGCGAAGAATTACGCGCGGAACCCAGAGCGAATGAATTACGCTCCGATCCCCAATTCAAACCCAAATCCCAACCCCCAACCCCTTCGGCCAGAGGCTGGCCTCCTACATGGCCTTTGGGTCAATGAATTACGCGCCATACCCGGGCGATAAAATTACGGACCATGCCCAATTCAAACCACAAATCTTATGCTACACTTTCAAAAAAACTGATATATAACGCATAAATTCACAAGGATGTGGAGATGCAAAAAGCCAATGCTCAATCATTGCGGGTCGGGCGCTATTCGCAACCAAATCAGATCTACCACCTCACATTAACTTGCGCTAATCGGCGTCCAGTTTTCTCTGACCCCTATCTCGCAAAGCACGCGGTACACTCCATTAAACGTTTAACGCAAGAGGCAACTACCATCGCCTTCGTCATAATGCCAGACCATATTCATTGGCTAATGCAATTAAACGACCGGAAAAAGTTATCTGACACCGTGCGCCTTTTAAAAGTTTTTATAACCCATAAGGCAGGTAAAATTTGGCAAAAAGGCTTTTATGATCATGCGCTGCGAAAGGAAGAAGATATAAAAATATCGCTAGATACATTGTCCTCAATCCCGTGAGGGCCGGTATTGTAAGGAGCATAAGAGAATACCCGTGGTGGGATTGCATCTACCTGTAGTCGCGCTCGGAACGAGTGCCAAAGCGAATGAATTACGCGCCCATCCAATTCAAACTCAAACCCCTTCGGCCAAAGGTTGGCCTCCTACAGGGTCTTCGAGCGAAAAAATTACGCGCCCATCCCAATTCAAACCACAAATCCGATGTAGGAACTCACCCTTTATGCGCAGAACGAGTGCCAAAGCGAATGAATTACGCACCCAACCCAATCAAAACACCAATCTCGCCTGTAGGAGCCCGGCCCCCCGGGCGAATGAGTTACGCTAGAAATCACAAAGAGGCTGGCCTCCTACATTTACAAAAACGTTTCTTTAAACCATCCCCAAATACCAAACGAAAACCCAGGGAGTAGATCGATACCAGCCGCTGACTTTGCTAAGTAAAGCACCAACAGCCCTAGCAGTGTTGAAAAGGTTAAGAACAAAAACATAAAAAGGGTTTTTATAATTAAAGAAACTCGTCTTTCCTTACGGCTGAGCGAGCGTTGGTTGCGGCCCATTAAGAACACAAAATAATAGCGCCATGACCAGAGATTGACAGTGCCACGTAGGTCTATTGGATGTTTTCCCCATTTACGTGCACCAAAAGCAACTTTTAAGGCTGCGATCTGTTCAGCCGTAAAGCTATCGTGCATATCGCTAGGTAAGCGTTGCATAAGGCCATTTTCAAACCAATCTTTTTGTTTAGGTTCTTCTGCTATGCGATTCATAACTATGTCCTTAATAACCTATATATTCGGTGTAGAAGCGCACCTTTATGCCCAGAACGGTTGTCAGAGCGAAGAATTACGCGCCGAACCCGATAAAACCTAAACATCTTCGGCCAGAGGCTGGCCTCCTACATTTTTCGTTTATTCTCTTTAAATACGGATATCCATGTAAAAGCTAATATCACCATAAAGGTTAAAGCGTTAGCTGGCATCTGGAGATTGAAATCAACGGTAGCGTGAATCAGCATGGCAATAATCGACATAGATGAGCCAAAAGCGATCCCTCTGAGCAACTTATTCCGTCGTTTATATTGCGCATAGAGTCCCGCGCCTAAGCTAATTAATAGTACCAAACCTAAGGGAAGCGTACCTAATAAACCAAACTCAGAACTAAACTCTAGGTAATCATTATGTGTATTTACATAAAACCCGCGTCCAACGTCTTCTGTTCTGTATTCGGGAAAGGCTGTATAGAAGGTTCCCGCTCCTGTGCCAGTTAATAGCTGGGGTTGCATAAGGTCGATTGTGGCTTTAGCGACTTCGTCACGTGACTCTTTCTCTATGCTTGTATTTTGAAGTCTATCGGCAACTTCTTGTACACCAAAGAACGTACCTACAACAAAGATATCTAAGATAAGTAAACTGCTTAGTAAAATAACCATGCTTCGAGTAGCTTTGCGGCTTAAAACTAAACCGAGCACTCCCATAATCATTAAACTGGCAAAAAATGACGTGTTTCCCATTCGAGAGTGAGTCATCACTAACCCCGAAACAATTATTAATAAGGCGATTCTCAGAATTATTTTCTTACTTAACAGCGCTGTAAGCCAGCGGCGGCTGCGTTCTCTCCAGTTATATGAAGCTTCATCTTTTAAGGTGGATATCATCAAGCCTATGCCTATAGATACACACATGACTAAGTAACCGGCTTGGCTGTTGCGGTTGATAAAGGTACCTGTTGAAACCCCTTGGTAACTCTCTTTAGGAATGAGAAATGAAAACTCAAAACCAGTAAAGGTCATCAGGCTGCCATACACCGCTTGGAATAGGGCTGATCCTACTAATACATAGCCCGTCAGCATTATCCGAGAGTTATTTCGTAGGAGTTGTAAGGTCAAGCAGAACATGGCTAATAGGCACCAACCCCAAGCAGCATCATGCAGACTATCGGTTGGAGAGATAGATAGATTTAATGCTGGAATTGCCTGCAGACTTACCCAGGTCGTCCCTATAGAGAAGAGTCCAATAATTGGTAATGATCTTTTTAATGGGGTCGAGAGCGTTAAATTATTCTTTAACTGTTGATAAAGGACAGAGGTAGATAATAGCAGTATCAACGCGCATAAAAGAGATAGGGACCAAAGCCGGTTACTGGCTAAAGGTAAAGGTGCCCAAATTAAAATGCCTAAAAAGAAATAAAACAGCGTGCGATCAGATGATCTATCCATAAATCAAAAGCCAACATATAAATTTCTGAGAATAAGGTAAGAGTTTACTAAAACATTATTGCAGTAAAAAATGATAAGTTTTTTATGTTTATCAATAAAAAAGCGCCGAAAGGCGCTTTTTCATCTAGATAGGTGCTTAAGTTGGGCTTGGGTTCCCACCGCCGCCGCTACCTGTATTATTGCCAAAAGCCGGAGGTGATACTGCATTGCCGGTCTGGCCTGGCGTAGTAGCGCCCGTACCTTGTCCTGGTGTTCCGCCAGCAGCAGTTGCTTCTGCAACATCTGTAGGGTCTGCGCCTGCTAAGATGGCTGTTTGCGCAATGAGTTCAGGATTCGCACCAGCTTTTATCGCAGCTTCAACAAGGACGACAGGATCTAGACCGCTTTCAATACCAGCAGTAACAAAGCTATCTAATAAGTTTTTATTAAGGGCTGCTACATTAGACATAAGCGTATCTATATCTGCTGTTGTGCAGTGATTTACTACGACGTCAGCCTCTTCGTAAAGGCAGTGAGCTAGGGCATCTGATAGAATATCTATCGTTGATGCATTCGAGGCTAATCCTTCCGATAGGTCTGCATAGCTGGCTGAGAAAGGCAAAAATATACCTACAGCCAAAGAAATTATTGTGCGACGCATCATAACACTCCATGTTTTATGGATAAATATGTGCTAATTATAGCATCGAGGAAAGGGATAAACAAACAGCGAATTTTTATGTTTTTATGACGTTTTTCTGTGTTTTAACTGCACTGGAATAGAGCATTAAGAGGGGAAGCTCCCTCTAATAATGACGTAGAATAATAAAAACAGAGCATTCAAAAAAACATCATATATTTTCTTTACTATATAAATCATGTGTTTCAAAATTCTTATTCCGCACTGCAAAAAATTACATTGCTGAATAATGCTTTAATATTTAGAATAGCTATAGCCATTGGATTATGGAAGCAGGCTTTTTAAGGGAAAATAGATGGATAGTGGTACCTCTAACGTCGATAATACGCATTTTTCGGTTTCCGTTCGCCGCAATAGACGTTTATTAAAAAATCATGAATCACTTGTTGCTCTATTTCAAGTTGCAACAGATATCTTGGTGGCCGCAAGTTTATTATTCATCTTCACGTGGTCGAAGCTTGAGTCTTTTCCCCCCGCTTATCGCGTACTCACTGTTATTACGATCTGTAGTTTGTGGTTTATTTATAGCTCTCGTGGGGTGTATCGACAGTCCTCAGGTTATGTGCGTGGCTGCCTTCGTTTATCCAGTGCATGGTTGATGTTGATCCTGCTTCTAACATTTATTGGCTTTATTACGAAGACATCAGAGATTTTCTCGCGAGAGATCCTGTTGACTTGGGCTGCCTCTATCCTTGTGGTACAGAACTTATCGTTTTGTCTTGTAAGTTATCTATCTAAAAAATACAAAGAAAGCTTTGGGCATCATCTGCCTGTAATGATTATTGGCACAGGCTCTGTCGCTCAACACCTTGTCGAAAGCTTAAATAAAAACAGGTGGCTACCCGACAAGGTAATAGGCTGTGTTAAAAGTTTAGATAAAGATCAAACTACAACGGTTGGTAATGTAAACGTGTTGGGTGGTCTAGAGAATATACGCGAGTTAATTAAAGAGCATGATATTCGACGTATTTATATTGCTCTACCTATGGAAGCTTCTAAGCAGATTGAAGGGGTAAATTTTGATTTGCTTGATGAAAACGTCGATGTGATCTGGGCCCCAGATATATTTGCATTGAATTTACTTAATCATTCTGTACGAGAAGTGGCAGGTATTCCTCTTATCTCTCTTAATGAAAGCCCACTGACCTCTTCAAAAGTATCCATGATCATGAAGGGTATTATGGATCGCTCCATTGCCGCGATAGCACTGATAATGCTTTCCCCTTTGATGTTATGGGTGGCTTATAAAGTTAAGCAATCATCACCGGGCCCAGTATTTTTCAAACAGGATCGCCACGGTTGGGATGGCAAAGTGATAAAGGTTTGGAAGTTCCGTAGTATGAAACTTCATGAAGAAACTAACGGCGAAGTAAAACAAGCCACCAAAGAAGATCCGCGTATCACCGACATTGGCCGCCTAATTCGTCGCACTTCTATAGATGAGCTTCCGCAGCTTATAAATGTACTGCAAGGCACTATGTCACTCGTGGGGCCAAGACCCCATGCCGTAGCCCATAATAATTACTACTCAGACAAAATTAACGCTTACCTTGCTCGGCATCGAATAAAGCCCGGCATAACAGGTCTAGCGCAAATTAATGGATATCGAGGCGAAACGGAGACCATCGACAAGATGGAAAAGCGGGTTGAGTATGATTTGAATTATATAAATAACTGGTCGTTGGGTTTAGATGTGAAAATATTAATTAAGACGCCAATGTCGCTTTTGTCGAAAGATGTATATTAGTTTTAAATTAAAAACTATTTTGTGGATTATATGGTAAAGGATCAGCATGGCTGCGTTAGATAAGAAAAAGAGAGTTGTGGCAATAGCGTCAGGTGGAGGACATTGGAAGCAATTAATGCAACTACGGGATGCATTTGATGAATGTGAGGTAGTTTACATCACAACGATTGTAGGCTTGGCTGAAAAAAGCGGTATTGATAATGCCCTTATTGTTCCTGATGCAAACCGTAATGAGAAAATAAAAGTTTTAGCATTGGTTCTCGCTTTATTTAGAACAATCTTATCTATCAGACCTGATGTTGTTGTTACCACTGGAGCAGCGCCAGGCTTGGTCGCTATTGCGTTTGGGCGAATTTTTGGCGCAAAAACATTGTGGATTGATAGTGTTGCTAATGCTGAGACCTTATCTATGGCGGGAAAGTTATCGAAAACAATTGCTCATAAAACACTAAGTCAGTGGCCTGATGTGGCAAAGGAAAATGCTGTCGATTATAAAGGATCGGTAATTTAATATGGTAAATACTACTGATGGGATGATTTTCGTGACCACGGGAACGCAGTTTCCGTTTGAACGGCTAGTTAATGCTATAGATAATTGGGCCTTAGATAAAGATTCTATCGATATATATGCTCAAACGGGGCCTGGTGGAGGTATTCCTAAGCATATTAAAGGAAGTGAGATGCTTACTCCTGAGCGTTATGAATCGCTAATTAGTAAAGCAAGTGTTCTTATTGCTCATGCAGGAATAGGCTCAATAATAACTGCAATTGAAAATAACATACCGGCGATATTGATGCCACGAAGATTTGATCTGAATGAGCACAGGAATGATCATCAAATAGCTACAGCGAAAAAATTTCGAGGTTACAGAGGTCTATATATTGTAGAATCTGAAACGGAATTGGTTGAGTGTTTGGACTCTATCGAATCGCTAGAGAAACCTAATTCAGTTGGTTCAAAAGCGTCACCGGAGTTACTTAGATTTATTAGCGAGTTTATAGCATTATCCTAAAAGGGAAATTATGAAATTATTGTTATTAACTACTGCGATTATTGAAAATGGCAATACTGATGTTTTAGATAATATGTTGAAAAGTGTTGCTGAAAATATGAAATTAAATACTAATTATCATGTTGATCATGTCGTATTATTACAAAAATGTACTAAAGAAAAATGCTCTGAAATCGAAATAAAAGCTCCTCCTTTTGTGACTTTTCTTTCGGTTGACAATGTTATTTCTTTATCTGAGGCGCGCAACCGGTTATTTCATTACGTATTTGATGCTTCATTGATTGAAGGTTCTAGTATAGTAGCTTTCCCTGACGATGATTGCTGGTTCCCTGTTGGTAATTTGAATTTCGTAATAAATCAGTTCCAATTTAATAAAAATCTTGATTTCTTTTTTTGTAAGTATGGATCATCTACAGAAGTTGCTTCTATGAATGAGGATGAATTGAAAGAGGCATCTATATCTGATGTTGTACGTAATGCTTCATCTAATACTATTTTTATTCGAGGAAGAGTAGCGCTTCAGATAGGTGGGTTTGATATTAATCTTGGTGTTGGAACAGAAAATAATGGTGGTGAGGACTTAGATTATGCTATTCGTGCATATTTAGCATCTAAACAGGTAAGTTATTTGTCTAAGAAAATTGTTGGCCACCGTGATAAAAATAATGAACTTAGGGGTAAGTATTATCGTGGTAGTACCATTGTTCTTAAACGGTACTCCAAAAAAAGTGTTGGCTTGATGTATGAATTTATTCGTAAGGTTTGTGTTGGTTTGGTTTTAATGGTTAAAAACGAGTTGCCTTGGTCTGAGTTTTTAATATCTATGCGTTATAACAAATCATTAACCGAATAGCTTCATTTTTCGAGAGAGTCGTAGCTATGGTAAATTTAAAGTTACAGAGCTTGAATCAACTTTTATGGTTTCAGCGAGTATTGGTGAGAATTCGTTGGTATTACTATACAAAAGTCTGGGGCATGGATATTGCTAAATCTTCAGTGTTTTCCTTGAGTGTGCGGTTAGATAAAACACATCCTAGAGGGATTCATATAGGTGAAAATACATATATAGCTTTTGAAACGGCAGTTTTAAGTCATGATATGGTTCGAAGTCTTAAAACAGATACTTATATCGGTAATAATTGCTTTATCGGTTCTCGAAGTATTATTTTTCCAGGCATAACTATAGGTAATGGATGTATTATTGGAGCAGGTTCTGTTGTCACAAAGAACGTTGAATCGGGCTCTATTGTTGCTGGGAATCCTGCGGCTGTTATTAAATCAGGAATAAAAGTAGGTCGTTTCGGCGTTTTACAAAAGTAGTATTGGAATTATAAAGCATAGTTTGCTGAAATATTTTGTTAAATAAAGGTTGGAAATAGTGGATTATCAATCGGTTTCCAGAAAACAGGTGCTTTTTGTTAGTGAGCGAATGCCTAAAAAAAACAGTAGTGGTGCTGAAAGTTATAATTGGTCAGTTTTTTCTGCATTACAAGAAGCTGACTGTAGAATAAGTTTCTTACTAACAGGCGATTATTTTAGCTCTCCAATCTTTAATGAAAAAATATTGAAGGCTCTTTGTGCGGAATGTGTTTTTTTGCAAAAGTATAAAAAAATTGGACCACTTTATTTTGCGACGACCCTTAAAGCTTATCTACGTCCTTTTAAACGTTTGTTGTCTTTTTTTTCAAAAAATAATTATCGCGATAATGATTTGACGCTTAAGATAGGAAAATATGCGGATCTAAATGGTTTAGCTAAGTTGATACCCAAAATAAGGGAAAAAAAATTCGATATAGTATTTGTTGATACCCTGTTTAGAACTCCAGTGCTTGATCTCTTACCTGATATGTATAAAGTTCTTGTTGCTCACGATGTTTTTCATCGACGATGTGCGTCTTTTAAGTCGAATGGTTATCGGGTCGAACCAGATCTAGATGAAAAGTTAGAATCTATATTCTGGCGTAAATATGACTTCATCTTATCCATAAATAGCCTAGAAAAAGATGTCATATCAAACATAGTTCCTGAAATTAAAATTCAAACTTTTTATCCAACTAGTGTTTCTTGTGTAGAGCCCATAAAGTCTTTTTCATCAGAATTGGAACCACGTTTACTTTATATGGGTGCTGATGCTCATCATAATCGCGATGGATTGAGATGGTTTTTTGATACTGTATGGCCAGAAATTCTGCTTAAACAGCCAAATGTCTATCTTGAAGTCATAGGGGATATAGCAAATTCTTTCAAGTATCCTATTGAAAATGTAAATTTTCATGGGCGTGTAGATGATGTAACTAAGATTGCTGCAGCTTGTCTGTTTGCAATAAACCCAGTCAGAATGGGAAGTGGAATTAAGATTAAAATGGTGGATTATTTTAATCTTGGTTTGCCGTGCGTTACCACTGAAATAGGGGCTTATGGTTTTCCATTGAATGAATCAACTCCTTTTGTTGCTTGCACTGATGCAAATCAGTTTTTATTTGTCGTAAATGATTGGTTAAAAGATCCGAATGTAGTTGAAAAATTTAATAGTGGAACGCATCAATATGCAGAATTGTTTTCCCCTAGTACTGCATTAGGTGTCATGAATGAAGTTTTAGAAAGTGGCGATAGTAATTGTATGGATGCCAGATCATGAGCGGTGTTAGCTCTATCCGTTCCAATATCATTTGGTCATTTGTGCGTAACTTTGGTATACGCTTTGGTTCAATGGTCGTTTTTTTTGTATTAGCACGTATTTTAGATCCTAGTGAATTGGGGTTGTTTGCTACAGTGCTTGCTATCTTAGCTTTTTTTGAAATTATTGCTGATGGAGGGGTGAGCGATGCTATAGTGCAAAAAAAAAATGTATCTAATAAGGACTTTGTAACTGGTTTTTATATAAATGTATCTTTAGGCTTTATTTTATCTGTTGTTATAGTAGTTTTTTCTGTTGAAATTTCATCTTTATTGAACGTATTAGGAATAACTGATTTATTAAGAGTGGCAGCCATAGGTTTACTCCTTAATTCGTTGTCCTTTGTACCGCAAGCCTTTTATCGTAGAAAATACGATTTCAAATGGTTAGCTTATCGAGCTCTTATAGGAGCTACTTTAAGTGGAGCTGCAGGAATTACTTTAGCTTTATTAGGTGCTGGGCCTTGGTCTCTGGTTGCTCAATTTTTAACTTTGGCTTTTTTAAACGCACTTTTGGTGTGGTGGAAGAAGCCTTTTGTTTTAAATAATTTGTTCGACTGTACTATTGCTGTTGGATTAATTAAATTTGGGGTAGCTATATCTTTAAGTAAAATTCTTTATTATGTAACCATTCGTGGTATTGAATTGGTAATTGTTGCCTCTTTTGGTCCAGCAGCTATTGCCGTTTATGTGATGGGGAATAGGGTTGTTGCTGTATTACAACAGTTAATATCAGCGGTAACTGTTGATGTTTATTTGCCTAGATTTTCTCGGTTAGTGGAAAATAAATCAAAACTTTTCGAGGTTTTTTATACTGCGGTTGAAATAACTTCGGCTATTTCTTTTCCTTTGTTTGTGGGAGTGGCTATTCTATCAGAAGATATTGTTTTTATTTTATTTGGAGATAATGGTCAGGGAGCAGGTGGAATACTTAAAGTACTTGCTTTGCTAGGCTCTATTCAATCTGTTGCCTTTTATTGTGGCTCGTTGTTGAATTCACAAGGACGGCCATATTATAGTCTTGCTTTTCAGATGGTTAGGGTTTTGTTATTTGTTTTTATATTTTATGTTTTTTCGAATCAGACTCTGTTGGCTTTAGTTAATGCCTATGCTTTTGTTTTTTTATGTACGATTCCTGTTTTTTTTGTCTTTACTGCTAAGGTTGTTGGTTTTTCTTTGTGGGTTGTTTTTAATAAAGTTTACCCATACCTTTTTGGTTCGTCTTTAATGTATTTATTTAGTTATTGTCTTGAATATTTTTCTTTTTTCGATGGGTTTTCTTTTTTTGGTGAGTTTTTTGTTTCGTTTTGTTTTTTGTTTGTTTTTTATAATTTGTTTTTGTTTTTTTTCTTTAAGAAGAATTATTTTTTTGTAATTGGTAATGTTTTTAATAGGTTTTAATATTTTAAATAGAGTTATATGGTATTTTTATGGTTATTAGTATTTCTTACTATAAGATTTTTGTTTTTTCTGTTTTGTTTTTGATCTTTAATGTCAAAGTTTTAACTGGACTTGATTTTTCTAATGCTATTGAAAAGATGTTTTTTTTGCTAGCTTGTTTTTATTTGTGGTGGTTTGGTAGATTGAATAAATGGGCTATGGTAAGTTGTTTGTTAGTTGTAATTATTTGCCTTTTTTCTGCTTTTATGTCTAAGAATGAAAATTTGGATTATTGGATTTTATTTAAAGCATTGACTCAAATTGTAATATTGTTTTTTTTGCTTGGGGCCGTTGTTGAAGAAAGAGAAAGTTTAAAACTTGCTAAGTTTTTTTGTTTTGTTCCTTTAATATGTATTTTGTTGGGTTGTGTTTACACTGGCGTAGGTATACGTAATTTAATTTCAATTGAATATGTAAGTGGTTTGCCTAGGCTTCAAGGGACTTTGATTCCTGCATATTTAGGTGGATTGTCTATCACGGCTGTTTTTTGTAGTCTTTACTTAGTTCAGAAGAGTGGTTATACGTATTTCTGGCTTGTGGCTTTTAATGCTTTAGTTTTATTTTTAACAGGGGGGAGAATGGCTTTATTTGTTGGTGCTTCCTTATGTATGCTTTATTTCTATTTTAGTTTTAAGTCACAATCTCATCTTAAAGTTTTTCTTACATTATTAGGTATTGGCGGTTGTTTTATTTTATTGTTATTTGGTGGAGGATTGTTTAGTCGGATAACGCAGACTCATTTAAGTGGAAGAGATCTAATTTGGAATTATTTATTAGATCTTATTAATGAATATGAATGGTTTGGTGTGGGTTTTGGTCATCAAATATATTTTGTCCCTGATGAGGTTAAAATATTAACAGGTAATACTATTGGTGCTCATAATGAGTATTTAAGAATTTCATCTGAAATTGGAGTGATCCCTGCTTTTTTTGCTTTTCTTATAATGTTTTCTTTTTGTTTTTATAGAGCGTTCTATTCTAGAGGGATTGGACGTTTAATGATGTTTGCGGGAACTTTTTTGTATGCTCTTTTTTGTTATACAGATAATGCTCTTTCATCACCTCATATTTTTATTTTTATTGTAGTTCTGTTTAATATTTATTCAGGAAGTGGTGGGGATTTTAATAGTAAAAAAGGTAAATTATGAATATTATTGGGCACAATGCTAAGTTAATGTATCGTAGAATTAACCAAGGTTATAAGAAAAGTCATTGTAATGTTTGGGCATGGAATCACCCAAGTGGGAAACCAAATTTTGGAGATGCTTTATTTCTAGATATAGTTAGAGAATTAGCAGGAGAAGGGGCAGGGATGTATGGGGGGGAACGTTTCTTTTACCCTGGAGGTTCCGTTTTGCATTGTGCAAATGAGGGGGACGTTATGTGGGGTGTTGGTTTAAATAACCCGTCTTTGCATTTTTTAAAGAAATTCCCCAAAGATATTATTATAGCAGGAGTGAGAGGGCCTATCACACAGGCATTTGTACAGCATTCTTTAAAAAGAGGATGCCCTCCTGTGATAGGTGATCCTGCTTTTTTGTTACCAAAGCTTTTTTCGGACTATAAAGTTGTTTCTAAATACCGTGTTGGTTATATTCTTCACTATAAAGATAATACTATATTTTCAGTGGGTTCAGACTCGATTTTAATCGATCCGTTAAGAGATCCGAGAATAGTTATTCCTGAAATATTAAGTTGTGATTTTATTGTTTCTAGTTCATTGCACGGTATTATTATAGCAGAAATGTATGGAATTCCAGCAAGATGGCTGAGGCCTGCTTCGATAAGCGAGCCTCCGTTTAAATTTTATGATTACTATTTAAGTACAGGGCGTTCGCCTAAACCAGTATCAACAGTGGGTGAGGCATTGTTGGTGGGAGGTGAAAGAGGGGGAGATTATGATTTTCAAGAGAAGTTAATCGACTCATTCCCATTTGAGCTTTTTTCCGATAATGCGTAGTTTTTTTTATTTAAGAAAAATTAAGTACACAGTCTGTTTTTTTTTAGTTACATTTTCGTCTTTTGTTTTTTCTGAAGATGATCTTAAAATAGTAACATTAGGTACTAGCTTAACTAAACGTGGTAATTGGGTTGCTTCATTAGAAAATGTTTTGGGAAAGTATAAAAGTGCTAACGTTAATGTATTAAATCTAGCAATATCAGGTGCGACTTCAAATGAAGGGGTGGAGCAGTTGGACGAATTATTAGAATATAAGCCAAGTGTTGTGCTAATGGAGTTTAGTGTAAATGATGCTGATTATTTTAGAGGTATAAGTCTTTCTAAAAGTTTAAATAATTTAGATTATATAATAAAAACTATTCGTGCTGACAATGAAGATGTCACAATAATTTTAATGATAATGAATCCTGTATATGGGATAAGATCTTGGATTAGACCTATGCTTGGTGAATATAGGTATAGGCATATGCTATTAGCACGTAAAAATAATATAGAATATTTTGATTTTCGTCCAAGGTGGATGGACATGTATGAAGGGAACTTTAAAAAAGTTATACCTGATGGTTTGCATCCGACGAGTAGAGCTGCGGAGTCAGTTATTGTACCTGTTTTAAAAGGTTTAATTGTAAATAAATGTCTTAATTAAGAATGGCTCTTCGTTTTGATAGTTTTTATTTTCAAATGAATAGTTTCACTTTTAAATTTAATTTTATATTTTGGGTAGGATATTTCACATGATTCCCGTTATTTTATCAGGTGGTTCAGGTACACGTTTGTGGCCCTTGTCTCGAACTCAGTATCCAAAGCAGTTCTTACCTTTAAATAGTCAACTGTCTATGTTGCAAGAAACCGTCTCACGTTTAGGTGAAGTTGAAGATGTGGCTCTGATCTGTAACGAGGAGCACCGTTTTTTAGCAGCTGAGCAGATGCGAGTTATTGGTCAGCCCTGTTCGATTTTTTTGGAACCTGTTGGGCGAAATACAGCGCCAGCTATCGCTTTAGCGGCGCTAGATGCAGTGAGTAAAGGCAAAGGGACTGAGTGTTTATTAATTTTGGCAGCGGATCATGTGATTGAAAATGAAGCCGCATTTCAAGCGGCTGTCTGTCAAGCAGAACCCTTGGCATCAAAAGGTATGCTAGTGACTTTTGGTATCGTGCCCCAACATGCAGAGACTGGTTATGGTTATATTCAAGCAGGTCACACTTTTGAAACCTCCTCAGCTTTTAATATTAAACAGTTTGTTGAAAAGCCAGATTTAGATACGGCAAGAGCCTACCTAGAGTCGGGTGACTTTTACTGGAATAGCGGCATGTTTATGTTTAGAGCCGATCGTTACCTTGAAGAGTTAGGTAAATATCGCCCTGATATTTTACAAGCCTGTCAAAATGCAATGTCTGCGCCTGCACAAGATATGGATTTTATTAGGGTTGATGCTGAGGCGTTCAGTTTATGCCCTGATGAGTCGGTTGATTACGCCGTGATGGAGAAGACTGAATCGGCTGTTGTAATCCCGCTGGATGCTGGTTGGAGTGATCTAGGGAGCTGGTCGGCCCTGTGGGAGCTTAAAGAGAAGGATGCTGAAGGTAATGTGACTGAAGGTGATGTCATTGCCTTAGAGACTCGCGACTCTTTGATTATGTCGAAAGATCGTTTAGTGACGACGCTTGGTTTATCTGACCTTATTATTATCGACACGCCGGATGCATTATTAGTTGCCGATAAAAATCACATCCAAGATGTTAAGAAAATTGTCGCGCAGATTAAAGATGCGGGGCGTAGTGAGTCGTTTCAGCATAGAGAGGTTTATCGTCCTTGGGGTAAATATGATTCCATTGATATGGGCGATCGCTATCAAGTTAAACGTATTACGGTTAAACCTGGGGCTAAACTCTCATTGCAGAAGCATCATCACCGTGCGGAGCATTGGATCGTGGTTGAGGGGACAGCTAGTGTCACTAAAGGGGATGAGACATTTTTGGTGACAGAGGATCAGTCCACTTATATTCCTTTAGGCGAAGTGCATTGTTTAGAAAACCCAGGAAAAGTGGATTTAGAGCTGATAGAGATTCAGTCAGGTTCATATTTGGGTGAAGATGATATTGTTCGTTTCGAAGATAGATATGGGCGTGCGTAGAGGGATTTGTATCCCTCGATAAAATATTTTTATTAAGGAAAAGTTATGAAGGTTGCGATTGCAGGGACAGGGTATGTTGGTTTATCTAATGCGATGTTATTGGCGCAACATAATGAAGTTGTCGCGTTAGATGTGATCCCTGAAAAGGTTGAGATGCTGAATAAGCGGCAGTCCCCTATTGTGGATGTTGAAATTGAGGACTTTCTAGCGAATAAAACGCTCAATTTTACGGCAACATTAGAAAAAGAACAGGCGTACTTGGGTGCTGATTATGTGATTATTGCTACGCCTACCGATTACGATCCAGACACTAATTACTTTAATACAAGTTCAGTTGAGGCCGTTATTCGTGATGTTATGGTCGTTAATCCTGATGCAGTAATGGTCATCAAATCGACTGTACCTGTAGGCTATACCGCGCGTATTAAGGAAGAGCTGGGGTGTGAGAATCTTATCTTCTCACCTGAGTTTTTGCGTGAAGGTAAAGCACTTTACGATAATCTACATCCTTCTCGCATTATCGTGGGTGAGCAGTCAGAGCGGGCTAAGGTTTTTGCTAACTTATTAGTGCAAGGTGCTGTTAAAACCGATATTCCTGTTTTATTTACTAATTCTACTGAAGCTGAAGCGGTTAAACTGTTTTCAAATACCTACTTAGCTATGCGTGTGGCCTATTTTAATGAACTCGATAGTTATGCCGAGACCCACGGCCTTGATAGCCGCCACATTATTGAAGGGGTCGGTTTAGATCCGCGTATTGGGGATCACTACAACAACCCGTCCTTTGGTTATGGTGGTTACTGCTTGCCTAAAGATACAAAGCAGCTGTTAGCTAATTTTCAAGATGTACCGAGTAATATGGTTCGCGCAATTGTGGATGCGAATACTACACGCAAGGACTTTATTGCTGATGCTATATTGAAAAAATCGCCTAAAGTAGTGGGTATTTATCGTCTAGTGATGAAGTCAGGATCTGATAACTTTAGAGCATCAGCGATGCAGGGGGTGATGAAGCGTATCAAAGCCAAAGGCATTGAGGTTGTTGTTTATGAGCCGGTGTTAGAGGACGACACTTTTTTCAACTCGCGTGTTGTTAAAGACTTGAATGAATTTTTGTCTATGTCTGATGTGATTGTCGCTAATCGCCAAGGACTAGAATTGGAACAGGTGAAAGATAAAGTTTATACGCGCGATCTTTTTGGGAGTGATTAACTTGTCGATTCAGTCTATTTTAATCACAGGTGGTGCTGGCTATATAGGTTCTCATACTGTTGTTCAGCTTTTGAGTTCTGGTTCAAACGTTGTGGTTTTGGACAACCTTTGTAACAGTAGTGATGAAGTGTTTAATCGTATCGAAACTATCACAGGTGTGCGCCCTGAGTTTATTGAGGGTGATATTAGAGATAGATCTTGTCTAGATAGGATTTTCTCAGAGTATTCAATTAGTGCCGTTATTCACTTTGCTGGCTTGAAAGCTGTAGGTGAAAGCACTCAAATCCCATTGGATTATTACCAGAATAATGTTTGCGGCACCTTAGTTCTTTGTGAGGCAATGGCCGCAGCGGGTGTGAAGCAGCTTGTTTTTAGCTCATCGGCTACGGTTTATGGTGAAGATGCGCCTATCCCCTATATTGAAACTATGCCTAGAGGTAAGACATCCAACCCTTATGGTACATCTAAGGCGATGGTTGAGCAGATACTAACTGATCTGTGCAAATCAGATGACGACTGGTCTGTTGCTTTGCTGCGTTACTTTAACCCTATTGGTGCTCATCCTTCTGGATTGATTGGTGAAGATCCTAAAGGTATTCCTAATAATCTAATGCCATTTATTAGTCAGGTTGCTGTTGGTAAGCGAAAAGAGCTTTCCATCTTTGGCAGTGACTATCCTACGAATGATGGAACCTGTGAAAGGGATTATCTGCATGTGATGGATCTTGCTGATGGGCATTTAGCTGCCTTGAGCTGCTTAGATTCAACGGGCGTACATATTTTTAATCTAGGCACAGGTAAAGGTTTGTCTGTATTGGATATGGTTAATTCATTTGTGGATGTGACCGGTGTTGAAATTCCTTATGCTTTTGCTGATAGGCGTGAAGGTGATCTACCTGCCTTTTGGGCGGATGCTAGTAAAGCAGAAAGCGAACTGGGTTGGAAGGCTCGCCGGACATTAGACCAGATGATGGAAGATACGTGGCGTTGGCAGTCAAATAATCCGGATGGGTATGTGTAAGAAGTCACCCTCTGGCCGAAGGTGTGTGTTCTTTTTGGGGTTGGGTGCGTAATTCTTCGCTCTGGCACCCGTTCTGAGCATAAAGGTGAGCGCCTATGGGGTGTAGATGTAGGAGGCCTGCCTCTGGCCGAAAGGGTGGTAATCCTAGCGTAATTCATTCGCCCGGGGGGCCGGGCTCCTACAGGTGAGGGTTGGTTTTTGATTGGATTGCGGAGTGTAATCCATTCGCTCTGGGAGCCGTTCGAGCCCCTACAGGTTAAATTACATAGGACATGGAGGTTTTATGGCGAAGATTATTCATCATGGTGCAGTGTCGGGTGTAACAGGCTCCTGCCATCAGCTTTTTATTGATGACGAGCATTCGGTGCTTATCGATTGCGGTATGTTTCAAGGCGCGGAAGCGTCTCAGCTTGAGCAAGGTTCTCTTGCGATTGATTTTCCTCTTAATATTGTTGAAGCGTTGGTTGTGACCCATTGTCATATTGATCATGTGGGGCGTATCCCTTATTTGCTGGCTGCGGGCTTTGATAAACCTATTTATGCAACGGAAGCGACTGCTCAGTTGTTGCCTTTAGTTATTGAGGATGCAATCAAAGTGGGTATTAGTCGTGATCAAAATCTGATTGGTAAAGTGTTGGATCGTCTCCGCGTGTTGTTAAAGCCGTTTCCTTATGATCAGTGGTTTAAATTAACAGATGCTTCTGCGGCTAGCTGTCGTTTTCGTATGGCGGGGCATATTCTTGGTTCGGCTTATCTGGAGTTTGGATTAGGCTCTGAACGTGTTGTTTTTTCTGGCGATCTGGGAGCGCCATACTCTCCTTTATTATCTGCACCTAAAGCGCCTTATAAAGCGGATTGTTTGGTTATTGAGAGTACTTATGGTGATAAAAACCATGAGGGTAGAAAGGCTAGGCGCTCTGAGTTGAAACGTGTTTTAGAGCGATGTTTGTCTGATGCGGGGACGGTGTTGATTCCTGCATTTAGTATCGGGCGTACTCAGGAGCTGCTGTATGAAATTGAAGAGATTATTCATCGGTCCAGCGGTGATTGGGCAGGGTTGGATGTTATTGTTGATTCGCCGTTAGCGGCGGAGTTTACTGAGCACTATAGGTCGTTGCGGAAGCTTTGGGATAAAGAGGCGCGGCGAAAAGTACAAAATGGACGACATCCTTTGGCGTTTGAGCAGTTGATTACGATTGATAGTCACGGGGATCACCAACGCCTGGTTAATCACCTCAAGCGGACGGGAAGGCCTGCCGTTGTGATTGCTGCCAGTGGTATGTGTGCGGGTGGCCGAATAGTGAACTACCTTAAGGCGTTATTATCCGATGAAAAAACAGATATTTTGTTTGTCGGTTATCAGGCGCAAGGTACCCTAGGGCGGGATATTCAGGTGTACGGACCACGAGGTGGTTATGTTTATTTGGATGATGAAAAAATAGATATCCGTGCGGGCGTGCACACTATTAGTGGATATTCTGCGCATGCGGATCAAAAGGATTTAGTTAATTTTGTTAAAAGGATGCGTCATAAGCCTTCCGAAATACGGATTGTTCACGGCGATGATGAAGCGAAGCAAGCATTGCGGATTAAATTAAACGAGATTGTGCCAAACGCCAAGGTTTGGATTCCCCATAGGTAGGAGGTGGGCTCCTACAAGGGCTATTGTAGGCGGTTAGCTTTTGTGGAAATTGTGCTTTGCTGGAGAGTGTGGTCTTGGAAACTACATCGGCATCCTTGCCGACTCTGCATCATCCTAATGTTTAGGTACAGAGGCCCTCGTCCTGAGGGCTAAACATCATCCTTGATGTACTCTGTGGTGCTAGAATAATTTCATTTTTCATTTTGGTATATAAGAAAAATTCCTAATTTTTGGTCGTGTTTTTATGTTAGGGATTTTTTGTATGGGCCGGTTGTGCTTTTATAAAAAAGATATATGTTTTCTTTAAATTGATTAGTTGCATCTAAGGTGAAAGAATTACTACCATCCTAACTTTACTGATGCTCTTTATAAGGTGTTGTTGTGAATAAATTTATGTTTGCCTTTCTGTTGATGGTTTCCTGTCAGGCATTGGCTGTAGATTATTATGTCGTCACTAATGATTTTGTTCGGGTGCGTGAAGCGCCTAGTTTAGAAGGGCGTAGTTTAGTGATGTTAAACAAAGGGCATCTTGTCATTAAGCTGGATGAAAAAGAGGGTTGGACTAAGATTTATTTTCTTGGGCGTGACGAGGTAAACGGTCGAACAGAGGGGTGGATGAGCAGTCAGTTTTTGGTACCAGAAAGTAGTGTTGTAAATAGCACTTTAAAGGAGGAGCTGGTACTTGCGGATAAGGGCGCCGCGTTGAGTTGTGAAAAAGTGATTGGCAATGATTATATTCAAGGGTGCGACCTATATTTAGAATATGCTTTAGTGAAAGGCAGTGGGTTAAAAAAGATCAATGTGAATTGTAGCGCTGAGCTGGTGGCCAAAACAGCTAAGGGTGATTTGATACCTGTGCCGGTGAGTCAAACTTTAGAGCACGTGGTTTCTAAATCCGATGAGCGTTTCTCTATGAATATTTTAATGAAAGCGGATCTTTCTTATCAGTTAATAGCGGTGAATTTGGAAGGGCATCGATGCCGAGTGGTTGGTTCTTTATAGGCATAAATGGATAGCTGGTTTTAGCTGCATCGGCATCCTTGCCGATTCTGCATCATCCTAATGTTTGGTACAGAGGCCCTCATCCTGAGGGCTAAAGCATCCTCCTTGATACACTCTGTGACATTAGAATAATTTCATTTTATATACTCGTAAATAAGAAAAACTCCCTAATTTTTTACTCAATATTTCTTATTCCTTAGTTAAAGTATGGGAGCTTATATCTAAAGGGACCTAGCTTTTTTTAGGAGTGTTTTATGAATAATGTAAGTAAGGGTAATCGCTATAGTGACGCCTATGGCATTGGCGTAAGCATCTTCTAATGAAAAGTGCCTCAAGGGGCGTAATTCGCCTTGAAGGTATTCAAGGAATCCTGCTAAAAAGAACCAAGCTCCCCAGTACAGGAAGGCAGAGATTCTGATGAGTGCAAACCTGCCTATAAATGAGACTCCGCAAAAGGCTACAAAATGACCGACTTTATCTGAATTTTTAAATAGTTCATCCGGTGGTGTCGTGCGAAAAATACCGTAGGTTAATCCAGCTAGTGCGCAGAGAAAAATCAACCATATAATGGCATTATATTTTTTTAGTGGTGCTGTGAGCATCTTTATCGTCCCACGCCGTAGTAGGTGAAGCCAAGGCTATGTAGTATCTCTTTGTCAAAAATGTTCCGCCCATCAATAATTAACGGATGACGCATTCGATTTAGCATCTCATCGTATTCAGGTGACCAGTATTCAGACCATTCTGTTAATAAGAGTAGGCCGTCACTGTTTTGGAGGGCTTGGTAACAGCAATCGACTATCTCTAGTCGTTCGTGGTTATTAAAGTACTGGGCGATATTGCTACCCGCTTCTGGATCGTGAACCTGAATCTTGCAGCCTTGGGCTAATAAAGTCTCGATCACTTTTAGACTTGGTGCATTATCAATACTGGCAGTACCTGGTTTAAATGATAGCCCCCAAATGGTCACAGTTTTATCTTTTAAATCACATTCGTAATGGCGCCAAAGCTTACGGAAAGGCTGCTCTTTCTGTTTCTCGTTTTCTGCGAGTACTGTATCGAGTAGTTTAGAGTTGCGGTTGACTTCCATTAACTCAGAAAGGCCTTCGATATACTGTTGGAAATGAAGTCCGCCAAAACCACAGCCTGGATGTAAGTAGTGTGGGCCTATGCGAGGATCGCTTATCATTCCTTCGCGGATGACTTCAATATCCACTTCAAGATGATCTGCTAAGTTAGCTAGTTCATTAATGTAACTTAGTCGTAATGCGAGCATCCCTGTGTTGGCGAATTTAGTGAATTCAGCCTCTTTAGGGGTCATTAGCATCCATTGCTTTAGCGATTGGCTAAACGGGCGCATAAGGGCTTTTATATTGAGCAAGGCCCAATTATTACTACAGCCGACAATAATGGTTTCAGGATTTTTGAAATTGTTAAGGGCTGAGCCTTCAGCGAGCATATCAGGTAGATAGGCAAGCGCTTGATTATAAGGCTCATATAGCAGTGCTTGTAGTTTGTCTGTGCTACCAACACCAAAGTTGGATTGGTTGATAATGAGCAGGTTGCTTGGGTGTTCAGCGGCGAGCTTTGTGCATAATTCGGCTGCTATATTATATTCATCTGGATTGAGGGAAATGATATGTGTTGCTGGCGTGAGACCGTCTTCGGCCGTTACTGATTGTAAACGTTCAGAACGAATAGCTTCATCAATACAATGTTGTAAGCCGGGTTCGTTACTGATTTTAAAGGCGATCTCGTTTTTGTTGCCTGCTTGGTCTAATCCTGTAACTATTTTTACATGGTTTCCGCTTTCTGCTAAGGCTGCCGCAGATGTCCATGCTGGCAGTTCATTACCCCATATCGTGATTTTCATATTACTTATTCCTCATCGAGATATGTTGTAAGAGGCCTTGTGTCGATGCGTCGAAATCCTCGGTTGATGCGTTTGGTGATAAAGCATCCAATAAGGTTGTGGCCACTTTTTTCCCTAGTTCTACGCCCCATTGATCAAAAGGGTTTATATCCCATATTACTGATTGGACAAAAACTTTATGCTCATACATGGCAATGATTTGTCCGAAAGTGTGGGGTGTGAGTTCATCAAGTAATAACGTTGTGCAGGGTTGATTACCTTTGTAGCGTTTGTAGGCCGGTGCATTTTCAGCGCCCTTGATAACGGTGTCGCCTAAGGCAAGTATGCGTGATTGTGCTAAGCAGTTGGCAAGGTTTAGCTGGTGTTGATGCATTAATTCTGAATTGTCGGTGTCGTGATAGCGTTTGGCTGCGACAATAAAATCACACATGACTGATTCTGTGCCTTGATGCAGTAGTTGGTAGAATGCATGTTGTGCATTTGTGCCTACTTCGCCCCATAAAATTGGGCAGGTATTATAGTCAGTGGCTTTGCCTTTTCGAGTAACTGATTTACCGTTACTTTCCATCTCTAACTGCTCTAAATAGGCAGGAAGGTGATTTAATCGGCCGTCATAAGGGAGTATTGCGTGGGCATTAATGTTCAAGAAATTAATGTTCCAAATACCAACCATAGCAATAAGTACAGGGAGGTTTTGTTCTAAAGGTGTCTCTCTGAAATGGATATCCATATTGTGAGCACCTGCAAGTACCTCTCTGAACCCTTTCATGCCTAGTTTTAATGCAATCGGTAGCCCGATAGTGGACCACATGGAGTAACGGCCTCCGGTCCAGTCCCAAAATGCAAGCTGGTTTGATTTAGGAATTCCCCAGCTGAGAGCTTTGTCAGGACTAGCAGATACGCCAATAAAGTGCCGAGAGACTAAAACTTCTTCGCTGGCTGTATTGCCTGCTTGCTTAAGCCACTCTTTTGCTGTGTTCGCATTTGCTAATGTGTCGATTGTTGTAAATGACTTCGAGGAGATAACAAAGAGTGTTCTGGCTGGATTTAAGTGGCTCAGTAGGTCGGCAAGTTGGCTGCCATCCATAGATGATACAAAGTGAACCGTTAGATTTTGGGCTTCTTCTGGCTGATACTCAGCTAGAGCTTTGCAGGCCATAAGGGGGCCTAAATCCGAACCACCAACACCTATATTAACGACAGTGTTTATGGAGTGTCCTGTAAATCCTCGCCATTGGCCTGAATGGATTTTGTTGACAATGGCTTCCATTCGTTCAAGGTTTTGATGGACTTCTTCAATTATTTCGACGCCATCAACCTCTAAAGTTGTGCCTTTAGGTGTGCGTAGGGCTGTATGTAAGGCTGGACGATCTTCAGAATCATTAATGTGATCACCCTTAAAGAGTGATTCGATCCAGTTGGGTAGATCGCGCTCTTTTGCGAGTTCAATTAATAGGTTGAGTGTCTCGTCGGTGATTCGCTGTTTTGAAAGGTCCAGAAGAAGATTGTCTTGTGTGAAGCCAAATTGAGCAAAACGATTCGGCGACTCACTAAATAAAGTACTGATATGCGACTGTGACATATAGTAAGCGTGGGACTGTAGGTCCACCCAAGCTGTTGTCTCTTTTGGTGACATGTAGATTCCTTTTTATGCTTGGTACTTATTCAAAACTTTATCTGTAGATTATACCCTACAGATAAAGCGTTCCTGAATAATGCAGCTCACCCTATATTTGTCGGAAGGAGTGACTATTAATCATTATCCTTTAAGGGTGCTGTCTATGCTCAAACTCTGAGTTGAACTAGTACGTTAAAGTGCTAAGTCTTTGATAAAGCTTTTTAAACTATCCGCTGTTTCTGTATGTTGTAATCCATAGATTACATTGGCTTGTAGATAGCCAGCTTTATTGCCGCAGTCATAGGTTTTTCCCTGCATGTGGAAAGCCTGCAGTGTGCCCTCTTGTAAGAAGTCAGCCATCGCATCAGTTAACTGTATCTCTCCGCCTGCGCCAGGTTTTGTATCTTTCAATATTTTCATGATTCTTGCGGGTAAGATATAACGACCGTTAATCGTGAGGTTTGATGGGGCTTCTGCTCTGGGCGGTTTTTCTACCATTTTGACGATATCTGCTGCTTCCCCTGGTAGCACAGTAACGCCTGAGCAATCGACGACGCCGTAACGCTCTACATGCTCCATTGGAACAGGTTCAACCATGATTTGGCCATGCTGGCTTTTTGCATAGGCTTCAACCATTGTTTGGAGATCGGTTTTGTCTTGCCCGTAACAATTAATAAGCATATCGGGTAGTAGTACGGCAAAGTCGGAATTACCAATAATTGGGGCTGCACATAGTACGGCATGACCCAGCCCTAGGGCTTTGTTTTGTCGCACTGCGGTAATGGATACGCCTGCGGGGATTATGTCGCGGACTGAGGCCAGAATAGTGTCTTTGCCTTTTCTTTCTAATTCGGCTTCTAATTCATAATGGCAGTCAAAGTGATCTTCAATAGATGACTTCCCAGAACGGGTAACCAATACAATGTCAGTAATGCCTGCAGCGATAGCTTCCTCTATAACATATTGAATTACAGGCTTATCAACAACCGGCATCATCTCTTTGGGGATGGCTTTGCTAGCGGGTAAAACACGAGTGCCTAAACCGGCTACAGGTATTACCGCTTTGGTTACGGAAATTGTCATCCTTTTAAAAACCTCATATTTTTTGAATTCCATGATCTTGAGATAGTAGCATGCTTGTATTACAAGTTTTAATGGTTGGTGAGGAATTTTTAATGCCGCTTTTTCGCAGGTGCAATATGTTATTAATATAAAAATAGTATGATAGAATTGATTTTACGCAATTTTTATTCCGAATGGTTTAGCTAGGGACGACTTTCCATGAATATATTACGTTATAAATTTGTAAACTTTTCTCGGCTTACATTCCTCGCTGCTCTTATGGTGTCTACAAATGCTGCTGCCCTTGAGCCCGCAGCCGTAGATGCTGGTCCTTTGCAATTTATTCCTCAAGTGAACTTGCAAGTTGGATACGATGATAATATTTACTCTACTGACACGAATAGAGTCGATTCTGTTATTACGGTATTGAATCCGTCTGTTCAGGTTGTTCTTGAGAAAGACTTAGACGTTTATAGCCTTAACTATTCCGTTAAACAGGGTATATATGATCATGGCTCTGCTGATAATTACACGGATCATGATCTGACCGCTCGTGCTTATCTGGATTTTAATATCCGTAATCGCCTAGAGTTGTTAGCGCGTTATTTAAAAACCCATGAAGATCGAGGTACAGGTCTGAATCAGGGTGTCAATGCGACGGCAAATAATGCTCCACTTGAATATCATGTGAATACTTTGTCTGCTAAATATGGCTTTGGCGGGTTAAATGCTAAAGGGCGTATTGAGGTTGCGGCGCAGATTGATGATCGCAAATACGATAACTTTAGATCGCAGACGATCGCTAAGGATCGTCAAACCGTTAGTACGAGTGCTACCTTTTATTACCGCGTGATGCCTAAAACCTCTTTGCTTTTTGAAGTTAGCCATGAAGATATTGACTATGACCTTTCTTCAGTAACACTCGACAGCACAGAAACTGAGTATCTGATGGGGGCGACCTGGGATGCGACAGCCAAGACTACAGGTATTTTTAAAATTGGTTATGCTGAAAAGGACTTTGCTTCGGCTTCGCGCGATGATGATGACGGTGTAAGTTGGGAATTGTCGATGAAATGGGAGCCAAAAACTTATTCTGTAGTGACATTTACAACGAGTAAAGAGGAAGAGGAAACTGACGGTACTGGTAATTACATCGATTCTACAAGCTGGAATTTAAGTTGGCAGCATGATTGGACTAGTCGCGTAATTTCTCGGGTTTCCTATGGGCAATCTGATGACGAATATGTAACGAGTACGCGTGAAGATGAAAACACCAATTATGGCATGGGTGTAACTTATAAAATGCGTCGCTGGTTGGATTTAGGAGTGGATTATAGCTATATAGACCGCGATTCAAATGTTGCAAATACAGATTATGATAAAAATATCATCTACTTTACTGTGCAAGGTTCATTGTGATTTTTTGTTCTAAGAGATTTTTTGTATGTTGAAGTCAGTTGTTAAATTTGTGGCTGTAGTTGTCTATCTGTTGGGTAGTGTAGTTACACATGCTGAGGATAGTAGCGGTCTATCCGATTACCCTTTGGGAGTCGGTGATCTTATCAAAGTGACTGTTTTTGGTGAGGAGAACCTCAGTATGGAGGTTCGTTTAAGTGATGCAGGTACAGTGGCATATCCGTTTTTAGGTGAGTTGAAAATACTTGGACTGACGACTGGGCAGCTTGGCGAGTCGATCCGTAGTCAATTAGCGGATGGGTATCTTGTGAATCCTAGTGTTAGTGTTGAGATCATCGAATATCGCCAGTTCTTTATCTATGGTGAAGTGGAAGAGCCCGGAGGCTATCCTTATCAGCCCGGCTTAACCCTGCAGCGGGCTGTTGCTATAGCGGGTGGATTCTCTGAGCGTGCTTCTGATGATAAGTTTTTTGTTGCTGCTGAAGGTGATGGCGACCGGCCACCTGTTAAGGTGACTATTAATGCCGTAATTAAGCCTGGTGATACGATTACAGTCGAAGAAAGCTTTTTTTAATAATTTTATCTTTTCAAATGGATTTGCTGCATGACGAATGATAATCAACCATCCCTTTCCCAAGGGCGCTTGGCCGATGAAGAAGTGATAGATCTTCAGCAGTATTGGCGGACATTAATGCGTAATAAGTGGGGCATCCTTGGGTTTGCTCTTGCTGTTACTGCGTTGACGGTCCTCGTTGTTTTTTCTATGAAACCTATCTATCGAGCTACAGCAACTCTTCTTATTGAAAGCCAGCAAGCGAATGTTGTATCTATTGAAGAGGTTTATGGTCTTGATAATAGTAATAGTGAATATTTTTTAACTCAATTTGAGATTATCAAATCTAGACGTTTGGCAGAGAAAGTTGTTAATAAATTGTCTCTACAAGAACATCCTGAATTTAATCAAGAGCCTTTGGTGTCATTCAATTGGCGAGATATGCTCCCTGTTGAATTGCCTGGAGATGAAGCTGATGTTTCGGAAGTAGAAAGTGAAAGGGTTGCATTAAATAAGTTTATTGATGGCTTTAGTTCGCGTTTGGCTATCACGCCTATTCGTAAAACTCAGTTAGTTAAAATTTCTTTTGAAGCGAATGACCCTAAACTTGCTGCCCAAGTGGCGAATGCTATTGGCCAAGCCTATATAGAAAATAATTTAGAAGCTAAATTAGAAGTGACAATGCAGGCCTCATCTTGGTTGAGTGAACGCTTGGGTGGATTGAAAGCTGAAGTGAATGCGGCTGAAAAAGCCTTGCAGGACTTCCTTGATGCTGAAAATTTAGTCGGTGAAGAGGGAGGTACTACTATTGCAAATAAAGAACTTGAGCTTATCTCCTCTAAACATATTGAAGCAAAACGTGATCGGTTAAATCTGGAAAGTCATTACAATCAGATCCAAGCAGCAAAAGGCTCTATTCGACTTTATGAATTGGTTCCTGGTGTTTTACAGGATAGAACTGTACAAGAGTTTAAGCGCCAGTTACTGGAAGTTGAATTAAAAAGGTCTGATCTTGCCAAACGGTATGGTTCCAAGCACCCAAGTATGATGGCTGTGCAATCTGAAGTGGCTAATGCTCGTAACTCATTGAATAGCCAGATTAAAAGTGTAATTAATGGTATTAAAAGTGATTATCAGGCGGCTTTAGCGAGTGAAAGATCATTAGAGAAGGCGTTGTCTCGTACCCGTGAAGGGCTTCAGGTGTTGGGGCGCAAAGAATATAAACGGAAAGAGTTGGAAAATGAGGCTGAATCTAAGCGCGTAGTTTATGATACTTTTTTACAGCGCTTTAATGAAACGAATGCGACAGGTGATTTGAATTCGGCAAATGCTCGTATTATTGATCCTGCGGTAGTGCCTGTATTGCCAGAAAAACCAAAGAAAAAACTAATTATTGTTGCTGCTTTTGTGGCGAGTTTGATGGCCGGTGTCGTTTTTGCCTTTTTACTTGAAGCGTTAAATAACACCATACAGACTGCCAGGGATGTGGAGAGTAAGTTATCGGCTACATTGTTGGGTATTTTGCCTTTATTGAAGCAAGATAAAAATAACCCTAATCCCTCTTATCGGGAGTTTGTGGAGAGTAATCACTCGTCATTTGCTGAATCTGTTCGAACGATTCGTACTGGGATTGTGCTCTCTGCTTTAGATAATCCCCATAAGGTATTGGCTGTAACATCAACAATGCCAGATGAAGGTAAAACCTCGGTTGCGGTTAATATAGCTTTTGCGCTTGGTCAGATGGAGAAGGTTTTATTAATTGGGGCTGATATGCGCCGTCCAGCGTTTAATAAGGCGTTGGGGATTGATCGGCATGCTATTGGCTTGTCTAATTTTGTGGCGGGCACCGCTAAGCTAGAAGAGTGTATACAGCATTTTGAAAAAGGTGGGATAGATGTATTGCCAGCGGGGACTATTCCTCCAAATCCACTAGAGTTGCTCTCCTCTAAACGCTTTGCTAAAGCATTAGAATTACTTGAAAAAGGTTATGATCGTATTGTTATTGATACGGCTCCTTCCCAATCTGTGAGTGATGCTATGGTGATCTCCCCATTGGTGGGTGGAATGATCTATGTTGTTAAAGCAGATTCAACGACTTATCAGCAAGCTAAGGCAGGTATTAAGCGTCTTAAGGATGTAAATGCGCCTTTGATTGGTGTTGTGCTGAATCAGGTGAATACTAAAAAAGCATCTAAGTATGATGGTGGCGATTACGGTGGCTACTATGATACTTATGGTTATACCGAGGATAGTAAGAATCTTGCATGATTGATCTGCATTGCCACTTATTGCCAGGCATTGATGACGGAGCCTCTTCTATGGAAGAGGCTCTTTCGCTTGCGCGCATAGCTGCTGATGATGGGATTACTCATATCGTGCTCACGCCGCACGTTCACCCTGGACGTTATAACAATAACGTACAGTCGATTAAGCCAATCTTTGAACAGTTTCAAACGGCGCTTGTTGAGAATGATATAAATCTGAGTGTGAAAGCGGCAGGTGAGGTTCGGTTGTCTGCTGAAGTATTGGCTATGTTTGCAAATAACCAGCTCCCTTTTTTGGGGGTGTGGGAAGATAAAAAAGTTATGCTGCTTGAACTTCCTCACAGTCATGTGCCGCCAGGAAGTGAAAAGTTAGTCAAATGGCTACTGGATCGTGGTGTATTGCCAATGATTGCTCATCCTGAGCGGAACAAAGGTATTATGTCTGATGTTACAAAACTGACTCCGTTTATTGAGTTGGGGTGTTTGTTTCAATTAACCGCTATGTCTGTTTCTGGTGGGTTTGGTGTTGAAGCTAAGCGCTTGTCTGATCAGATGTTGATGAATGGTTGGGTGACGATTATTGCCTCTGATGGTCATAATTCTGATCACCGCCCGCCGGTGCTTTCTAAGGCGGTTAGTGCTGCGGCTGAGTTGATTGGTGATGTTGAGGCTAGGCGCTTAGTCTGGGGTAATCCTGCGAGAATTATAGGGGTTTATTAGTGACGAATAATTCAGTAAATCAATCTGAAGAGAAAGTTAAGGTGGATGGTTTTATTGCTCCACCTATCGTTATTAAGTTGCTCATCTCCTCTTTGATTTGTATGTGTTTGCTTGGTGTTTATGCTGTTTTTTCGTGGGGTATGGGAGACCTATACGGTTATAAGGTTCGCTACGCATTAGAGCAATGGCAGGAAAGGCCGCAGCTTCCTCAACCGGAAGAGATTTCAGAGGCCTTGGCTGATTCCAATTCTGCATTGAATTGGGAGGAGAGTAACCCTGAATATGTGGAGTTGAAGGGGCGTGTTCTCTATTATCGGGCACTTGTTTCAGGATTGGATGCTCAGGGGCTTGATGATATTGCAAATGCTAAGGTGCTCCATCAGCAGGCTATAAAGCTAAGGCCTCGCTGGCCATATAGTTGGGCTAATTTAGTGTTGATGAAATCTTATTTGAAAGAGTTTGATGAGGAGTATCATCAGGCGTTGATTAATTCTCTTAAATTGGGTCCTTGGGAAAAGTCGGTGCATTTGACTTTATCCCACGCAGCGGCGCTGTCTTGGGATTCTCTGTCTTTAGAGCAAAAGCGCTTATTTGCACAAAATATTGAGCGAGGCATTGTCCGTAATATGCCAGAAGTTCGCACGATTCTTTCTGCATATACCAAAACTGCATCAATCTGCGCCTACTTAAAGCGTGATGCTATGCAGAATAAACTTTGCCTATCTTAAATCTTTGTTTGGTTTTTCTGTTAGCCTTCCTTTTTTATTTTTAAAGAGTTGTATTGCATGGAGTTTGTAGAACCTTTCATTAAGGTCTTTTTGCTGGTTTTTCTAGCGGAATTTGGGGATAAAAGTCAGCTGGTATGTATGACGTTGTCTGCTAGGTATAGAGCAGCACCCGTTTTAATTGGTAGTGTGTTGGCTTTCTCTGTTTTGAATGCATTGGCAGCTATTTTTGGAGCTGCTTTAAGTATTTATGTACCGCAAGCATTGATCTTTTTTGTTGTGGGTGTTTTGTTTTTTGTCTTTGCTATTCAATCATTTAAGAATGATGAAGAGGAGAGTGAAGAAAGTATAAAAATAGGTAAACATCTTGTTAGCTCCGTATTTATACTGATTTTTTTAGCTGAACTTGGTGATAAAACACAGCTGGCGATCGCGGGTTTAGCAGCGGTTGAGCAGGCTTGGATTGTTTGGGTGGCGGGTACCGTAGCTTTAATGCTTACGACGCTGCTTGGGGTGTGGTTTGGTCGTGTGCTGCTTAAAAGGTTGCCTATAGCATTGATACATCGAGGTGCAGGTGTGTTGTTTATGTTGTTTGCAGGGATTGCATTTTTTCAGTTGTATCAGTTAGTAAGGTAGCGGTGGTTTATATGGTTCAAGGGTTTCTTATTTTGCTGTTTTGTCAGCTTTTAGGCGAGTGCTTAGTAACGCTTTTGAGTGTATCAATCCCAGGTTCAGTTGTAGGTATGATGCTGTTGCTTGTCGGTTTAATTGTGATTAAAAAAGTCCCTGATGGCCTTCGGAGTACAAGTGAAGGGTTGTTGAAGATATTACCTCTTCTGTTGGTGCCTGCTGGTGTTGGATTGATGAGGTATTTCGGTGTGCTGTCAGCGTATTGGTATCAGCTTTTGATTATTCTGTTCGTAAGTACGTTGGTTACTATGTTTGTGGTCGCTGCTTTACTTCGACTCATGTCTAAAGAAAAGCACGAGGAAGGGCATTAATGGTGTTGTGGTCTCATTTTCAGGCACTGCCGGTGCTTTGGCTGGTGGTTACCTTAGCGGTGTTTCTAGTTGCATCTTGGTTTAATGTTCGGATGGGGAAAACACCCTTCTTGCATCCGGTGTTGGTATCCCTAGCCATTATTATTCTTGTCCTTTTAGCTACAAATACTGACTATGATACTTATATGTTAGGTGGGCAGTATATTCATCTGCTATTAGGCCCTGCAGTCGTGGCGTTAGCAATTCCTTTGTATGACAATTTGGCAACCGTAAAGCGGTTGTTAATTCCGTTGTTGGTGGGGTGTGTATCGGGAGCAATTGTGGCGTCGGTTTCTGCAATAATGCTAGGTATGTGGTTTGGCTTAAGTGATCAATTATTGCTGACACTGGCGCCTAAATCGGTGACCTCTCCCATCGCTATCGCAATTGCGGAAAAAGTTGGTGGTTTTCCCTCTCTTGCGGCAGGTTTAGTACTTATTACGGGGGCGATGGGGTGTGTAATTGCTCCGGTTGTTTATAAGCTGCTTAAAATTGAAGATGAGTCGGTGAAAGGGTTTGTTTTAGGTGTCGGTGCTCATGCGATGGGAACTGCATTTGCCTTTGAATATGGCATGGTTGCTGGAGCTTTTGGCGGATTGGCGATGGGAATGACTGGTGCTTTTACCGCATTCTTTCTGCCAGTTCTGATTCCCATTATTGGTTTGTAATTTATCTGTTAGGCTTTGATTCTTCAATTTAATTGATGTTTTTGTGCCTTTGTCTCCTAGGTGTGCATCTTATGTTGCATTTGCTAAATGGGGCATTCCTCGGTAAAGTTCGCGCAAGTTAGAACCCATTCAGATTGGCAGCTAGATATGACTCCATTAGAACGATACAAACTTGACCTTAAACGTGATGATTTCTCGTATGATCCTGCACAGGAGCTGGCGGTAGAAAATCTGCAGCGCTTGTATGATGATCTGTTGGCGACGAAAGAAACCCCTAAAGTCGGTTTGATGGGGCGTTTGAAGGGTAAGTTTTCCAAGCCTGAAGTTGAAGAGCCTATAAAAGGACTTTATTTCTGGGGTGGTGTTGGTCGTGGTAAGACTTATCTTATGGATACGTTTTACGATAGTTTGCCGTTTGAAGAGAAGATGCGTACGCATTTTCACCGTTTTATGCAGCGAGTTCATAAAGAGCTTAAAGAGTTAGATGGTACTGCGAATCCTCTAGTGGCCATTGGTAAAAAATATGCGAAAGAAGCGCGTATTATCTGTTTTGATGAGTTTTTTGTTACAGATATAACCGATGCCATGATTTTAAGTAGCTTGCTTCAGGAGCTGTTTAATAATGGTGTGGCTTTGGTTGCGACCTCTAATATAGTGCCGGATGGTTTATATAAAGACGGTTTGCAGCGTGCGCGCTTTTTGCCAGCGATTGATATGTTAAATCGTTTTACCGATGTTATTAACGTTGATGGTGGTGTGGATTATCGTCTGCGAGCGCTAGAGCAGGCGGAACTTTATCACTGTCCATTAGATGAAAGAGCCGATGCGAGTTTAAATCGAAGCTTTGAGAGTTTAGTGCCTGACCTTGATGAGGTTGTTGAGGGTGAGGTCATTGAGATTAATGGTCGTGAAATGAAAGCCCGTCGGTGTTGTGAAGATGTCATTTGGTTTGATTTTCCTGATATTTGTGAGGGGCCTCGCTCACAAAATGACTATATAGAGCTGGCTAAGTTATTCCACGCGGTAATGGTAGGCAATGTGCCTCAGTTAGGTCGTAGTAATGATGATGCGGCTCGTCGTTTTATTAATATGGTCGATGAGTTTTATGATAGCGGCGTTAAATTGATTTTGAGTGCGGAAAAACCTATTCATGAGATCTATTCTGAGGGGCGTCTGGAGTTCGAGATTCAGCGTACTCAAAGCCGTCTATTAGAGATGCAGTCTCATGAATATTTAGCGCGTGCCCATAGGGCTACGGCTTAGTTTTTTGATTTTATAGATTTGGTTATACAGAAAAGCACCTTAGGGTGCTTTTTTTTGTGTAGAAGGCCAGCCCTCTGGCCGAAGGATGGGTTTGAATCGGAGCGTAATTCATTCGCTCACGGGGTGAGCTCCTACATAGGTACGTAGGAGGCCAACCCTCTGGCCGAAGGGTGGGTTTGAATTGGAGCGTAATTCATTCGCTCTGGCACCCGTTCCGGGTATAAAGGGTGAGCTCCTACACAGGTACGTAGGAGGCCAGCCCTCTGGCCGAAGGGTGGGTTTGAATCGGAGCGTAATTCATTCGCTCTGGCACCCGTTCCGGGTATAAAGGGTGAGCTCCTACACCGGTGCGTAGGAGGCCAGCCCTCTGGTCGAAGGGTGGGTTTGAATCGGAGTGTAATTCATTCGCTCACGGGGTGAGCTCCTATACAGGTACGTAGGAGGCCAGCCCTCTGGCCGAAGGGTGGGTTTGAATTGGAGCGTAATTCATTCGCTCACGGGGTGAGCTCCTACACCGGTACGTAGGAGGCCGAAGAGGTGTTGTTGGGTTTTCGGGGCTGGTTCTAGGTTTATTGTAAATTTACCTTGCGATAGGGCGGGTCCATCTTTATAATGCGCGCTCCCAAGTTTAGGTGTTGCTTGAATTTTGGGCAAAAGAGAGTTGTCGAACTGTAGGTTGGGCAACAAATAATTATAAGTCAGGTCGGTATTTTCTAGCTAAGTTGGTTGGTTGATACGAGATTTGAGTAAAGTTGAAAGGCTATACAGATGAAAACATTCGTCGCTAAGCCAGCCGAAGTAAAACGCGACTGGTACGTTGTTGACGCAGAAGGTAAAACTCTGGGTCGTCTGGCTACTGAAATTGCACGTCGTCTACGTGGCAAGCATAAGCCAGTTTACACTCCGCACACTGATACTGGTGACTACATTGTAGTTATCAACGCTGAAAAAGTAGGCGTTACTGGTAACAAGCGTAAAGATAAAATGTACTACCACCACACTGGTTTCCCAGGTGGTTTGAAAGAAGCATCTTTCGAGAAAATGGTAGAAACTTTCCCTGAGCGTACTATTGAACTTGCTGTTAAAGGCATGCTACCAAAAGGCCCATTGGGTCGCGCTATGTACACTAAGCTGAAAGTATATGCTGGTGCAGAACATCCGCACCAGGCTCAGCAGCCTAAAGAACTGAACATCTAAGGGGAAGGAAGATTATGTCTACTACACAGTATTACGGTACAGGTCGTCGTAAAACGTCTACTGCACGTGTTTTCCTACGTCCAGGTACAGGTGTTATCACTATTAATAATCGCACAATCGAAGATTACTTCGGTCGTGAAACTGCTCGTATGATCGTGCGTCAGCCTCTAGAATTGACTGGCAACACTGAATCTTTCGATGCTGTTGTTACCGTTAAAGGCGGTGGTGGTTTTGGTCAGGCTGGTGCAATTCGTCACGGTATTACTCGTGCGTTGTTGGCTTTTGATGAAACCCTACGTCCTGCACTTCGTGAAGCGGGTTATGTAACTCGTGATGCACGTATGGTTGAACGTAAGAAAGTTGGTCTACGTAAAGCACGTAAGAAGCCACAGTTCTCCAAACGTTAATTCGATTTCTCTGCGGAGTTTTTCGAATTCAGAAAAAGCGCCTCTCTCATTTTTGGGATGGGCGTTTTTTTTGCGCTGCACCAAGTCAATACTTTGGCCTAATCTAGAGCGAAAAGCAGTAATTCACCTTGTAAAAATGGGGTGTTTTCATTACTATTTGGGCCATTTTACAGATACATGTTTCCGTAGTTTTATAATTCTTAGCGGCCAGGGCATTTCTGCACCTGCAGATATGCAAAATAAGGTCGATTGAGGGGAGATAGTCTTAATGAGCAATGATGGCGTGAATAAGGGTCGGCGCCGTCTCCTGATCGGTGCTACATCCGCAGTTGGTGCGGTTGGTGCTGTAGGAGCCGCTGTCCCATTCGTAGCTTCCTGGAATCCAAGTGCTAAAGCTCGAACTGCTGGTGCGCCTGTGAAGGTGGACATAAGCAAACTTGAGTTTGGACAGCAGATGGTTGCCAAGTGGCGTGGTAAGCCTGTGTGGATCGTTCGTCGTGACGAGGAAACATTGGCTAATCTAGCAAAGTTGGAAAACTTACAGGATCCAAATTCTGAAGTTCCACAGCAACCCGCTTATGTACCAACGACACCTGCGCGTGCTATCCGTGAGGATATTGCAGTGCTGGTTGGTATTTGTACGCACTTGGGTTGTTCACCGACATACCGTCCAGAGATTGCGCCTGCTGATTTGGGTGCTGATTGGGTTGGTGGTTATTACTGCCCATGTCATGGTTCTCGTTTTGACCTATCTGGTCGTGTAATGAATGGCTCCCCGGCGCCAACTAACCTTGTGATTCCACCTCATCGCTATGAAAGCGATAACGTGATCATTGTTGGTGTAGATCAGGAGAACGCATAATGGCTGGTTCACGTAATAAAGGTAACCCAGGTATCATGGGTTGGATTGACGATCGTTTCCCTGCGACAGCGATGTGGGAAGATCATCTTTCAAAATACTACGCACCAAAGAATTTTAACTTTTGGTATTTCTTTGGTTCTTTGGCGCTTTTGGTTCTTGTTAACCAGTTATTGACAGGTATTTGGTTGACCATGTCATATAACCCTTCTGCGGAAGGTGCATTTGCGTCCATCGAATACATCATGCGTGATGTGGAATATGGTTGGCTGCTGCGTTATATGCATTCTACTGGTGCTTCTGCATTCTTTGTGGTTGTGTATCTGCATATGCTTCGCGGCATGATGTATGGCTCTTACCGTAAGCCTCGCGAGTTGGTTTGGTTGTTTGGTATGACTATCTATCTTGCATTGATGGCTGAGGCATTCATGGGCTACCTATTGCCATGGGGTCAGATGTCATATTGGGGTGCACAGGTAATTGTATCGCTTTTCCAAGCGGTTCCTTTTATCGGCCCTGACCTTGCTGAGTGGATCCGTGGTGATTACCTGATTTCAGGTATTACTCTGAACCGTTTCTTCTCATTGCATGTTGTTGCTTTGCCTATCGTTCTTCTTGCCCTTGTTGTATTGCATATCATTGCGTTGCATGAAGTGGGTTCTAACAACCCAGATGGTATTGAGATCAAAGAAAAGAAAGATGAGAACGGTGTGCCATTAGACGGTATCCCATTCCACCCTTACTACTCTGTAAAAGATATTGTGGGTGTGGTTGTGTTCTTGTTTGTTTTCTGTGCGGTTATTTTCTTCTTCCCAGAAGGTGGCGGTTACCTAATTGAAGCGCCAAACTTTGAGCCTGCGAACCCGCTGAAAACACCACCGCATATTGCGCCAGTGTGGTACTTTACGCCATTCTATGCGATGTTGCGTGCGATTCCGCCTCTATTCGGTTCCCAGTTCCCTGGGGTGATTGTAATGGGTGGTGCGATAGCGATTTTGTTTGTTCTTCCATGGCTTGATCGTAGCCCAGTTAAATCTATCCGTTATAAAGGCATGCCTAGTAAGATTATGTTAGTAATCTTCTGCATTAGCTTTGTGATTTTGGGTTATCTTGGTGTTGTAGCTTCTACTCCGGGACGCACCATGGTTGCTCAGGTCTGTACAGCGCTTTACTTCGCGTACTTCTTCCTGATGCCGTTCTACACCAAAATGGAAAGTACTAAACCGGTTCCAGAAAGGGTTACAGGCTAATGAAAAAGTTTCTAATCACATTAGTAATGGCGGTGCTGCCTCTTACAGCTAATGCCGCTGGTGGTTCTGGTCACCTGGACCACATGGATGTTGATCTGCATAATCAAGCGTCATTGCAGCGCGGCATGAAAACATTTGTTAACTACTGCATGGGTTGCCACTCTGCTGAATATCAGCGTTATGAGCGCGCTGCTATTGATTTGGGTATGAATCCAGAAGTGGTTGCTGAGCATCTGATCTTTGGTGATCTGAAGGTTGGCGAGCAGATGACGATCTCAATGTCTAAAGAAGACGCTGGTAAGTGGTTTGGTAATCCTCCACCGGACTTGACGCTTGAAGCGCGTTTACGTGGTGGTGATTGGTTATACACTTATCTTCGTAGTTTTTATGCTGATGATTCGCGTCCATGGGGCGTAAACAATGCAGTGTTTAAAGATGTAGGTATGCCGAATGTGTTAGGCTCTCTACAGGGTGTTGTTAAAGCCAACTGTTCTTGGGATGAGATGAATGCCCATGGTTTGGCAGGTCATGGTATTGACCCTCTAACTAATACGCCTTTGAATAGTTGTGCAAGTGTTGTTGACGGTACTGGTGAGTTGTCGCCTCAGGAATTTGATAAGGTTGTTTATGATCTTGTGAATTTCATGGTGTATATGGGTGAGCCTTCTAAGTTGGATTCCCATCGCATTGGTACCTACGTATTGATCTTCCTATTCTTATTCTTCTTCTTAGCATATGCGTTGAAGAAAGAGTTCTGGAAAGATATACACTAATAGCGTTGTGGTATAATCACATCGTTTCATGCGCGGCTCCATTTTGGGGCCGCGTGTCTGTTTCTGAAAAGGGGAATAGTTAATGGGTGTCGTGGCAAAACGTTCTTCCATGTCGTTCTACTCTAATGGTGAAAACCAGTATAGTCATCGTGTTCGTATTGTTTTGGCTGAAAAGGGTGTGGCTGTAGAGATTCACGATTGTGATGAAGATAATCTTCCAGAAGATTTAACTTCGATGAATCCTTACAATAGCTTGCCAACATTGTTGGATCGCGATTTGGTTTTGTATGAGCCAAACGTAATGATGGAATATTTAGATGAGCGTTTCCCTCATCCACCTCTGTTACCTGTATATCCGGTAGCTCGTGCTGAAAGCCGTCTTTATATGTACCGCATTCAGCGTGATTGGTGTGATCTTGCAGATCAAATTATTGAAGCATCTTTAGCTGATGATGAAGAGACTGCAGAATTTGTTCGTAAAGAGTTGCGTGATAGTTTAGTAACAACGTCACCAATTTTTGATGATAAGCCTTTCTTTATGAGCGAAGACTTTACGTTGGTTGATTGCTGCCTTGCTCCGCTATTGTGGCGCTTGCCTCTATTGGGAATCGATATTCCTGAAGAGCAGTGTAAGCCTTTAGTGAAGTATATGGAGCGTTTGTTTGAGCGTGAATCGTTTCAGGTTAGCTTATCTGAAGCTGAGCGTGAAATGCGCGACTAGTCTTTACGCCTAGTCTATAAAAAGGGATGATGTTTCATCCCTTTTTTTGTGTCTGTTTAACTGATTGTGAGTATTGAAAATGAAACCAAGTCGTCCTTATATATTGAAAGCGTTGTACGATTGGCTGCTAGATAGTGATTTGACGCCCCATCTTTTAGTTGATGCGACTCAAGAGGATGTCACTGTGCCAACGCAATTCGTAGAAGATGGTCAGATTGTAATGAATATTACACCTTCTGCCGTGCGTGATTTCTATATGGATGAGCAAGCTGTTTCTTTTAATGCACGATTTTCAGGGCAGCCGATGGATGTTTATATTCCGGTACGAGCTGTATTAGCTATTTATGCCCGTGAAAATGGTCAAGGTATGGGGTTTGGCGGTGAGCCTGGGGTTGAGGTATATATGCAGGATCAGGTCGCTGAAAGAAAGCAGCCAGAGAGGGATGAGGTTGAGGCCAATAAAGAGAAGCCGAAGCGCCCTAGTTTAAAAGTAGTAAAATAGTTTTTAAAAAAGCGCCGCAAGCAAATGGCTGCGGCGCATCTCTCTATCTCTTAACGGCTAACGTATTCGAATACTTTTACGATTTTTTCTACGCCCGGAATTCCGCGTACAATGCTAATTGCGGTATCTGCTTCCTGTTGGCTGACGAGTCCCATTAAGTAAACTGTACTGCTGTCAGTTACAACTTTAATGCGTGAGCCTTCTACGCTTTCGTTGGTTAGTAATTCGGCTTTAACTTTTGTTGTTAACCAAGTGTCATTTGTTCTGGCTAATGCAGATGATACGCCGGAGAGCTTAATTTCATTGTGGATTTTTCGTACTTTTCGTACTTGGCTAACGATCTGCTCAGCTTCGCTGCGCGCGGCTTCACTCGGTGCTTGGCCTGTGAGCAGTACTACGCCATTGTAGCTGGTTACACTGATATTGGTGGCTTTCATCTGCTCTGAGCCTTTGGCTAGATTGACCATTGAGAGCGTTTCAATCACTTCGTCATCAAGGTAAGAGCCAACGGTTCGGTGCCCCGGATCTTCTTGGATCGGTTCTTCGCGGGCAACACTTATAACGTCAGAGCAGCCGCTAATAATAACTGATAGGCTTAGACCTGTAATTAGTACAAGAGTTTTGCTGTTAATCATCACTCGTCGCTTCCAAATAGTTGATAGTCAATTAAGTCACATAGTGCATGTAAAACTAGCAGTTGTGCATGATGAACTAAAGCACTGTCGTCGCTAGGCACGCAGATTTCAATCTCTTCTGGGCTCAAGAGTGCGGTGATATCACCGCCATCAGCGCCGTTTAATACAATAACGGTCATATCACGGTCATGTGCAGCCTGAATGGCTTGAACTAGATTACTCGATCGTCCGTGGGGAGTAACGAGTAATAGTATATCGCCAGGTTGTCCTAGAGCATGAATCTGTTTCGCTTGTGCATCCATGAAGCTAGTGTCTTCACATATAGCGCTAAGAGTTGAACCATCAGAATTTAAGTTGATCGCTGGAAGACCAGGTCGCTCGTGTCTGAAGCGGTTCATTAGCAGTGTAGTGAAATGCTGACCCAAAGATGATGAGGCTCCATTTGCACAGCAGAGAATCTTATTCTCACTGACAAGGCAGTGAAGTAAAAGTTCGCCAGCATGGGCTATTAACGGAGTATATTGTTCAATGGTAATCGCATTGATTTCCATTGAATTGTGAAACTGGCTGACAATGCGGTCTTCGAGTTCCATGCTGTCCTTAATTATGCCTTAAATTCTAAAAGCATCTTTATACCACAGAGGGTGTGAAGGTGCTGCATCATATTCAAAAGCGATCACATCAAAGCGACAATTTTTATTGGCCAGCCTTGGCTGTTGGCTTAAATAAAGTTGCGCTGCCTTGATTATCTTTGCTTGTTTTGTTGGAGTAACCGAAGCGGCGGCTCCTCCATATCTTTTTGTGTTTCTGTAGCGAACTTCGATAAAAACGATGGTTTGACCATCTTGCATTATTAGATCGATCTCGCCAAATCTGCAGCTGAAATTACGATTAAGCAGTTTTAGTCTTTGAGTCTGTAAGAATTTTTCAGCCTGTTTTTCGGCATCCTTGCCGGTTTTGTTTCTATCCATAGATTGTCTTACTCAATAATTGATGGAGTGCCTTCCCTGTATTCTGCCCATATAAGGTTGCGTTTAATGATGCCGTCGTGGCTAATGCTTAACTTACCGGTTTCACCTTCGATCTCAGTGCCGGGAAGCGCGCCAAGTTGCTGAAGGTAGGGGAATAGGCGATAAGCATCGAGACCTAGTGCATATAAGCGTCCAAAACGGGTGTTTGTATCCGCGCGCTCTTGTGCGATGAGTACTTTGTTTTGTGAGGGGGCGTTAAGGCTCCAGGGGGTGTCTAAGAATTTAATTCTATTTAGATCTTGATCTTGTATTGGGTCGCTATTACCGCTGTAAATATGTGATGTTGCATAGATCGGCAGATCTCCAGCGAAATGGAATGCAAGTATAGGCGTTAGCTGGCGCGCATCATTAGGTAGTGCGGTCAATATGATGGCATCTATATCTTGCCTGCGATGCTCTTCAAATTCTATTTTTCGGGTGTAGATAGCTTGTCTGACTTTTTTGTAGCGCTCAGTGCTTTTGTCTGTGCTAAGAAAAGCGGCAATATCGGCGGAGAAGTTGCTCGTTTCTCCAAACGCTTGTGTGCTGACGACTTTACCTCCGAGGGCGGTGAAATGCTCTGTGAATGAAGTTGCTATGCGTTCGCCCCAAGCTCGGTTTGGAATTAGAATGGCTGCGTTTCTTATGCCATCATTCCATGCGGTTTCAGCAATTTGTCGTGTTTCATCATCGGCTGAAAGGCCAAATTGGTAAAGTCCTTCTCTGCTTATATTGTCTGTGTGGTTGAGTGCTAAGATCGGCGTGTTGATGTGTGTATCGCTGGCAATGTCGTTGACATACTCTTTAGATAGAGGGCCAATAACTAGATCAACCTGCTCCTGTTCCAATATTGCAGAGAGCTGAATCGGTGTGTTGATCTTTTCAGAATCAAGAAAAAGTAATTCAGGTGATGGTGTGTTAGGTTGCTGTTGGCGGAAGTGGGCCATCAGGATACCCTCTTTTATCGCTGCAGCGGGTTTGGCTAATTTTCCTTCGAGCGGCAATAAAATCGCAATTTTTCTAGCGTTTAGTGTTTGCGTGTTTAATCCACTAAGTGAGCTGGGTGGTAAACGTTTGGCTGGATGCCCTTCCCAGAGTACTGACCAATTGTTAATGGCTTGGTATTGAGTGTCGAGCTGTTTGTTGCTCGATAGTTCGTTAATCAGTTCTAGCCAACCTTGTTCGTAATAGCTATTGCTACCGCTTCTTAATAAAGAGGAGCGTGTAGTGTCGTCAAGCTGTATAAGGCGGTTCCAGATTTCATCATGTATCTGTTGTTTTTCTTCATCACTGTCGAGTAGAAGGCTTAACTTTATAAGTGACTGTGCTTCTGAAAATAAAGCACTTTGCTGATTAAAGGCTTGTGCTTCTAAATGTAAAAATTGAATCTCTTGCTCTTTCGGAAGGCCTGTTTGGCTAAGCGCTTTAAGTTGGGCTAAGTTGTCTAATGCTTTTTCAGGCTGATTTTCTTCAATGGCTGCTTCGGCTTTGAGTTTTGCAATATCAAAACGCATAGTGGGAGGTAGTAGGCTGATATCAATATCATTCAGCACCTGAAATGCATTTTCTTTTTGGTTGATAGAAAGCAGTATTTGGGCGGCTTCTGCACGTAGTTCAGCAGCTTTGATCGGTTTTGCTTTCTTCGCTTTTTCGAGAAGTTCTGTTGCGCTATTTCTGCTCTGCTCAGTTGCACTGATCGGTGGTTTTGAAGGTGATTGTACCGAACAGCCCGAAATAATCGTTCCAAGGAGTATAGCTAAAAGAGGCAGGCGCCACTGAAATTTCATATACTTCACAACCCAAGTTTGAGGATGGTATCTGTAATGTTAGAACCGGCACTGTATGTTGTAGCAACACCGATTGGAAATTTGCAGGATATGACTCCTCGCGCAATTGAAGTATTGCAGCAGGTTGAGTTGATTGCTGCAGAGGACACGCGTCATAGTGCCCGTTTAATGGCGCATTGTGGAATCGATACCCGCCTTGTTTCCGTTCATGAGCATAACGAACGCCAGCGAATTGAGACGATTGTACACCAGTTGCAATCTGGTGCCAGTGTTGCGCTTATTTCTGATGCCGGAACGCCATTAATTTCTGACCCTGGGTATGTGGTTGTTAAGGGGGTAAGGGAAGCTGGATTTAGAGTGGTGCCTATACCGGGCTGCGTTGCTTTTATTACAGCGTTGTCGGCAGCTGGTTTGCCTACGGATCGTTTTGCTTTCGAAGGTTTTTTGCCGCATAAATCGAGTGGTCGTAAGCAGCAATTGAAAGGCTTGGTGGGTGAATCGAGAACATTAATTTTTTATGAATCTCCTCATCGTATATTGGCTTCATTAAAAGATATGCAGGAGGTGTTTGGGTCTGAGCGAGTTGTGGCGGTTGCCAGGGAACTTACAAAAACTTATGAAACCATTCATGTGGATCAACTATCGTCATTAATTGAATGGATGGAGGCCGATACAAATCAGCAGCGAGGGGAGTTTGTTGTACTCGTGCATGGGGTTGAAACTAAAGGCGAAGTCTTGCTGGATGCTAAAGCCTTAGAGGTGCTAGATATTCTTTTGGCAGAGTTGCCTGCGAGTCAGGCGGCGTCTTTAGCGGCTAAAATTACAGGGCTAAAGAAAAAGGTGCTTTATCAAGCAGCTTTAAGTCGTTAAGCATCGCTAAAGCTGAATCTCTCTGTTAGAATCCGCGCCGAGGAGTTTGCCAGGCAGTCGCTGTCCTTGTAAAAGGATGGAGGAAAGTCCGGGCTCCAAAGGGTAGAGTGCCAGATAACGTCTGGGCGGCGCGAGTCGACGGAAAGTGCAGCAGAAAATATACCGCCTAAGTATACTTCGGTATAACGGTAAGGTTGAAATGGTGCGGTAAGAGCGCACCGCGTGGGTGGCAACATTCCACGGCATGGTAAACCCCACTCGGAGCAAGACCAAATAGGGTTCCTATAGGCGTGACCCGCGCTGGAACCGGGTAGGTTGCTTGAGGTGCGTAGTGATGCGTATCCCAGATGAATGACTGTCCACGACAGAACCCGGCTTACCGGCAAACTCCTCAGCTTTTTCTCTTTCTCAAATGGTGTATGCCATTTGTTTGGACACTTAATAGTGTTGCGGTTTGATGGATGCTTCAGGTGAGTGGCTGTCCACGACGACTCTTCAGAACGGTTCGGGGCTTACCGGCAAGCTCCTCAATTTTTATTTTTTCATCTTAGAAACCCTTTTCTTTCAGCTTTACTTATTGTTTTTCTCGTTAAATTTTCTAATTCCTTGTTTTTAAAGTGTCTTTCTTGATGCTTTTTCTGATGCTTGTTTCTCATTATTAAATTATCTAATAAACCATGTGATTAAACCCTTCTTGGATGCTTATTCTGTCTTGCTTTAATTGGGGTTCCTTTCTATAGTGTGCTTTAGTGGGATAAAGTGGGTAAAAGTGGGTAATTTTGTAAATCAAGTGGGTTTAGAGAGCGAGAATGTTTAGAGGCGTAAATCAAATCAATCTAGATGCTAAGGGGCGCATGGCGATCCCAGCACGGTATCGTGAGAAAATCACGACCTGCTGTGATGGGCAGCTCGTAGCAACGATTGATACTGAAGAGCGCTGTTTATTGCTTTATCCGCTACATGAATGGGAAGAGATTCAAGAGAAAATTGAGGCCCTGCCTAGCTTTAATCCAGCAGCAAGACGTATTCAGAGGCTTTTGATCGGTCATGCTACTGATTTGGATATGGATGGCAATGGTCGTTTGTTGCTACCAGCGCCACTACGTGAATATGCAGAGTTAGATAAAAAAATTGTATTGCTTGGTCAAGGTCAGAAGTTTGAAATCTGGGATGAGTCCAGGTGGTTAGCTACACGTGAAGAGTATCTTCAAGATGTGGATGGTGGCATGGCAATGCCTGAAGAGTTACAGAACCTTTCATTGTAATAATGAAAGCTAACGAGATTTATCGATGAGCCAGGAATTTAAACACATTACCGTTCTGTTGCAGGAAGCTGTTGATGCTTTGGTGCAGGACGCATCTGGTTTTTATGTCGATGGAACCTTTGGTCGCGGCGGTCACTCAGCGTTAGTGCTTGAGCAGCTGGGAGCTGATGGTGAGCTTTTAGGTATTGATAAGGATCCGCAAGCGATCGCTCATGCGAAAGAGCGTTTTGCGGATGAGCCTCGTTTTTCGATTGCACATGGTAGTTTTGCGCAATTGGAGCAGTTTGTTACTGAGCGAGGTATGGCGGGGAAAGTTGATGGTGTATTGCTTGATTTAGGGGTTTCCTCCCCTCAATTGGATGATGCATCAAGAGGTTTTAGCTTTATGAATGATGGTCCGCTTGATATGCGGATGGATACTTCGTCAGGCGAAAGTGCCGCTGAGTGGATTGCGCGAGCAGATGAAACAGAGATCGCGGATGTTATTTATACCTATGGCGAGGAGAAGTTCTCCCGTCGAATGGCTAAAGCGATTGTTGCTAAGCGACAAGAAGAAGCTATTACAACTACGGCTCAGCTTTCTAAGATTATTGCTGAAGCTAATCCCGCTTGGGAAAAAGGTAAAAATCCAGCTACCCGCGCCTTTCAAGGGATTCGTATCCACATAAATAAGGAGCTGGAAGATCTGGAAAATTGTCTAGATCAGGCTTTGGATATGTTGAAAGTAGGTGGGCGTTTAGTCGTGATCAGTTTCCATTCGCTTGAAGACCGTATTGTTAAACGCTTTATTCGTAAACATGTGAAAGGTGATGAGCATTTACCAAGAGGTATCCCTTTTACTAACGACATGCTTGAGATTCGTTTAAAAAGTGTCAGTAAAGCAGTTAAAGCGAGTGATAGTGAGACGCAAGATAACGTTCGTGCGCGTAGTGCTGTTATGCGTATCGCGGAGAAGGTGGCTTAAGTGCGGGTTGGTTTTTTTCAGCGGTTGTTGAAAAAAAAGCTAGCGCCTGAGGCTGATGTCGCTGAAGCCAGTGAATTTTGTAACTTAGAAACCTTGCTGAGGCCTTTTTTAACTGTTTTTGTTTTGGTCGTTTTGCTAGTGGCTACGTGTCTTGTTGTAGTGCTGAGTGCGTTTGAATATAGGACGCTTTTCAATCACCACCAAGAGCTAGTCGAGCAGAGAGATGAGTTGCAGGTTGAATGGGGACAGCTTTTATTAGAACAAAGTGCTTGGGCGGCAAATAACCGTGTTGAGCAGCAAGCCGCAAGTAAATTAGGCATGAAGGTGCCTGAAGTGAATCAAATAGAGATTATTCGCAATGAGCGATAACAACGAAGTCAGTGATAGTGCTGAGGCTACAGTAGGACGAGGATGGCGCCTGTGGTTGGTGCTGATTCTTTTGCTGCTTGTTGCGGTCGGTATTACTGCGCGTATGTTGTCGCTCTATGTTGAAGATCAAGCGTTTTTACAGACGCAAGGGGATGAGCGTACTTTACGAACGGTTCAAGTACCTGCGCATCGAGGGATTATAACGGATCGCAATGGCGAACCTTTGGCTGTCAGCGCACCTGTCGCGACGATTTGGGCTGATCCTAAGATGATGGATTTACAGCATGCAGGTATAGCTAAATTAGCGGCCTTACTTAAGAGTAATAAGAAAAAACTGATTGCTAAGTTATCTGCCCATCGTACTAAGCGTTTTCTTTATTTACAGAGACAAGGGACTCCTGAACTAGCTGAGAAAGTAAGAGCGTTGCGGATTCCTGGTGTACATGTGGATAGAGAATATAAGCGTTACTATCCTGCGGCAGAAGTGACTACTCACTTAGTGGGTTTTACTAATTTAGATGGTAAAGGTCAGGAAGGATTGGAGTTGGCCTATGAAGATTGGTTGAAAGCAGAATCAGGTAAACAGTTGGTGATGAAAGATCGACTGGGTCGAACAATTAAACATGTTCGAGAAGTAAAGTCGGCTCAGCATGGAAACAATATAGAGTTAAGCATTGACCTGCGCTTGCAGTATTTAGCATATCGAGAGCTAAAGACGGCCGTAAAGGCGCATAACGCAGATGGTGGTTCGTTGGTTATGTTGGATGTTAAGACGGGCGAGGTATTAGCTATGGTTAATCAGCCATCTTACAACCCTAATGATCCGCGCCAGCGAGTCTCAACGGCTTTGCGTAATAGATCTTTAACCGATACGTTTGAACCGGGATCAACGGTTAAGCCTATGACGGTTGCAGCTGCTTTGATGAGTGGGCAGTACACACCGGATACTTTGGTTGATACATCACCAGGGTATTTTAGAGTTAAGCGTAAAACCATACGTGATCACCGTAATTATGGTGAGATCGATGTATCAACAATTATTACAAAGTCGAGCAATGTGGGTGTGACTAAGTTGACGCTCAGTTTGCCAGAGGGCTCCGTGCGAAACCTATTTCATAATGTAGGATTAGGTCAGGCAACAGGAATAGGCTTTCCCGGTGAAAGTTCAGGTTATTTGCCATATCTGAATCAGCGCCAAGTCGTTGAGCGAGCAACATTATCATATGGCTATGGTCTTTCTGTGACGCCTTTGCAGTTAGCGCAATCATATTTGGCTTTGGCGAATGATGGTGTGATGAGTCCGGTTAATCTTATTCGTCAGAAAGAAGCGGGTAAGCCTGTGCGCGTTATGCCGGCTAGTGTGGCGAAAGATGTACGCGTCATGATGGAGACTGTTATTAGCAATAAAGGTACAGGGCGTAGAGCCGCAGTACCTGGCTATAGGGTCGCTGGGAAAACAGGCACAGTGCATAAAGTCGGCCCCGGCGGTTACATTGATGACCAATATATGTCTACGTTTGCAGGTATTGCACCCGTTAGTAATCCGCGTTTAGTTACCGTCGTCATGATTGATAACCCAAAAGGGCAAGAGTATTACGGTGGTGAAGTTGCAGCGCCTGTTTTCTCAAGAGCCGTTGGGGGCGCGTTAAGGCTGTTGAATGTTCCGCCTGATAATTGGCCCGAAGTAAATAAGCAGATTGCTCACAGGCATTAAATAAGAGATTAATATGCTGAAAATAGAGAAGACGCTAGTTGAGATAATACCGGAGTGGGTTGATGAAACCTACGCCGATCTCATTGTGTCTGCTCTATCTCAGGATAGTCGTACCGTTAGTCCGGGAACGCTCTTTCTAGCGCGCTCAGGCTTGCAGTATCGGGGTGTGGATTTTGTTATAGGTGCCGTGGCCGCTGGTGCTGTTGCTGTATTGCTTGATGAGAGTGAAAAAGATGATTGCCCATGTGTGAATGTGCCGATTATCTTCATCCCTAATTTAATGACTCAGCTAGGTACTATTGCTGCCCGTTTTTATGATGAACCTAGCAAAAGCATGACTGTGATTGGCATTACCGGGACGAATGGTAAAACCTCCTGTGCGCATTTTTTAGCTCAAGCGATGAATGCCTTGAAGGTTAAAACCGCGATTGTTGGTACGGTTGGGAATGGTTTTCCTAATGACCTAAATAAAGCAACACATACAACGCCGGATGCTATTGGTTTGCAGAAGCTGTTGGCTGAATTAAAAGCATCGGGTGCTGACGCGGTTGTAATGGAGGTATCAAGCCATGCTCTAGAGCAAAGGCGAGTCGATGCCGTTGAATTTGATTATGCAGTTTTTACTAATTTAACCCGTGATCATTTGGATTATCACGGTTCCATGGAATCTTATGGCATGGCTAAAGCTAAGTTATTTAGCAAGGCCTCTTTGAAAAAAGCGATCTTAAATATTGATGACGCGTTTGGACGTCAATTAATGTTAGATTCAGAGATTAAATGCCAGAAAATATCAGTTGGTAGAGTTCATGGTGAATACCGTTTAGCGGCTTACCGGTTAGCTTTACATGGTATTGAAGCGGAAATAAAAACAGATAAAGGTGGTTTTGCTTTTTGTAGCAAAGTGATCGGTGATTTTAATTTAGATAACTTGTTACTAGTGGCTGCGGTGTTAGTTGAACAGGGCTTTAGTTATGAGCAACTAGTCGATGCACTGTCTAAATTAGAATCTGTACCTGGCCGAATGCAAGCAGTCGTTGCTGCTAATAAGCCGCTGGTTATTATTGATTATGCTCATACACCGGATGCTTTAGAAAAAGCGTTGCAAGCGGTTCGAGCGCATACCAGTGGGACTTTATGGTGTGTCTTTGGTTGTGGTGGCGATCGAGACATTGGTAAACGTGAGTTAATGGGCAAAATTGCGGACCGTTTCGCTGATCATCTGGTGGTGACGAGTGATAACCCACGTGGTGAACAGCCTCAGAAAATTATAGAGATGATTGAAAGCGGTATTAGTCAGCATATACCTGATATTAAAGTGGATAGAGCTGAAGCTATTCAGTTAGCCATTATGCAAGCGTCCCCAGAAGATGTTGTTCTGATCGCTGGCAAAGGCCATGAAGATTACCAAGAGATTGCCGGTAAACGTCACCCGTTTAGTGATTTAGTCATGACGCGGAAAATTTTAGGGGTGGCAGCATGATTGGTGAGTGGAATTTAGGTCAGTTACAACAGCAATTTGGTGGTGAAGTTACGGCCGATATTTTGTTTCAGGGTGTTAGTACAGATACGCGTACTATTAAGCAGGGTGATCTTTTTGTTGCATTGGTAGGTCCGAATTTTGATGGGCATGAGTTCGTGGAGCAGGCATTTGCTAAAGGTGCGGTAGCTGCAGTTGTCTCACGACCTCTTGATCAGCCTATTGCCCAGTGGCGGGTTAAAGATACGCATAAAGCGCTAGGAGAGATAGCACTGGCTAATCGGCAGCGTTTCAATGGTTGCGTCTACGCTGTGACAGGGAGTAGTGGCAAGACGACTGTGAAAGAGATGCTACATAGTATTTTGTCCCAAAATGCATCGGTACTGGTGACACAGGGCAACCTTAATAATGATATAGGGGTGCCATTAACATTATTTCGTTTAAATGATGAGCACCAAATAGCTGTGATTGAACAGGGTGCAAGTGCGGGTGGTGAGATAGCTTATACGACGGCTCTATCTTTACCTGATGTAGCCATTTTAAATAATGCTATGGATGCCCATTTAGAAGGTTTTGGTTCTTTATTAGGCGTTGCTGAGGCTAAAGCGGAGATTTTCTCCCAGCTCACGAAAACCCATGGCTACGCCATTATCAATGCCGATGATAAATATGCCCAGTTTTGGCTCGGTGGTACTGAAGGGCAGAAGCGGAAAACATTCTCCGCTGAATCTGATTCTGCTGATATTTATGCATCTGATGTGAAAGCATCTGATACAGGCTGTTTCTCATTTGTGTTGCATCGTGGTGAACAAACGGTGCCGGTCCAGTTAAGTGTTATGGGGCAGCATAATATAGCTAATGCGCTGGCGGCGGCTGCAGCGGTAAGTACGCAAGATATTCCTTTGCAGCAGATTGCGGATGGTTTACATAGTTTTGTTGCGGTTAAAGGGCGCATGTGTCCGATGAAAGGGCCGCAAGGTGCACTCATTATTGATGATACTTATAACGCAAACCCAGGATCAGTGAATGCGGCAGTCGACCTATTGGTTAGTTTGCCGGGTGAATCTATCTTGGTTTTGGGGGATATGGCTGAGTTGGGGGCGGACGCCGTCAAACAGCATGAAAGAGTAGGCTGCCGAGCAGCGCAGAAGGGGGTTGGAAGCCTATGGGCGACCGGCGTGCTGTCTCGGCACTCTGTTTTGGCATTTGATGCCGAATCAAAAGATTGTGGTCAGTATTTTAACACACAACAAGAACTAATCGCTGCGCTGTCGGGCGTAGCACGTCAGGGTATTAATATCCTGATTAAGGGCTCACGTAGCGCAGCAATGGAACGGGTTGTTAACAGCCTGTCTAAAGAGGAATAAGAAGAAATGCTACCACTAATAGCAGAATATCTATCAGAGTATTACAGCGGTTTCGCTGTATTTCAGTATCTGACGTTAAGAGGGATTTTGGGGGTGTTGACCGCTCTGCTGATATCCCTTTTGGTGGGGCCTTTTGTTATTAATAAGTTACGCAGCAATCAGATTGGGCAGGCTATTCGTGATGACGGTCCGCAAAGCCATTTGAGCAAAGCTGGAACCCCGACTATGGGCGGTGCACTGATTCTAGTTGCTATCGCTATTAGTACGTTACTTTGGAGTGATCTTAGTAATATTTATGTATGGATTACACTAAGTGTGACATTGATTTTTGGTGCTGTAGGTTGGGTGGATGACTACCGAAAAGTAGTTGAGAAAAACCCTCGTGGTTTACCTGCAAAATGGAAGTATCTTTGGCAGTCTGTAGGTGGTATAGGTGCTGCAGTGGTTTTATATTCAGTTGCTTCTACGCCGGTAGAGACTTCACTACTTATACCTTTCTTAAAAGATGTGTCGATTGAATTAGGCATTTTCTTCATTGTATTTACCTATTTTGTCATTGTCGGTAGCTCCAATGCGGTCAATTTAACGGATGGCTTAGATGGCCTCGCAATCCTTCCTACCGTTCTGGTTGCGGGCGCATTGGGCGTTTTTGCCTACCTGTCCGGTAATATTAAATTTGCTGATTACTTACTGATCCCGTACATCGAAGGTTCGGGTGAGTTGATTATTTTTTGCGGTGCAATTGTAGGTGCTGGATTAGGTTTCTTATGGTTTAACACTTATCCGGCTCAAGTGTTTATGGGGGATGTGGGGGCATTGTCTTTAGGCGCAGCTTTGGGTGTGATCGCTGTGATTGTTAGACAAGAGTTTATTCTCTTTATTATGGGGGGTGTCTTTGTCGCTGAAACTGTATCGGTCATTCTACAGGTGGCTTCATTCAAGTTAACAGGGCGTCGTATCTTTAGGATGGCACCTTTGCATCATCATTTTGAATTAAAAGGTTGGCCAGAGCCGCGCGTGATTGTGCGTTTTTGGATTATTACAGTTGTATTGGTGTTAATCGGTTTAGCATCGCTGAAAATTCGTTAAGAGTAAGGTTGAGTCATGGGATTAATCGCCAGTGATAATTTTAAAATTGTGATCGGTCTAGGACAGACTGGGCTGGCGTGCGCACGATTTTTGGCGACTAAAGGAATCTCTTTTGCTGTTGTAGATAGCCGAGAGAATCCTCCAGGTGCTGATGAGCTTAAGCAAGAGTTTCCTGATGTAGATCTACGTTGTGGTCCTTTTGACAGTGATTACTTAAAAAGAGCAACTGAGCTTATATTGAGCCCTGGCGTGACTCAGAAAGAGCCCGCAATTCAATCGGCGGTATCGCAAGGAATACAGCTAAGTGGTGATATCGATCTTTTTTGCCGAGAGGTGAAAGCGCCGATTATCGCTATTACTGGCTCGAATGCGAAAAGCACAGTAACTACCTTAGTCGGTGAGATGGCTCAAGCAGCCGGTCTGGATGTAGGTGTGTGTGGCAATATTGGCACCCCTGTATTGGAGATGTTAGGCCAGCCAGAAAAAGATCTTTATGTGCTGGAGCTCTCGAGTTTTCAGTTGGAAACAACCCATGAGTTACGTGCCGAAGTTGCAACAGTTCTTAATGTTACACCAGATCATTTAGATCGTTATGACAACCATATACAAGGCTATTACCAAGCCAAGCATCGAATATTTCGCGGTGCTAAGCATGTCGTTATTAATAGGGATGATGCGTTAACAGCACCGCTCTTATCCAAAAATGTAGTTACACACTCTTATGGCTTAGATAAACCGGATATTAAAGCGTTTGGTTTGCTTGAGGAGCAGGGTGAGCATTGGTTGAGTCTTGGGTTTGAAAAACTATTACCCGTTTCTGAATTGAAAATACGTGGTAGTCATAATATTGCGAATGCATTGGCATCGATGGCTATAGGTCATGCTGCAGGACTGCCTATGGAAGCGATGATTAAGGCGCTGAAATTATTTTCAGGTTTGAAGCATCGTTGCCAATGGGTGTCTGATAAAAACGGCATTAGTTATTTTAATGATTCTAAAGGTACGAATGTCGGTGCAACAGTCGCAGCACTGGTTGGTTTAGGTGAAACATTGTCCGGAAGTCAAAAGCTAGTCCTGATTGCCGGTGGTGTAGGTAAAGGCGCAGACTTTTCTGATTTAGCGTCACCCTTGCAGCGTTTTGGGCGAGGTTTGGTGTACTTAGGTGAAGATGGTAAGCGTTTGGCCACTGCCTGTGGAAACCTTGAAAAAGTAGCGGCAATAAGCATGACTGATGCGGTTGAAAAAGCGGCTGACCTAGCTGAGTCAGGGGATATAGTGTTGCTCTCACCTGCGTGTGCAAGCTTTGATATGTTTAGTGGTTTCCCTGCGCGTGGTGATGCGTTTATTGATGCGGTAGCGGCACTCTGATGTTTAGTGCATTTTGGTCATCATCAAATCTGCCGCCGCAAACGAAATTGGGTGTTTTACCCTTTGATCCGTGGGTGTTGGGTTGCGCTATAGCATTAGTGCTAACTGGATTTGTGATGATCAGTTCTGCCTCCCTAGATGTTGCAATGGAGAATAATGGAACGCCTTATTATTACGTTATTCGTCAGGCTTCCTTTATGTTGATCGCTTTGCTTGGTGCTGTGATTGTGTGGAACTTCCCTATTAGTTTTTGGGAGCGAAGTGGACACTGGTGGATGCTTGCTGCGGGCTTTCTATTAATTTTGGTCTTAATCCCAGGTATAGGTAAAGGGGTTAATGGGAGTCACCGTTGGTTACCTTTAGGGCCTTTAAACTTGCAGGCTTCGGAAGTCGCGAAGTTTTGTATGGTGATGTACATGGGAGGGTATTTGGTTCGTCGCCTCCATGAAGTAAGAAGTAGCTGGAAAGGCATCGCTAAACCAACGCTACCTTTAGGTATTTTTTGTGTGCTGCTCTACTTTGAACCAGATTTTGGTGCACTGGTTGTGTTGATGGGTACCGTCATGGGCATGATCTTTTTAGGAGGGATGCGTTTTTCTCAGTTCCTAGTGGTTATTGTTAGTGTGGTGGGTTTGTTAGGTGCGGTTGTTGGTTTACAGCCCTATCGTGTTGCACGTTTACAAAGCTTTCTTGATCCGTGGCAGGATCCTTTTGGTACAGGCTATCAACTGTCGCAGGCGCAAATTGCTTTTGGTCGTGGCGAGTGGTTTGGAACAGGCTTAGGTAACAGCGTTCAGAAGTTATTTTATCTACCTGAAGCTCATACGGATTTTGTTTTTTCTGTATTAGCTGAAGAGCTTGGTTTTGTCGGTGCCGCTGCGTTGATTGTGCTATATGCGATATTAGTTGTGAATATCTTCCGCATCGGACGGCGTGCAGAGAAGATGAAGGCTTTCTTTAAAGCATACATCTGTTATGGGTTTGGAATTATTTTTGCTGGGCAGGCATTAATTAATATTGGTGTAAATGTTGGTGCCCTACCAACTAAAGGGCTAACACTGCCTTTAGTTAGTTATGGAGGAAGTAGTTTGTTGGTGAGTTGTGCCATGTTGGCTGTGATTTTAAGAGTCGATTACGAATTGAAGAAAAGCCAATTTTCACCATCTGCTGCAGATGGTGATAGCAAACTGAATAAAACAGGAAAAAGTTCTGGGAAGAGAACTCAGTCTAGATCTAAACCGGAGGCGCAAGTATGAATCAAAGTAAAGCGCCTGTTGCGCTAGTTATGGCGGGTGGTACGGGTGGTCATGTTTTTCCTGCGCTATCAACAGCGGAAAAAATGCAGGCTCAAGGGGTTCATGTGGAGTGGTTAGGTTCTCGCCATGGTATAGAAGCTGATTTAGTACCTGCGGCAGGCTTAAAACTGCACTCCATTGAAGTGAGAGGGTTGCGCGGTAAAGGTAAGTTAAGTCTTCTGTTAGCGCCATTTAAATTGCTTATTGCTTTTTGGCAGGCCCTAAAAGTTGTGCGAAAAGTAAAGCCCGATGTTGTGCTTGGTATGGGCGGTTTTGCATCAGGTCCGGGGGGCGCTGCTGCATGGTTGTTAGGTATCCCTCTTATTATTCATGAGCAGAATGCTGTCGCGGGGATGACAAATAAGGCTTTATCTCGATTTTCTAAACAGGTTTTGGAGGCATTTAAAGGGGCTTTTGGTCCATCTTTGAAAACCGAATCGGTGGGTAATCCTGTGAGGGGCGCCATACTTGACATGTTGCCTCCTTCTGAGCGAATGGATAATCGTAGCGGGAAGATCAGATTACTGGTTGTTGGTGGTAGCTTAGGTGCAAAAGCGATCAATGATCTTTTACCTGAAGTGCTATCTGAGATTTCAGAGGAACAGCGACCTGAGGTTTGGCATCAGACGGGTAAACGTAATATTGAAGAGACGTTGGAGCAATACAGAAAATTCAATATCTCTGGTTGTAAAGTCGAGCCGTTTATTGATGCAATGGATGAAGCTTATGCATGGGCTGATGTGGTGTTATGCCGAGCTGGTGCTTTGACTATAAGCGAACTCAGTATTGCGGGTGTTGCATCAATTCTGGTGCCTTTCCCTCATGCTGTGGATGATCATCAGACCAAAAATGCAGCCTTTTTAGCAGATAATGATGCGGCAATTTTGATACAGCAAAGTGATTTGAGTCGAGATGTTTTGAAACGTTTACTTACAGAGCAGTTAAATCAGCGTGATCGATTGATTGAAATGGCGAATAAAGCGCGAGCTCTTGGTAAACCAGAGGCGAGTGAGAAAGTGGCAATGGTTTGTCTTGAGGCGATAAAAAAATGAAAGAGCAAAATGCTTTTACACGATTTGAAATACCTGAAATGCGTCGAATTAGCCGTATACACTTTATCGGTATTGGCGGTGTGGGTATGTGTGGTATTGCTGAGGTGTTACTTAACCAAGGCTATCAAATTTCCGGTTCTGATTTGAAAGCATCTGCCACAACGGATCGTCTTAAAAAATTAGGCATGTCTATTTTTATTGGTCACGGTACAGAAAATGTGGCTGGCGTTGATGTGGTTGTTGTATCGACTGCGGTAAATGAGGAAAACCCAGAAGTTAAAGAGGCCCGAGCGCAACGTATACCTATTGTACGCCGTGCTGAAATGTTAGCTGAATTGATGCGTTATCGCCATGGTATTGCTGTTGCTGGTACGCATGGGAAAACGACTACAACAAGCTTGCTTGCTTCTGTGTTTGCTGAAGGGAAATTGGATCCTACGTTTGTCATTGGCGGGCGTTTAAATAGCGCTGGTACAAACGCAAAAATGGGCACAAGTCGTTATCTAGTGGCAGAAGCTGATGAAAGTGATGCGTCCTTTTTACATCTACAGCCGATGGTGTCTATTGTTACTAATATAGATGCAGACCATATGGAAACTTATGGTAATGATTTCTCTGTATTGAAGAAGACTTTCATCGAATTCCTCCATAATTTACCGTTTTACGGTTTGGCTGTTATGTGTGTGGATGATCCTGTTGTGCGTGATATTTTGCCAGAAATTAGTCGTCCAATAATTACTTATGGCGTGTCAGACGATGCGGACTATCGCGCCGAAAATATTTGCCAAAAGGGAATGTATACCCGTTTTACAGTGAAGCGCCCAGAAGGTTTTGCTGATCTGGATGTGTCGTTAAATATGCCGGGTCATCACAATATGCTAAATGCACTGGCCACTATAGCGGTTGCTACAGATGAAGGTATTTCTGATGAAGCTATTTGTAGTGCTTTAGCAAAATTTGAAGGTGTTGGGCGTCGATTCCAAGTATTGGGTGATGTTGCTGTTAAGGGCGGAAATGCGATGCTGGTGGATGATTATGGGCATCACCCGCGTGAGGTTAGTGCGGTTATAAAAGCGATTCGTGAAGGGTGGCCAGACAAACGATTGGTAATGATTAATCAACCCCATCGCTATAGCCGTACACGTGACCTTTATGAAGACTTTGTTGAAGTGTTATCTGAAGTTGATGTGCTGTTGTTGTTAGAAGTTTATGCAGCAGGGGAAGAACCTATTGCTGGCGCCGACAGTAGAAGTCTATGCCGAAGTATTCGTCAGCGTGGTCGTATAGACCCAGTTTTTATTAGTGATAAAGATTTAGTGGCTGATGTTTTAAAAGGTATTTTGCAGCCTGGTGATCTGCTGCTGACACAAGGGGCTGGCGATATTACGGCGTTAGCACATCAATTAAATCAGTTGTCTTTAGTTGCTGAGGATTGAGATAGATGAGTTTTGTGATCGATTCGCATTTGAGAGAGTCTTTTGGACGTGTTGCGGTTATTTATGGTGGCAACTCATCTGAGCGTGAAGTGTCTCTAAAAAGTGGTGCGGCAGTGCTTGCTGGATTACAGCGTGCGGGTGTGGATGCTTTTGGGATCGATTTATACGGCCCGTCTGCGGACTTGGAACCATTACGTCAGCTGCAAGAGGAAGTATTTGATCGTGCTTTTCTTATTCTTCATGGCCCAGGTGGTGAAGATGGGACGCTTCAGGGTGCTCTAGAGATGCTAGGTAAACCTTATACAGGCAGTGGGGTAGCTGCATCCGCTATAGGTATGGATAAGTTACGAACTAAGCAACTTTGGTTAGGCGCCGATTTACCAACGCCCCCTTTTGCTGTTTGCAGCGGAGAAGAGTCTTTCGAAGATGTAATCGAGCGTTTAGGTGTTCCTATCATTGTAAAGCCAGCACATGAAGGCTCGAGCATAGGCATGAGTAAGGTTGATAGTGTGTCGGGTTTAACTGAGGCACTAAAAACGGCTGCAAAATTTGACCGTACTGTCATTGCTGAGCGGTGGATGAGCGGTGATGAATATACAGTGGCTGTTTTAGATGGTGAAGCGCTATCCCCAATATTATTAGTCACTAATCATGAGTTTTATGATTTTGATGCTAAATACGTAGCTAACGATACAGAGTACCGATTTGATCATGGTTTAAGTATCGAGAAAGAGAAAGAACTGCGTGAACTTGCGGAAAAAGCCTTCGCTGCAGTGGGGTGTGCCGGCTGGGGACGTGTCGATGTAATGCAAGATGAGCATGGTGATTTTCAGCTGCTGGAGGTGAATACGGCGCCAGGAATGACGGATCATAGTTTAGTACCAATGGCAGCTAAACAGCAGGGCATCTCTTTTGAGCAGCTAGTTGTTGAAATTTTAAAGACGGCTCATTGAGATGAAGTTTTTTGACTTTTTTAAGTCTAAAGAGAATGTGCAGAGTGAAGAAGAGCCTGTTTTAGCGCCCCGTGGGGCCAGTCGTGAGGCAGTAGTATCTGATGTTAATAAGGGCTTTAAGAGAGAAGTTGATTTAGAAGGCTGGTGGAAGCCCTTTTGGACGATCTCATCGTTGATTATTTTTATCGGTGTTGTATGGGGTGTTAGTCATAATTTGTGGAAATGGTTAGATCAACCTGTAGAGCAGATTGTTGTCATTGGTACAGCTCAGCATTTAGATAGGAAAGGCTTGGCAGAAGATATTGCTGCAGGGTTAAAACAAGGTTTGCTTAGTACTGATATCGGGGTGATACAAGAGCTTGTTCGTGAATACCCTTGGGTGCGTGTAGCAGCGATTAAACGTGATTGGCCAAACCAGTTGATAGTTGAAATTGAAGAAGAAGTACCTGTTGCGCGTTGGGGTGAACGAGGCTTATTAAATCATCAAGGTGATATTTTTTGGCCGGAGTTGAAAGAAGAGTACCGCTCTCTCCCACGATTAAGTGGACCAGCTCCTGAAACAGAACGAGTGATGGCTCAGTTTCATGATTTTAATCAGATGCTGAGGCAAGTTGGATTGAATGTGGTAAGCCTTAATTTAGAAGCTCGAGGTGCGTGGACATTTGAGCTTGATAATCAAATTAAGGTGATAGTGGGACGTGAAGCAATTAATGAGCGTTTGCGGCGGTTTTTGGATCTTTATCAGCTGAGGTTGTTAGAGCAAGTTGATGAGATAGAAGCAATTGATATTCGTTATACCCATGGTGTAGCGGTTAAGTGGCGAGAAAAACCCGAAGATGAAAATGCAGGGTAATGAAAATGAGTAATTCGATGGATAACAATATGATTGTTGCCTTGGATATCGGCACATCTAAGGTGTTATGCCTAGTAGGTGAGATCGGTGTTGATGGCGCCATCGAAATTATAGGCATAGGTTCTCATGCCTCAAGAGGTCTTAAAAAAGGCGTTGTTGTAAATATAGAGTCGACAGTTAGCTCAATCCAGCGTGCAGTTGAAGAAGCTGAATTGATGGCTGGGTGTAAAATTCATTCAGTGACTGTTGGTATTGCTGGTAGTCATATAAGCAGTTTGAACTCGCACGGTATTGTTGCTGTACGTGATCGAGAAGTAACTGAATATGATCTGGAACGTGTAATCGATGCTGCAAGAGCTGTAGCGATTCCCGCAGACCAGAAGATCTTACATATATTGCCTCAAGAGTATGAGATTGATAGTTCAGAGGGCATCAAAGAACCATTGGGGATGTCAGGTGTTCGTTTAGAAGCCAAAGTTCATTTGGTGACGGGATCCGTGAATGCTGCCCAAAATATTGAGAAATGCGTACGCCGTTGTGGTTTAGAGGTTGATAACTTAGTGCTAGAGCAATTGGCATCAAGTTACTCTGTATTGACCGAAGATGAGAAAGAGCTCGGCGTTTGTATGGTGGATATTGGTGGTGGGACGTCCGATATATCTATTTTTACTGGCGGTTCAATTCGGCATACCACAGTAATACCTATTGCCGGTGATCAGGTTACTAATGATATAGCTATGGCGCTGCGTACGCCGACTCAGCATGCGGAAGAGATTAAGATTAAGTATGCCTGTGCCTTAGCACAACTTGCGACGGGTAGTGAAACAGTCAAAGTTCCCGGTGTTGGAGATCGTTCTGCAAGGGATCTATCAAGGCAGGCACTGGCTGAAGTTGTTGAGCCCCGTTATGAGGAGCTGTTCAGCCTTATTCAGGCGGAGCTGCGTCGTAGTGGCTTTGAGGATCTAGTTGCGGCGGGCATTGTTTTAACGGGCGGCACATCAAAAATGGAAGGGGCTATTGAGTTAGCGGAGGAGATCTTCCATATGCCAGTGCGTTTGGCATCACCTCATGGGGTGCGAGGAATGGCAGATATTCTCAACAGCCCGATTTACGCCACTGGGATAGGGTTGTTGCAATACGCACAGCACGATCATGTCGGCGGTAGTGTAGAGACGATTAATCAAGATGTGGCTGCGGTTCCGCGGATAGGCGTTTTGGAAAAAATGAAAGCTTGGTTTAAAAGTAATTATTAAACCAGCTTAACTCGATTTTAATGTTTTGGCTGCCAACAATAATTGGTGGCGAATTAGGTGATAGTGCTTGGCTTGAGCACTCAAGGAGCTAACAATGTTTGAACTGTTAGATAGCGTTCCACAAAATGCAGTAATCAAAGTGATTGGTGTTGGTGGCGGTGGCGGCAATGCTGTCAAGCACATGGAAAGTGGTGATTTGGAAGGGGTTGAATTCGTATGTGCGAATACAGATGCGCAAGCGCTTTCATCAATGTCTTCTCAAACGGTTATTCAGTTAGGTAATACGCTGACGAAAGGCTTAGGGGCTGGGGCTAATCCTGAAGTAGGTCGTCAAGCGGCGATGGAGGACCGGGATCGTATCGGCGAGATGCTGAAAGGCGCGGATATGGTTTTTATTACAGCAGGAATGGGCGGTGGTACAGGTACAGGTGCGGCTCCTATTGTAGCTGAAGTTGCTAAAGATATGGGCATTTTGACGGTCGCTGTTGTAACTAAGCCGTTTCCGTTTGAAGGCCGTAAGCGTATGGCTATAGCTGCTGATGGCATTAAAGAGCTGCGTGAGAGTGTCGACTCGTTAATCATTATCCCTAATGAAAAACTGATGCAGGTTCTTGGGCGTAATTGCAGTTTGTTAAATGCATTTGAATCAGCCAACGATGTACTTAGAGGCGCGGTACAGGGCATATCTGACCTTATTACTCGTCCAGGCATGATCAATGTGGATTTTGCCGATGTGCGTACGGTTATGTCCGAAATGGGCATGGCGATGATGGGAACCGGTCATGCTAGAGGTGAAAATCGTGCTGCAGAAGCTGCAGAAAAAGCGATTAAAAGTCCTCTGCTGGATAATGTTGATCTTCGTGGTGCGAGCGGCATTTTAGTAAATATCACTGCTGGCATGGATCTGAGCTTAGGTGAGTTTACTGAGGTAGGTAATCAGATTGAAGAGTATGCCTCTGAGAATGCGACTATAGTCATTGGTACGGTTATTGAACCAGAGATGTCTGATGAGTTGAAAGTAACGGTAGTTGCTACCGGCTTAGATAAACCGCAAGAAACTGTACGTCCTGTGCAAGATAATATGAAAAAAGTGGACGGAAGTTTGAACTTAGAGCAGATTGACTTGCCTACTATTCTTCGTAGAAGAAAGAATGAAGCGCTTGATGGTCCAGCAGAGTTTACCGAAGACGTATTGAAGCAAACAGGTACTGAAGGCGATGCTGGTTATTTAGATATTCCTACATTCTTAAGGAAGCAGGCAGACTAAATTGCATAAGCGTAGAGTGGTAAAGGATTCACCTTTCTAAAAGGTGATTTTTTTGTTAATATTGCGCGGTAGTATGGCCCTTTTTATTTTTGGCAGATGGCATGATTAAGCAGAGAACGTTAAAAAACAGTATTAAAGCAACAGGTATCGGTTTACATACAGGTCAGAAAGTTTATCTGACACTTAAGCCGGCGCCCGTGAATACCGGTATAGTATTCCGTCGTGTTGATCTCGATCCAGTGGTTGAGATTTTAGCGCACGCACACAACGTTGCTGACACAACGCTGTCTACAAACTTAGCCAAAGATGGTGCACGTATTGCGACCGTTGAGCATCTGCTTTCTGCAATGGCTGGTTTAGGTATTGATAATGCGTATGTGGAGTTGAGTGCCGAAGAAGTGCCTATTATGGACGGTAGTGCTGCTCCATTTGTATTTCTTATTCAATCGGCAGGCCTTGAAGAGCAGAATGCGGCGAAAGAGTTTATCCGCATCACTAAAGAGGTCACTGTTGAATCGGACGGTAAGTCAGCTACATTTAAACCGTTTGATGGCTTCAAAGTCGGTTTTAAAATTGAGTTTGATCATCCTGCATTTGAAGGGCGTAAGATGGAGTCATCATTGGACTTCTCTAGTACCTCTTTTGTGAAAGAGGTGAGCCGTGCGCGTACTTTTGGTTTTATGAGTGATTATGAATACCTTCGTTCACAAAACCTTGCTCTGGGCGGTAGTTTTGATAACGCTATAGTTGTTGATGATTACCGTATTCTTAATGAAGATGGTCTTCGTTATGACGATGAGTTTGTTAAACACAAAGTACTTGATGCCGTTGGGGATTTATACTTGTTAGGAAAAAGCCTAATTGGCGAATTCTACGGTGATAAATCAGGCCACTATTTAAATAATCGGTTATTGCGTGAGCTGTTAGCTAATGAAGAGGCGTGGGAAATTGTCACTTTCGAAAATAATGAAGAAAGTGCTCCTATCTCCTATCAGAAGCCTGTTTTAGCTGTTTAAACTTCGAATTTTTGTGAAAACCGAACTCTATGTTCGGTTTTTTTTTGCATTTTTATGTAAGGTTTTTATTTATTCGCCCTTTTAGATTCAATTTCTGCCCCAAATAAAGGTAGAATGCTGAGTTAATTTTTTCCTCCTCGAAGAGTTGAGGATCGTTTTAGACTTCATAGGTATAAGTCAAGATATGCTGACAGGATTGTTAAAGAAAGTTTTTGGTAGTAAGAATGATCGTGAACTAAAACGCATGGGTAAAATCGTTAAGGCGATTAATGCATTAGAAGTCGATCTTGAAAAACTAACAGATGAAGAACTGGCAGCAAAAACTGTTGAGTTTCGTCAGCGTCTTGATGAAGGTTCTGACCTTGATCAGTTGTTGCCAGAAGCGTTTGCTGTTGTTCGTGAAGCGTCCAAGCGTGTTATGGGTATGCGCCACTTCGATGTTCAGTTAATCGGTGGTATGGCTCTACACGATGGTAAAGTAGCAGAGATGCGCACGGGGGAAGGTAAAACACTAGTGGCAACTTTAGCTGTATATTTGAACGCATTAAGCGGTTTAGGTGTGCATGTTGTTACGGTGAACGACTATCTTGCGAGCCGTGATGCTGAATGGATGCGTCCATTATATGAAGCATTAGGTTTGACAGTCGGTGTTGCGCTTTCTGGACAGGATCCAGCTACAAAGCGTGCTGCTTATGCGGCTGATATTACCTATGGAACCAATAACGAATTCGGTTTTGATTACCTTCGCGACAATATGGCATTTAGTCTTGATGAGAAGGTGCAGCGAGACTTTAACTTTGCGGTTGTGGATGAGGTCGACTCGATTCTTATCGATGAGGCGCGTACACCTTTGATTATCTCCGGTCCTGCCGAAGATAGTTCACAGATGTATGTCACGATTAATCAATTAATTCCACAGCTTAAAAAGTTTGATGGTGAGATTGATCCGCAGGATGAGTCGCAAGATATTAGTGAGCACTTTGCGGTTGATGAGAAAAATCGTACCGTTGAATTAACAGAGGCCGGTCATGCTGCTGTTGAAGAGTTGCTAACAGAAAAAGGCCTGCTTAATGAAGGGGAAAGTCTTTATGCCCCTCATAATCTAAACTTGCTGCATCATGTTTTGGCGGGTTTACGCGCTCATTACTTGTTCCAGAAAGATGTGGATTATATTGTTCAAAATAATGAAGTTGTCATTGTTGATGAACATACCGGCCGTATTATGCAAGGTCGTCGTTGGTCTGAAGGCTTGCATCAGGCGGTAGAAGCTAAAGAGGGCGTGTCTGTACAAAATGAGAGTCAGACATTCGCATCTACAACATTTCAGAACTACTTCCGTTTATATACAAAACTGTCAGGTATGACAGGTACAGCTGATACCGAAGCGTTTGAGCTTCGTCAGATTTATGGCTTAGATGTTGTCGTAATTCCTACTAATAAGCCGATTGCGCGTAAAGATGAAAACGATCTTATCTACATGAGTGTAGAAGAGAAGTATGAAGCGATCGTTAAAGAGATTCGTGCCTGTCAGGAAGCTTTACGCCCTGTTCTAGTCGGCACAGCTTCGGTGGAATCTTCTGAATTAATCTCGACACTTTTGAAGAAAGAGAAGATTGTTCATAATGTATTGAACGCTAAAAATCATGGTGGTGAAGCATCCATTATTGCTCAAGCAGGCCGTCCTGGAGCCGTAACAATTGCAACCAATATGGCGGGTCGTGGTACTGACATCGTTTTAGGCGGTAAGTTAGAGGCTGAGTTAGCTGAACTTGATAACCCAACGGATGAGCAGATTGCAGAAGTGACTGCAGCTTGGGAAAAGCGTCATCAACAAGTTCTTGATAATGGCGGCTTACATATCATTGGTACAGAGCGTCATGAATCACGTCGTATCGATAATCAGCTGCGTGGTCGTGCAGGTCGTCAGGGTGACCCTGGTTCTTCACGTTTCTTCCTTTCGTTGGAAGATGATCTTATGCGTATCTTTGCTTCAGATCGTGTTCGCCAGCTCATGCAGGCGCTAGGTATGGAGCGTGGGGAGGCGATTGAACATAAGATGGTGAGTAACGCTATCGAAAAAGCACAACGGAAAGTTGAGGGGCGTAACTTTGATATTCGTAAATCGCTTCTTGAATATGATGATGTTGCTAATGATCAGCGTACAGTTATTTATGATCAGCGTAATGAAATTATGGCAACGGATGATATATCTGAAACCATTGATGCTGTTCGTGAAGAGGTTGTTGCGAACAAGTTTAGTGAATTTGTTCCTCCTCAAAGTTTGGAAGAACAGTGGGATATTGCTGGTCTTGAGCGCTCGCTTGAAGCTGATTTCTCAGTAAAACTGCCGGTTCAGGAATGGCTTGATCAAGACGATAGCTTACATGAAGAAACGCTTTATCAAAAAGTTCAGGACGAGATCTTAGCGGTTTATAAACAGAAAGAGCAGCAGGTGGGTGAATCCACTATGCGTAACTTTGAAAAGCAGGTAATGCTGCAAGTTCTTGATACGCTGTGGAAAGAGCATCTGCAAACTATGGATCACCTACGACAAGGTATTCACTTACGTGGTTATGCTCAAAAGAATCCTAAGCAAGAATATAAGCGCGAATCTTTCCATCTATTTCAGGAGCTATTGGATAATATTAAACGTGATGTTATTCGTATTATCTGTCATGTACAGGTACAGCAGCCTGAAGAGATTGAAGCGATGGAGCAGCTGCGCCGTGAGCAAGCAGAAAGTCAGCAGATGGATTTCACCCATGATCAAAGTTCAGCAATGTCTGATGATAGTGATGCTGAAGCAGTAGATGAGCAAGGTGAAACCTTTGTTAGAGAGGGACGAAAAGTAGGTCGAAATGAGCCTTGTCCTTGTGGCTCAGGTAAAAAATATAAGCAGTGTCACGGTAAACTATCTACATAATTTAGATGCAGTTTTAATACAGTTAAGAGAGCAGCCTGTTGGCTGCTTTCTGCGCTAAGGAGATTACTAAAATGGCTGTTGGTCCAGCAACTTTCCCAAGTACAATGCACTCTGTTAAAGGTTTTGAACTCGGCACTGCCTCTGCAGGTATTAAAACACCGGGCCGTAAAGATGTTGTGCTAATGCATATTTGTGAGGATGCCAGTGTAGTCGGTGTTTTTACCAAAAATGCTTTTTGTGCAGCGCCTGTTTCCATCTGTAAAGAACATCTAAGCAAAGCCGCGGCTCGCTATCTTATAGTCAACACAGGTAATGCGAATGCCGGAACAGGACAGGAAGGTTGGCAAGATGCTGTTGCTACTTGTTCTGCGGTAGCTGAACTCTGTGATGTAGATGTGGCTGCAGTACTGCCATTTTCTACAGGTGTTATTGGTGAAAAGCTGCCGGTCGAGAAACTTATTTCTGCTTTGCCTAAAGCAAAAGCCGTTTTATCAGAAAGTGGCTGGTTAGATGCGGCGGAAGGTATTTTAACGACAGATACGCGCCTTAAAGGTGCTTCGCTACAATACACGTATCAAGGTCAGACGGTTACTTTAACTGGAATATCTAAAGGCTCGGGCATGATTAAGCCCAATATGGCAACTATGTTAGGTTATGTAGCTACTGATGCGGATGTTGAACCTGAATTGCTGCAAAAATTATTGATAGAAGCGACGGACTGTTCATTTAATCGTATTACCGTCGATGGTGATACGTCGACCAATGACTCTTGCATGCTTGTGGCAACAGGGAAATCTAGCGTTGTTGTCTCTGAGAGCGACCAAGAGGGTCTTTTGGCGTTCAGACGGGCTTTGGCTTGCGTAATGCAAGAACTCGCTCATGCGATTATTAGAGACGGTGAGGGGGCGACTAAGTTTGTAACGGTTAAGGTCGAGTCGGCAGCGACTCAAGATGAAGCGCTACGTACAGCCTTTGATATTGCTCATTCGCCACTGGTTAAAACAGCGCTTTTTGCATCCGATCCCAATTGGGGCAGGATTTTGGCTGTTGTAGGTCGTGCGGGTATTGATAATTTAGATTTGAATGCATTGCAGATCTTTCTGGGCGACGTCTGTATTGTCAGTGAGGGAGGGCGCGATGCGGGCTATACCGAAGAGGCTGGCCAAGCTGTGATGGATGCTGAGGAGATACTGATTAGAGTTGTACTTAATCGCGGTGATGTCACTGAAACGGTATGGACAACAGATCTTTCTCACGATTATGTCAGTATTAATGCGGATTACCGCAGCTAAGTTGTTCTTTTGTGTCTTGCTATTGGTTACTAAACGGGCGTTGTAAATAGATGAAGCGTAAATTGATTCATGTTGCTGCGGCAGCTATTAAAAACTCAGCAGGAGAAATTTTAATAGCAAGACGCTCGGAAGATCAGCATCAGGGAGGCTTGTGGGAGTTTCCCGGCGGTAAAGTGGAGCAGGGTGAAAGTGCGCTGGCGGCGTTATCACGAGAGCTGCATGAAGAGCTAGGTATTGAGGTAAAAGAGGCTAGACCGCTGATAAAAGTACCCTATCATTACACTGATAAATCGGTTTTACTGGATGTGTTTGAAGTAAGCGCGTTCGATGGCGAGGCTTGGGGGAAGGAGGGGCAACCTATACGTTGGGTTGCTAAAGGTGAGCTTGATAGTTTTGCCTTTCCAGCAGCAAATGCACCTATTCTTAATGCATGCCTTTTACCTAAATGTATCGCGATAACACCTGATTTATCTGATGTCGATGCATTGGTTGACTTTGTTGAGCAGGCTTTATCTAACGGCGCTGAAGGGGTTATGTTGAGAGCTCATCATCTGCCTGTGGATGATTTTGAAGGCGCGTATAAGCGTATTAAAGGAATGCTTGAGGGAACAGCTATTCCGCTTATTGTGAACAGTTCACTTGAAGTTGCTGAAACGTTGAAAGCGGATGCGTTACATCTCAGCTCATCACGTCTTTTAGATCTTAATAAGCGTAGCCAATTTTCCGGTCGCTGGCTAAGTGCGTCATGTCATAGTTTAGAGCAGATTGAGATGGCGGTTACAAAAGATTTGGATTTTGTTAGCTTATCACCTGTATTAAAAACGCGCTCACATCCTCATGCGATCCCATTAGGTTGGGAGCTGTTTCAGCAGATGGTTGATAGTTGCTCTATTCCGGTTTATGCCTTAGGAGGAGTAAGTCATCGTTTGCTTGAGCAGGCGGTTAACTGCGGTGCTCAAGGTGTTGCGGGGATTAGTGCATGGTCTCAGGATCTTGAGGAATAGGACCGTCTCGGTCTACATGTTCTTCATTTTCACCACTGCTATAGTCACTGGCGGATTTTGCTTCAGGAATTTGATACTCCTCATTTGCCCAGGCACCTAGGTCAATTAATTTGCAGCGTTCACTGCAAAAAGGTCTAAATGGGTTATCACTGCTCCATACCTTTTTTTTCTGGCAAGTTGGGCATTTTACTTGGGGCTTAGTCACTATAAGGGGCCTGTTTAGCAAGGGTAAGTAGTTTGGAATGTAAAGCGGCAACTTCTTTTTTAAGGGTTGCTAAGTCTGCGCTATTATCAATGATCGTATCAGCTTTTACTATCTTTTGGTCTCTAGGCATCTGTGTTTGGATGATAGATTTTACTTGTTCTGCATTGTTCTTGTCGCGAGAGATTGTTCGCTCGATCTGTATTGCCTCAGGCACATCAACAACCACGATATGATCGGTGAGTTGATGCTGATCTGTTTCAAGTAGCAGGGGAGAGGCGAGTACAGCATAGCTAGATTGTGTGTTGTCCAGTTGTTGAATAATGCGTGCCCGGATCACTGGGTGAAGTAGTTGCTCTAACCATTTTCGCTCTTTTGGATCGCTGAAAATTTTTACTCTCAGTTCTGCACGGTTTAGCTCGCCGGAATTTGTCAGTATTTGCGAGCCAAAGTGCTGAGCGATCTTCTGAAGCGCTTCTTCTCCCGGTGCTACTACTTCTCGCGCGACTATATCGGCATCAATAACGTTAATTCCGAACTGCTCTAATTGGCGAGTAACGGCGCTTTTGCCTGAGCCTATCCCGCCTGTGATCCCAACAATAAACATCTATAAGCCAGCAAATTGAAGGTAGAGACCGGTAATATTATCACCCCAGATTAAAGCAACCCAACCGGCAATGGCGAGATAAGGCCCAAACGGCATAGGGGCCTGCTGCTCATGTTTTTTCGCTGCGATCATAGCGATGCCTAATATAGCACCAACCAAAGAACTCAATAGAATAATAAGGGGTAACTGTGCCCATCCGGCCCAAGCTCCGAGCGCGGCTAGTAATTTAAAATCACCATATCCCATTCCCTCTTTGCCTGTTAGTAGTTTAAAAGCCCAATACACAGTCCATAAACTTAAATAGCCAGCGATAGCACCGTATACAGCACTTTCCAGTGAGGTAAATAAACCAAAGCTATTTACGAATAAGCCTAACCACAGTAAAGGTAGTGTAATGCGGTCAGGTAAAAGTTGATGGTCTATATCGATAAAGATAAGACAGATCAAGCACCAGGTTAACAGGGTGAGGCTGAAACTAACCTCGTTTAGGCCATAGATATAAACAATAGCAGCACCGCTTATAGCGGTTAATAATTCAATAAATGGGTAGCGAAAAGGGATATGTAGACCGCATGAAGCGCATTTTGCTTTTAGGTACAGGTAGCTAATAACCGGTATATTTTCATACCATCTGATTTTGTGCCCGCATTGTGGGCAAGTGGAGGCTGGTGCGGAAAGGTTAAATGTTTCTTTTTGTTCCGTATTTTCAGCTTCATGTTCAGATAGCCACTCCCGTTCCATCATAATAGGGATACGGTGAATAACCACATTTAAAAAACTGCCAACGCAGAGGGACAAAATAAAAGCGCAGGCTATAGCCCACGCTGGATCGATATTAAAGATCATTAGTAATCTTCTAAATGATTCGTTTGCTAGGGAGCTTTTTGTAATATTTCTCTCAAAAAGCGTTTTCTAAACCACATTACCCAGCTGGAATATAGGTAAGTACATGGCGATAACTAAGCCGCCTACAAGTACCCCTAGAACAGCCATGATAAGAGGTTCTAGTAAGCTAGAAAGGTTATCAACAGCGTTATCAACTAGCTCTTCGTAGAAATCTGCCACTTTCTCTAGCATCATTTCCAGTGAGCCGGCCTCCTCACCGATGGCGATCATCTGCACAGTCATATTTGGGAAAACCCCTGTCATCGTGACTGCATCTTTTAGTGATTGCCCTGTTGATACCCCATTTCTGATCTGGAGTATGGCATCTCGGTAGAGTGCGTTACCCGAGGCTCCTGCAGCAGAGTCCAGTGCATTAACTAAAGGCACACCGGCAGCAAAGGTTGTAGCTAAGGTTCTAGAAAAGCGAGCAATTGAGGCATTGTGTAAAATTTGGCCAATAACGGGAATTTTAAGCATCGCTTTGTCGACGGCGTCCCTAAATTTCTTTGACTTTGTTTGGGCTTTGTTAAAGGCATACCCGGCGAAGCCTATAGCAATAAGTACAATCCACCACCATTCTTGGGCAACTTCGGATAGATGAATTACAAAGAGAGTAAAGGCGGGGAGGTCGGCGCCAAAGCTATCAAATACAGATTCAAATTGCGGTACCACTTTTACCAGCAAAATAGCGGATACGACAATACCAACAATAATAACGGCTGTTGGGTAGGTGAGGGCTTTTTTGATCTTGGCTTTTAGGCTTTCCAGTTTCTCTTTGTAGGTGGCAATACGGTCAAGCATCTGTTCTAAAGCACCCGATTGCTCACCAGCACTGACTAAACTGCAGTAAAGGTCGTCGAAGTGCTCAGGATATTTGGTTAAGGCTGTGGAGAAATCAAGTCCCCCATTCACATCATTTTTAATGCCATAAATAATATCTTTAAGCTTATCTTTCTCAACCCCACCGGCGGTAATATCTAGGCCTTGTAGTAGAGGAACACCAGATTTAAGCATGGTAGCCACTTGGCGAGTAAAAAAAGCAATATCTACAGGCTTAATTGGTTTGCCTTTCGCGCTAAAGAGGCCTGCTCCTCTCTCTTTGGCTACCTTGGAGGGTAATATACCCTGTTTACGTAGTTGAGCTTTAGCCATTGCAATATTGCTGGCATCAACTTTCCCTTTACTGGCATTGCCGCTTTTATCTTTTCCCTGCCAGGTAAATGTATGTAACTTGGCTTCTTTGGCCATAGCAAATATATCCTGTTATTAAACCTTAATGACGCGATTCATCTCTTCGAGGCTAGTCACACCTTCGGCAACTTTCTTTAGACCTGAACGTCTTAAGCTTTGGAATCCTTGAGTGTTTGCGACCTTTAGTATATCCAGAGAGTTTCCGTTTTGCATAATGACTTCAGCAATCTCTGGCGACATGGAAAGCATCTCGTAGATACCAACCCTACCTTTATAACCTCTGTTACACTTATTGCAACCCTCATGATTTGCTTCGAAGAGGGTCATATTCTTGATCTCTTCGTCGGTAAAGCCCTCTTCACGTAGGGTAACTTCAGGTAGTGTAATGGGTTGTTTACAGCTTTCGCAGAGCCTTCGTCCTAAACGCTGAGCGATAATTAAACTCACCGAAGTGGCAATGTTGAAGGCGGGTACTCCCATATTTCGAAGTCGAGTCAGTGTTTCGGGTGCGCTGTTTGTATGGAGTGTGGAGAGAACCATATGGCCGGTTTGTGCTGCTTTAATCGCAATTTCGGCGGTTTCCAGATCTCGAATCTCACCCACCATGACAACATCAGGGTCTTGACGAAGGAAGGCGCGCAAGGCCTCTGCAAAGGTAAGGCCTACTTTTGAGCTTACATGAACTTGGTTGATCCCCTCCAAGTTAATCTCTACAGGGTCTTCAGCCGTAGATATATTACGCTCTTCCGTGTTAAGGATGTTTAGACCAGTATAGAGGCTGACAGTCTTACCACTACCTGTCGGGCCGGTGACGAGCACCATGCCTTGTGGTTTATGTAAGGTGGAAAGGTACATCTCTTTTTGGAAGTCAGCAAAGCCTAAAGCTTCAACGCCCATTTTTGCACTGCTCGGGTCTAATATACGCAGTACAATTTTCTCGCCCCAAAGGGTCGGTAGGGTGTTAACACGGAAATCGATCGACCGGTTTTTCGAAATTTTCATTTTGATGCGTCCATCTTGCGGGACGCGGCGTTCAGAGATATCCATCTGAGCCATAACTTTTAAACGTGCAGACAGGCGTGATGATAGATTAGAGGGGGGTCTAGCGATCTCCTGCAAGATGCCATCTATACGACTACGTATACGATAGGTCTTTTCGTAAGGTTCAAAGTGAATATCGGATGCGCCGTTTTTAATAGAATCTAAAAGTATTTTATTAACAAAACGAACTATAGGCGCATCATTGGCTGCTTCCTCAGCGGACTCCTCTTGCGCAGCGTTGGGTAGAGAGTCATCGATCTCTAAATTATCAAGGTCGCTATCTTCCAAGTCGTCAAGGGCTGAGTCTTGATTATCGAGGAACGCTTCGATCGCTTTGGTAAGCTTATCCTCTTCAACAATAATCGCTTCAGTGGTAATACCACTTTGAAATTTAAATTCATCAAGGGCTTGGATATTGGTGGGATCAGAGATCGCTACAAATAAGCGATTATCCCTTTTCTGTAACGGGAGCGCGTGATGCTTACTGATCAGAGAGTCATTAATAAGGCCTTGCGGAAGGGTCGCCATATCCATGGCATCCAGATCTAGCAGTGGAATGCCAAACTCTTCGGATGCGGCTGCGGCGGCTCTATAGGCACTAACAAGGCGCTGTTCAATAACATAAGCGATAAAGGTTTGCTGTTTTTCTCGACATTGAAGCGCCGCATCGGCCGCGACCTCTGCAGAGCAAACACCCTCATTAACTAACCTTTTTGCTAGTCCGCTTAATGGTTGGCTAGGCTGCAAAATATAACCCCTTACTATCATTCCATGAATTGACACATATCATACAGATAAAATAGCATTTGCATCATAGTTTGAAAATGCGCACTATAAGGTTTATAAGATAAAACTGATTTGGTAACTGGCGTGTCATAAAAAATACGCTACAATCAAAGGACTTGGTTGATCCCAAGGATTTTTTTTCGCTGGAGATAAATAATGAAAACGAATAAACAAGCACAAGGTTTTACCCTAATCGAATTGATGATCGTTGTGGCGATTATCGGTATTTTGGCTGCTATTGCACTGCCGGCTTACCAAACTTATACCGCTAAAGCACGTTTCTCTGAAGTTATTAATGCGACTGGGGGGGTGAAGGCTGCTGTTGAAGTTTGCGCGCAAACGGATGGTGAAATGACAAATTGCGGTCCTACGGATAATAATACCGTAAATAAAGCTATTTTAGGTGCTGCTGTAGGTCAGTATGTTAATTCGGTTGCAGTAGGTGGTCTTACTGCATCTGCGGCTACAATTACTGCTACTGCAGAGAATATAAACGGGCTAAATTCTGCAACATATATTCTTGATGGTGAATTGATTGAGGGCGCCGTTCGTTGGGATGTGAATAGCTCTTCTGATTGTGTTGCAGCTGGCTTATGTGACTAATCACCTAAAGGTGTAAAGTTACCATTGATAAAAAGGCGCAAACTATTGCGCCTTTTTTATATCTTATATATTGATAAGTAGAAATGTTGTAAATGAAACGAACTATAATAATTATTTTGATCGCGGCTTGTGTGGGTGTGACTTGGTATATTGCAAATTCTACTGAGCCTTTATCGCCACAAACCAAAAGCGCAGTAGAAAATGCATTGCTGGAGTTGGAAGAGTTTCCTGCCCGTCCTGTTTGGTGGCAAGATGACTCAGTGTTAGCTATTGGTGTGGTTGCTGGGCAAACAAATCCGCATCATGCGGCTGATAAAGTCTGTAAAGTTTTAGCGGCTAAGGGCGTCAGCTCTGTATCTGTAGAAGTGTACGATATAGTTAAAATTCAGAAAGAGGACGAGTGGCGGAAACTAGCATCAAGTGCTTGTCAGTAGCTTTATTTGTTTTAGGTTTTTGCCGCTAGAGGCTGATCTGAAAAGGCTAAAGTAAAAACGTTAGCCTTTTTATTGGGCGATAAATTTAATCTGTTTAGTGCTCAATTAAGCGCATCGAAAGGTCAACCGCTTGGCAGTGCTTAGTTAACGCCCCAATTGAGATATAATCGACACCCGTTTCAGCGATAGGGCGCAATGTCTTATCAGTAATATTGCCTGATGCTTCTAATTTGGCTTTTCCTTTTGTTAGTTCTACCGCTTTGCACATCTCATCGAGTGAAAAATTATCCAGCATTACAATATCTGCACCAGCGTCTAGGGCTTGTTTAAGCTCTGCCATAGACTCAACTTCGATCTCTACTGGCTTATCAGGTTCATTATTTTGTGCGGTCTGTATCGCTTCTTTTATGCCGCCGCAGGCCATAATGTGGTTCTCTTTAATCAGAAAGGCATCAAATAATCCGATCCGATGATTAAAACATCCACCACAAGTCACTGCATATTTTTGTGCAAAACGAAGTCCCGGTAGGGTTTTTCGTGTGTCGAGTAGTTTTACGTGGGTGCCTATCACTTTATCGGCATAAAACTTACTAATGGTTGCGGTGCCAGAGAGTGTTTGTAGAAAATTTAAAGCCGCGCGTTCTGCGGTGAGCAGGTTACGAGCGGAGCCTTTCGCATAAAATAACACCTGATCCCGTTGTACTAGATCACCATCATCCACTTGCCATTCTAATGTTAAGTTAGGATCAACTTGTTTAAATACTTCATTAACCCAATCGACACCGCAGATTACAGCTTCTTGGCGACTGATAATGCGAGCGGTAGCGGTTTGCTCTTCAGGAATAAGTTGGGCCGTAATATCGCCGTTACCAATATCTTCACTAAGTGCATAAGTTACGGCGTCTGGAATAAAGTGCTGTATGTCGGCACGGTTCAACATAATAGGTTCCTGATGAGAATAAGGTCAAAGAGGGCTGGCCTCTGTTATTATTGGATAACGATGATTAATAGGTCGCTAATTCTAACGAATCTAAGTAATAGCGGATAGAGGATGATGGTTGTAAAAAACGAAAATGGTTGGTTGTTTGGTGTGAATCGGGTGTTGTCGCCTAATTTTAATGAAAGGCCTGAAGGCGAGAGTGTTTCGCTTTTAGTTATTCACAACATTAGTCTACCGCCGGGACAGTATGGTGGCGGATATATAGAGCAGTTTTTTACGAACCAGTTGCCTATAAGTGATGATCCGTTTTTCCAAGAGATTAAAGATCTACAAGTATCATCACACCTTTTAATAGAGCGCACGGGACGGATTGTTCAATTTGTGCCTTTGCATAAAAGGGCGTGGCATGCGGGTGTTTCTTGTTATGAGAATGTTGAAAACTGTAATGATTTTTCCATAGGTATTGAGCTTGAAGGTACAGATTCTGAGCCTTATAGCGCTGAACAATATAAGCAATTAGTCGATTTAACTTTAGCTATTCAAACTCAATTTCCGGCTATTTCGGATGACAGAATCGTTGGCCATTCTGATATAGCACCGGGTAGAAAAACAGATCCTGGGCCTGCTTTTGATTGGGATTATTTTTTCGGTCAGTTAAAAAATAGAAAATTAGACGGGGAATAGTCGGGAAAGTAGGGCGGGTACGGCATTTTCAACTCTTAAAATTCGCTCGCCAATATGGATGGCGTTAAATCCGCAGTCATTAAGTTTTTCGACCTCATAAGGGATAAATCCTCCTTCGGGGCCGATCGCTAATGTTGTTTTTATTGCTGCACTTTGAGGGCAGGGAGTGGCGTTATAAGGGTGGGCGATCAACGCCCTTGTGCCTTGTGCCAAAGAGGGAAGTTCATCCTCGATAAATGGTTTAAAGCGTTTTCTTAAATGAACATTGGGCATCACTGTATCGCCTGCTTGTTCCAACCCGAGTTGTAAATTTTCTATGATCTGTTTTTCTAAAATAGGGCTCCCCCAGTAGCTTTTATCAACACGATAGGAGTTGATAAGATAGAGCTCTTTAACTCCCATAGATGCAACGGTTTGTAAGATTCGCTTTAGCATTTTTGGCCGTGGTAGGGCTAAAAGAAGTGTTAAAGGCAATGGGGGCGGTGGTGTTTTGTCTAATGTTATTTGTAACCTGATAGCGCTTTCTGATAACTCAAGTACTGTTCCTGTGCCTATTAGCCCATTTAACATGCCAACCTTTAATTGCGCACCAATCTCGGGTTTATGAATTGTCCTAATATGTTGGAAGCGTCTGTCATTGAGTTTAACCTGCTCTTCCGCAATTAAATCATCTTCTGTGAGGAGTATTAGGTTCATATCTACCGCTGAGTGAGTTTGGCCGTTAGAGTTGGGTAGTTTATCGAGCAATATTAACAGATGCGACTATTAATCTAGATCAATGATTAGTGTTTCTAATCTAAATGAGAATGTTTATCGGTAGCATTATCTTTTGTGTTGTGGTAATTTTAGCCCCCTAATTTATTTAAAGCTTCTCTATATGTTTTGTCTTTGTAAGGGGTTTACTGTGAAATTTACACGCGTTGTTTCTACAATGGCTATGACCGCTGTTTTTGCTACAGGGTTGTTGCCTTTATCTGTATCTGTATCTGCCGATGATAACCTTGTTAATGTTTACTCTGCACGAAAAGAAGCGCTTATAAAGCCTTTGTTTGATCGTTTTACTGCGGAAACGGGTATTGCTGTTAATTTAGTAACAGGTAAAGCTGACGCACTTTTGAAACGTTTGGAAGTTGAAGGCGATGCGACACCAGCGGATCTTTTTGTCACTGTGGATGCAGGGCGTTTGTATAGAGCGAAGGACGCGGGTGTTCTTCAAGTAGCGACCAGTGAAACTTTAGATAAGCTGATTCCTGCTCATTTAAAAGATGTTGATGGTTATTGGTATGGCATGTCCCAACGTGCACGGACGGTGTTTTATGTTAAAGATAAAGTTGATCCTGCTGAGTTAACCTCTTATGAGGACCTTGCTGACCCTAAGTGGAAAGGACGTATCTGCATTCGTTCATCAAGCAATATCTATAACCAGTCACTCGTTGCATCGATGATCGATGCCAATGGCGTAGAGGCGACCGAAGCATGGGCTAAAGGGCTTGTAGCTAATTTTGCTAAGCCGCCAGCGGGTGGTGATACGGATCAATTACGAGCAGCCGCTTCAGGTGTTTGTGATCTGGCGATTGCTAATACCTACTATTACGCACGCTTAGTACACAGTAATAAAGAGAGTGATAACGAAGTCGCGGCTAAATTAGGTACAGCATGGTTAAATCAGGATGGTCGTGGTGCACATGTTAATGTGAGTGGTGTAGGTGTAACTAAATACGCTTCTAATGTGGAAAGTGCGATTAAACTGATGGAATTTATGGCTTCTGATGAGTCTCAAGTTTGGTATGGTGCTGAAAACAACGAATATCCAGTTGTTGAAGGTGTCGAGGTTTCACCCGTTCTGAAAGGCTTAGGTGAATTTAAAGCGGATGACCTTGTGCTAAGTAAATTGGGAACCAATAACCGTGCTGCTGTTGAATTAATGGACCGAGCTGGCTGGAAATAGGCTCAATTTCTACCATTCCATATTCTAATAAGTGTTAGAATTATGCTTTTAGCGCCCGCAGATATTAATGTGGGCGTTTTCTGTTTTTCTGAACGGGATAAATGTTTGTAGTGACTCCCTTAAAATCTCCCTACCGAGTAAACTGGCTGACATCTAGTTCGTTTGTCATCGCTGTATTATTGGCCCTGCCTATTTTTGTGATTGCGGGGTTTGTCTTTAGCGGTTCTGCTGATGTTTTTACGCACTTGTACCATACGGTGTTGTTCGATTATGTCAGTAATTCACTTTTACTCATGTTAGGTGTGGCTTTTGGGGTGTTATTGCTTGGTATCCCAACGGCTTGGTTGACGAGTGTTTGTGACTTCCCTGGGCGTAGAATTTTTGCTTGGGCATTACTCCTTCCTTTAGCGGTACCGGCTTATATCATCGCTTACACCTACACTGGGCTTTTAGATTTTGCTGGTCCTGTGCAAACTGCTATACGTCAGTTAACAGGTCTAGGCTATGGCGAGTATTGGTTTTTTGAGATCCGTTCATTAGCTGGTGCCATTTTGATGTTGGCGCTAGTACTTTATCCTTATGTTTATCTATTAAGCCGCGCAGCCTTTCTGGAGCAATCAGCAAGCACGCTCGAGGTTAGCCGGACGCTAGGTTATAACCAATGGCAAGGTTTGTTCAAGCTAGCACTGCCTCTTGCTCGTCCAGCGATTATTGCCGGTTTAACCTTAGCATTAATGGAGACCTTAGCTGATTACGGTACCGTACAATATTTTGGTGTAAATACATTTACGACCGGTATTTTTAGAACTTTTTATGGGTTTGGCGATGCGGTTGCGGCGGCTCAGTTGGCAGTTTGTCTTTTAAGTTTTGTGGCTTTATTAGTGCTTGTTGAAAAATACTCAAGACGAAAATCCCGTTATCACTCGTCTGCAGAATTTAAAGCTAAAGCAAAATTAATCTCTTTATCTGGCTGGAAAGCTGCAGTAGCATTTTTGATCTGCTTGTTACCTATATTATTTGGATTTTTGATACCTGCAGGTCAGTTGGCTTTTTGGAGCTTAACGCAAGCAGATCTTTCCGATGGCTCTTTTTTCCAGTTGGCGTGGAACTCGTTTTACCTCGCCTTTTTAGCTGCCATCATTGCTGTGAGCTTTGCGTTAATTTTGGCTTATGCTTCCCGTTTGAACCCTAAAAAGGTGGTGAGGTTTTCAGTGGCTACGGCGGGATTAGGCTATGCTCTACCGGGTACTATTATCGCTATTGGGGTGATAATTCCATTTGCTTGGATGGACCATCAGTTAATTGCAATGGCAAAGAAATGGTTCAGTGTTGATATTGGTTTAGTATTATCGGGCACTTTAGTGGCGCTTTTATTTGCTTATACGGTACGTTTTTTGGCGGTATCTTTAGGTGCCGTCCAGAGTGGCCTTGATAAAATAAAGCCGAGTATTGATGGTGCTGCACGTACGCTTGGTTGCACACCTATGCAGGTTTTAAAACAGATACATGTTCCCTTGATGAAGAGTTCTGTATTAACCGCCTTACTTATCGTTTTTGTTGATGTGCTTAAAGAGTTACCCGCTACACTGATTCTTAGGCCTTTTAACTTTAATACCTTAGCCGTTAGGGCATTTGAGCTGGCATCTGATGAGCGTTTGATTGATGCGGCACCGGCATCGTTGTTGATTGTGGCGGTTGGATTGATACCTGTGATTTTATTAAGCCGTTCTATTGCAAAAGGGCGGGCGGGAAGTTGATTGAGATGAAGATAGAAAAACATCTAAATGTTGAGAGTGTCACCCTTGCTTATGGTGAGGAGGATGTTGTACATAATGCGTCTTTATCACTTGAAAAAGGTGAAATTGGCTGCCTGTTAGGGCCAAGCGGCTGTGGTAAATCAACATTGCTTCGAGCGATTGCAGGGTTTGAACCTGTGAAATCTGGGCGTATTTGTATGCGTGGACAGGTGTTGTCTGATGCGCACAATATACTGCCTACCGAACAGCGAAATATTGGTATGGTGTTCCAAGATATCGCACTTTTTCCGCATTTAACTATCGCAGAAAATATTGTTTTTGGTATTAAAAAATGGTCAAAAAAAGATCAAGCTCTGAGAGTTCAGGAGCTTCTTAGTTTGATTGGTTTGCCTGATATTGCTGAGCGCTATCCACACTCTCTTTCTGGTGGTCAACAACAGCGTGTTGCCTTAGCGCGGGCAATGGCACCTAAACCTGACCTTTTGTTACTCGATGAACCGTTTTCTGGGTTGGATGCGAATTTGCGAGAAACGCTAGTACCCGAAATACGAGATATATTAAGAAAAGAACAGATGAGTGCTATTTTGGTGACCCATGACCAAATGGAAGCCTTTGCGATGGCTGATAAAATTGCGGTTATGCAGCATGGTCGGATTCAACAGTGCGGCTCTGCATTTAATATTTATCATGAACCTAAAAATCGTTTTGTAGCAGACTTTATAGGTTTAGGTGAGTTTTTGCAGGCTTCCATTAAAGATGAATACTCAGTGGATTCTGCATTAGGCTGTTTGGTAGGTGATGAGCCTTTAGGTTATGCACCGGGTACATCCGTTGAGCTGCTGATTAGACCCGATGATATCCAGCACTCTGAACAGAGTTCCTTGACCGGTCGTATAGTGAGTAAATGGTTTAGAGGCTCTCACTATCTTTATCATGTAAAGCTGGCCAATGGTGAGGTTTTACCTTGTATCACTGCCTGTCATCATGACCATGATGTAGGTGAGGATTTAGGTATCAGTATCGAACTTGATCATCTTGTTGTGTTACCTATCTGTGATCCAGAGACTGGGGTTTGCGATCTGCAAGAATCGGAAGTTGTTCAAACACAAGCTGTTGCTCGCTAGCCATGGCTTGTCCTCCCTCGTTGCTTTTATAGTGACCTCATATCTCCTAGCAACATAATGTTCGAGAAAAGGAGATTTAGTTATTTCGAGTGATAGAGTAGGATTGTGCGCTATTTTATTTCTTCGGTGACTTATGTCCGTTCGTGTCAATCTGCTTGAAGATGATATTCGACCAACCTTACTTAGAATGACATTCCCCATGATGCTTGGGATTGTTAGTTTGATGCTATTCAATCTTGCGGATCTTTATTTTGTCAGCCGATTGGGCACCGATGCGTTAGCTGCTTTAGGTTTTACTTTCCCTGTTTGTTTTACGGTTATCAGCTTAGCTATTGGCTTAGGGATAGGTACCTCAGCTATTTTGGCGCGCTTATTGGGTAAAGGGGAGAGTGAAGAAGCCCGCTCACTTGCTACGGATAACCTGCTGGCGATTGCTGTGATGATTGTGCTTGTTAGCTCATTGCTACAGTTACTGATTGAACCTGTATTTTTGGCTATGGGGGCGCGTGAAGCCTTAATGCCGCTTATTAAGACCTATATGAATGTGTGGCTAGTAGGATCTGTTTTTCTTGTTATTAATATGGTCTGTAATGCCTGTATGCGGGCCACAGGTGATACTAAAACGCCTGCATTAATGATGGCGGCATCGTCGTTACTCAACTTTATACTTGATCCTCTGTTTATTTTTGGTCTTGGTTCTTTTGATGGGTTTGGGATTCAAGGGGCGGCTATTGCTAGTGTTATCTCTTGGAGTTTGACGACTTTAGTGGCGATCTATCTGCTTTTTGCTCAAAAACGTTTGCTAGTTGTTCAGCCATTTAATTTCATCCGTTGGAAGAGGCACTCTTATGCGGTTATGAAAATAGCTTTGCCTGCCTCTTTATCTAATATGATGACGCCAATTGCACAAGCCGTTCTAACTTATATTGTGGCCCATCATGGCCCAGAAGCGGTAGCCGCTTTTGGTGTGGGGAACCGTATTGAGTCTTTAGCCTTACTTGTGTGCTTGGCGCTTTCTATGACGCTTCCCCCTTTTATTAGCCAAAATGTGGGAGCTGGTAAAGTAGAACGAGTAAAATCAGCCTATCGCATGGTGATTGGATTTTCATTATTTTGGCAGTTTTTGGTGTTTATTCTCTTAATTTTCGTGGCTGAAGAGGTCGCATCTCTGTTTAGTGATAATAATCAGGTCCAATCACTAATTATTTTATGGGTTTTTATTGTGCCATTTGGCTTTGCTTTTCAGGCAATAATCTTCCTTACCGCCTCCAGTTTTAATGCATTGCACAAACCTTTTATGGCGATGAAGGTCAGCCTTGCGCGCTTGTTTATTTTTACTGTTCCGTTCGCTTGGTTGGGTTCTCAACTGTTTGGTTTACAGGGAATGTTTGTATCTCTTGTGATGGCTAACTTATGTGTAGCTGTTATTGCTTGGTTATCAATGCGGGCTTACCTCAAGTCTTATTAATGCTGCATATGCGTTCAGTTTTATTTGATCCGTATGTGATGTAGCTCATTGTTCACGGGGGTGGAGTAAGCTAATGTTCTTCCACCAAAGTCATATTAATATCTATGAACGGATGGCATTATGATCGAGGTAAGGACGAGAGATTAATTATAAAATCATAATAAAAATAGATAACACCCAAACAAGCAAATACACGATATAAGGGGATGGAGCATGAGTCAGAAGATTGCACTCGTGACAGGTGGTACTGGTGGTTTAGGTACTGCAATTTGCCGCACATTGGCAGATAACGGTTTTCGCGTAGTTGCCGGCTATAATAGCGGTGGTGATCACAGTAAAGCGAAAGCATGGCAAGACAAACAGAAAGAAGACGGTTATGACATTCTAGTGTCTTATGGTGATGTTACAAACGCTGAATCTTGTGCGCAGTGTATCGCCACAGTTGAAGAGCTAACCGGTGGTGCTGTTGATATTCTTATCAACAACGCGGGTATTACCCGTGATGGGCAGTTCAAGAAGATGAGTTGGGAACAGTGGGATGAAGTTATGAGTGCTAATTTAGACTCTATGTTCCATATGACCCGTTTAGTGATTAATGGCATGATTGATAAGGGCTGGGGGCGAGTTATAAATATCTCCTCTGTAAATGCTCAGAAAGGTCAATTTGGTCAGTGTAACTACTCAGCAGCTAAAGCTGGGATACATGGTTTTACTAAAGCACTTGCGCAAGAAGTAGCGCGTAAAGGCGTAACAGTAAATACAGTGTCTCCTGGTTATATCAAAACAGCGATGGTTGCTAAAATTGCTCAGGAAATTCAGGATCAGATCTGTGCGGGTATTCCGGTAGGTCGTTTTGGTACACCTGAAGAGATTGGTCGTATGTGTACTTTCTTATGTGATGACGAGTCTGGTTACATCACAGGTGCAGATATGTCAGTCAATGGTGGTTTACATATGTCTTAATTGACTATGTTTAGCATTTAAAAAAACCCGCTATTTGCGGGTTTTTTTGTGTTTGATGATCAGCATTGTATAAATAATGGGTTTAAAAGATATGTTCAAGTTTGCTTTCAAATCTATCATTAAACTCTTCAATATGTGCCGCGAATGGGATGCATAACCATTCATGTTCTAATTGTTTTATTTCCGATAGGTTAAAGGCTTGTTTTTGTTCTGCAAGGGCTTGCTGTAAGCGCTCCATCTGGTACTCCATACGTAATGCTTGATCACATAACGGAGAGGGTTGTGATGAGGCTATCTCTAAACGGATACAGATCTGTCTGAGTTTTTGTTCTTGATCGCTAAGTAAGGATTCCAAAGCATCGGGGTTCTTAGCGATTGTAAGCAATGTGGCGAAGCGTTCAGCAATTTCGCGACTCATAGGGTGTTCTGAAGTTGTCTCTTGCTCCCAAGCTTGCTGGATGCTTTCTAGTTGTTCCATCGCACATTGATCTAATATGGCGTGCTCTAATTGCTCACAGATTCTCGCTTTACGTTCAAGTGCTATATAAGGCTCTGTTTCAAATGTTTGCAACTCTTCTTGCAGCTGTTGCAGGGCATCTATGGCTGATTGAACGGTTTCTTGATTAAAAGCTGGGACTAAAGAGTTTTGGCTTTCTAGCTCTGTAATCAAAGACTGGGCTTGATCTATCGCAGCTTCTAGGGACTTTACGCTGCAGCCAGAACTTATCATCTCTTTCAGTTGCTGGCAGGCATCATCTAATAATGGCTGGATCGAGTTTGAAGCGGCGTTAGGTTGTTTGCCTTCGTAAAAAGCTTCAAAGATTTGGCTACAATTTTCTCGGAATTGGTTCCAAAGCTTTCGTTCTTGATTGCGTGGAGCAGGCCCAATCGTTTTCCACTGTTGCTGAAGAGACTTAACCGTGTCAGTGGCTTCAGCAAAGTTGTTTGAGTTGAGAAGGCGCGTAGTTTCATCAATTAAGCTTTGTTTTCTGATAATGTTTTCGGCACGAAAAGTTTTAAGTGTTTCTTCACATCGTGACAGGATCAGATCTAAGGTTGCTTGAAGTTTCTTCCCTGGTGCGCGATCAACTGGAGAGTATGTGCGCCAATCTTGTTTGGCTTGGCGGATCTGCTCTTCATATAGCTTCCACTCTTCAGCACTGTCTCCCTCCGGGGGTGATAGCTTGTCTAACTTTTCGCATATAAGTTCGCGTTGTTTTAGATTGGTAATGCGAAGCTCTTTCTGTTCTGAAAAGTGTTGATCGCAAGGCGCATAGGCGCTATCCGATGCTTTTTTGAAGCGTTTCCATAGTTGTTGCGAGTGTACTGAATCGGTTGCGTCGAGTAGTTTCCACTCTTTTTGTATTCTACGGACTTCATTTGCGCGCTCTTGAACGGTTAGGTCAGAGTCTGACAGAGCTTCCATCTCTTGGCATAAGTTTTCTTTCTTAGGTTGAACCGCATAGGCTTGCCAGTCTCGCATCTCTTGTAGTTCAGCACTGAGTATTTTAGCTCTATGTGCTAGGTCGGCTGGTAGGTTGCCATTTAAGCGTTTATTGATCTGTTCAACTTTTTTGATGTATTTGTCTGCGTTACGAATCTCGCCCTGTTGGATCGATTCAGTAAGATTATCTAATAGTGTTTTGAACTCATTATGTAATTGAGTTTGCTGATGGTCTTTACGATCAATTTTGGTTTGGGCGGCAGCTAAAGCTGTTTCTAATTGGTGTAACTTGGCTGGCTTTTCATGCTGTGTTGGCCAGCTGAGTTTATTCAGTAGCTGGCGAGCTTGCTTCGCTTGTTTGTTAAGCGTTACAGGTTTTATATTTTCATCGGTAAGGCTAGAAAGAAACTTCTCTATCTGCTCAGCGGCATTGTTATAGATAGTGTAGCAAGCGATCAAATTTCCAAGCTGAGATTTTATTTTATTAAAGCTTTGTAGTTCTTGTTCGGAGCTGAAAGATTTAAGCGCTTCCCATTGATCGCTTATGGTTTGCAGTTGGTTTTCGACTTCAGCTAGACGGGATTCATCAAGAATGTTTTCTGAACTCTCTTTAAGTACACAAAGCTCTGAATAAAGATGGTGGCTTTGATTTACTTTCTCTTGTTTGAGAGCTTCTTCTGCTTCTAGCTGTTTAATGCGTGCTTTTTCTGCTGCTAAAATAGCTTCGCATTGCTGTTGATGGGTTTTGAGTCTGGCATTTTGCTCAACACTGGTGTGCTCTGACAATGTTTCGTATTCGCTGATTAGGGAGCATAGCTTAGGGCTAAATAATGGGAAAAAGGCTTGATGGCTCAGCTGTTCTGTATTGTGAATAAGCTGCTCTATGGATGCTTGAATGCGTTGGGCTTCTGCCTTCTCATCTTCTATTGTTTGCAGCTTGTCTCTAGCTGCTTTGAAGACGCCTTTATCTTTGTTGCGTGATGTTTTGCAAATTTTGTTCAGTGTTTCTTCACGGCTAATTCGCTGCGCTGCTTGGATTCTATCCGCAGCTCGCTGACTTTTTTCGGCAATAACGGAAAGGCTATAATCATCGTTTAGCTGTTGAATTGCTTGCTCACGAATCTGTTCATTACTGCTATTTAAAGCAATGTGGGTGAGGAAATTACACTCTGTAATAGTCTTCAGCGCACTGAGCTTTTCATCTAATGAACAGTCTGGGGAAGAGCCTAATATCAGCTGACTAATACGATGCAAAGATTGCTGCTGTATCGTATCAGATGATGTTTTTTTACTGATTTTAATCAATAAGCTGAGACTGTTTAGTTTCTCTATTGCTGCCAAGCGCACAAGCTCATCATTATCTTCCAATGCTAACTGGGATAAGATGGTTTGTGATTGGGGATCAGTATCACGTAATTTTGCAATAGCTTTAATACGTTTGTCTGATTTGCTGTGTTGCCAACTGGGCTTAAAAAATCTTACTAACATAACTTCCTAAACATCTCTGGCAGAGGCGCATATTAAAAAGGTAGATATTCGATGGAGCTCCACCTGCCTTAAGGGCACATATTCTAACGTAGATTTGAAACGCTGACAGCGTTGACATTAACTGAAAAAGCCTAAGTTGCACGATTTTTGGTAAATTTTATACTGCGATAGGGCGTAAAACCCCAGAATACCTGGCTTTGAGGTTAAAAACGGCGTGTATGAAAATCTTTAATAATAATTAAGATAAAGGGTGATGATTCCCATCTTCTTAGGAATGGGTTTACATCGGCCTTGAAATTATTTTAAGGCCGTTGTCATACTGTGCCTAAAGGGGATCTTATCGTAAGTATTAAGCGAGTTAATACTAAGTTTTGACCTCTACTTCCCCATCTACATAAACCCAGAAACCATTTTCTTTTCTGAAATTAGATTTTTCATACAAAGTACCGGTCTGATCTTCAGTTTCAAAGTGTGCTTCAAATTCGACCATGCCGATCTCGTCACTTTTAGTACCTTGATCAGTATCTAAAATTTTTAAACCGGTCCAGTTAGTATATTTAACTTGATCGGCTAAAATTTCAGCATCATTTGGCCCTCGTTTTTCAGGGGCTGTAGTATCAATTAGGTAATCGATAGCGCCTAATGAGAAAGCGCAATAACGAGAGCGCATAAGTGCTTCTGCCGTTGGGGCAGCTTTTTGGCCTTGAACGAGAGGCTCACAGCAATAGGCAAATGGTTTGTTGGAACCACAAGGACATGGTTTCTGCATCGCTTCCTGATGATGTGACATGGGTGAACCCTTAACAGTGAAATGTTAATCTGCATGATAGTGAGTTAATTAATGACATGTTAGTACTTATATAGCTTTAAATCTCGTTCTAACTATCAGATCTGTTGGTTTTTCAAGGATATTTATATGGCTAAGGCGCCTTTGACATTTTTTTGGCACGATTATGAAACTTTTGGTGTAGATCCTAAACGTGATTGGCCTGTTCAGTTTGCAGGTATCCGCACAGATGAGAATCTCAATATCATTGAAGAACCTGTGATGTTTTACTGTAAGCCAAGTGACGATCAGCTACCTCATCCCGAAGCGTGTTTAGTTACAGGAATTACCCCTCAGAAAGCGATGGACGAGGGGGTGTGTGAAGCTGATTTTTTTGCTCAGATTATGGAACAATTAGGGCGGCCAGGTACGTGTGGTGTGGGCTATAACAGCATTCGCTTTGATGATGAAGTGACCCGCTATGGGTTGTATCGTAACTTTTATGATCCTTATGCTAGAGAGTGGCAAAATGGATGTTCCCGTTGGGACATTATCGATATGCTGCGATTAACTCGCTCCCTGAGACCGGAGGGGATTAATTGGCCCGTTTATGAAGATGGCTCGCAGAGTCTTCGTTTAGAGGATCTGACTAAAGCGAATAATATAGATCATGGGCACGCCCATGATGCTCTATCGGATGTGTACGCCACAATAGCTATGGCAAAGCTGGTACGTGAGAAACAGCCTAAACTCTTCGATTATCTACAAAAGAATCGTTCAAAACAGGCAATTCAAGCTCAACTGGATCCTATTAGCCATAAGCCAGTATTACATATCTCCTCACGTTACCCAGTCCAACATGGCAATGCAGCTATCGTCGCGCCGCTAGCAACCCATCCTGTTAATAAAAATGGGGTGCTAGTTTGGGATCTACGCTATAACCCCGAGCCTCTAATGAATTTACCTGTAGAGGAGATTCGTCGGCTTTTATATACCAAACATACTGACTTAAATGAGAATGACCCTAAAATAGCGCTCAAGCAGGTGCATGTTAATAAGTGTCCAATTATTGCCCCCGCGGGGATGTTAAATAAGGATGAAGCCGCAAAATTAGAGATCGACGGTGATACGTGCCGTACTCATCTGCAAATGTTGAGAAATTTTACTGGTCTTTCCAGCAAGATTGCCGATATCTATAGTGAGAGTCCATTTGAGGCTGAAAGTGATCCCGATATGATGTTGTATAGCGGTGGTTTTTTCTCACCAACGGATCGTAAATTAATGGATCAAGTGCGGATGGCAAGTCCGAGTGAGCTAGCAGAGATCGATCTGCCTTTTCAGGATGGTCGCTTGGAGGAGATGTTGCAGCGTTATAAAGCACGGAACTGCCCGTCGGTGTTGACTCATGAAGAGCAGATGCAGTGGGAAAGCTATAGAAGAAGGAAACTGATCAAAGGCGAAAATGGTCATTTGACGATGGAACAGTTCTATAACCGTTTAAATGAACTCTATACAGAGCATAATCAGGACGAAATTAAGCAGCATATACTTGAAGAGTTATCGGTTTATGCTGAGGCTATTTATCCGATGGAAGAGGAATTTGATGAAGCCTACTAAGTGGCTTATACCTATTTTTTTGACGAGCACGAGCGTTTTTTCTCCATGGGGACATGCCAAGGAAGAGTTTTTCTCGACCCTAGAATATAAAGTGACGTCACCCAAGGGGGATTTTTACGGTACGGTTGATGGTGAAACTGCTTACCGTAATTGGCAGCGAGGGGCGTTTGATCGAGAGCAGATGGTTGAGATTCGCCCTAAAGAGTTGCCGAGTGATCTTCCGCCTGCTGTCGTGGTGCATTTTGCTGAAAATAATGTAAATGATAGCGCGAAGGGTCAAGTTAAAGCACCGATTTTAACGGGCGAAGAAAAGGTCTTTATGCGTATAGCTAAAGATGAGCAGCGGGCGCGGTGTGTGTTATTAGGGCAAAAGTGTGAGGCCTTTTTGAAGCCAGAAGATACTGATTCGGTTTACTATAGGCCGATTGAAATGCAGCAGAAAAACAGGAAAGTTATTACGCCTGAGGAAAAATAAGAGGACACTTAGTTGTAGTAGCTTAGTATCCTCTTATTCTGAGACTTTAAGCCTCAGGTACGTTTACATGTTGAGCTTTTAGTTGATTGAATAGTTCACTGGCTGTGTTCGGTTTCTCTGGAGCGTCTAAGGTGAATTTCTTACCTGTATTACTCACAATTAAACGTCGATTTTGAAGTGCGTTAAAACACTCAACAAGCTCATTTAACGTTATTTTCTCGACCGATTCAGCTAAGCGCTCACGTGTATCAAAGTTGGTTTCCTGCCAATCCAATTCTCTCCAATAGCGATTGGTTTGTGCCGACAGTGTATTATCTTTACGGGTGATGCGAGAGATTACACTACGCTTAAATTGGGAGAGATCCTGATCGCTAACCTCTAGTAACTTCTGATCCCATTCATCCAGAAATTGATCGATATTCTTTTCTAAGGTATGCGCATTTGCGATTGGAGATTGAACAATAAACGCTATAGCGGGTGTTTTGTTCATCTGTAATGAGGTGGCAAAAACAATATAGCCTAACTGTTTTTCTGTTCGGATCTGATTGTAGAAAGGGGAGGCCAGTATCTCAGTTAATAAAGAGATTTCTGCTCTTGTTTTAACGCTGTTTGATTCCCCTTGTAGCAGCATGGAGATCGCTGAGTCGTTGTGATTAATAGTGAGACTTTCTTTTATCGCTGGGCCTTTAGGTATTTGTGTTACTTCAACCGAGGGAACGGCCTGAGGTTTTTCTTTTAGCAGTTTTTCTTTAATCAATGCACCCATTGATATTGCAGTGGCTTTATCCAAGTTTCCGTGTGTTAAAACCTTTAGTCGCGGTGCGGCGGTTAGTTTGGTCGCAAATGCTTTCAGTGTATCTAAATTTACGTTTTTCAGTGCCGTTGTTTGGCTGTGGTTATCCCATTGCGGTAGTAGGAGCTCATATAGACGTCCGGTGGTTTGGTTATATGGCTTATCTTTACGTGCATTAGCTAAACTGTCAGCGTATTTTTTCTTGAATATTTCAAAGCGTTCGGCTTGAAAGTCAGGTTTTTGAATCGCGTTGATAACACTGCTTAATAACAGATCTAATTTGTCGTTGTAGCCTGATAATCGAACAGTGAAACCTTTCATATGCGGGTATATTGTCGTACTTAATCCAGCAAGATGAGCATCATAAAGTGTTTCATTAAGCTGCTCTTGTAATAGCTCGGTATAAAGTTTATTCATGGTCCAGTTTTCGGGGCTGGCATTAGCGATCGGTGTTTGTAATGTGAAATAGAGATCGGCTTGTGGGATGTTAAAGCTGGTTTCTGTTTTGTGCCACAGGCTAAAACCTTCGCTACTGTCGATCTCTTGTGGAATAGTTGCCGTTGCTTGAGTGGTTAATAATTCTAAATCTTCTGCAATAAATGGATTAGGCGCTCTGACCGTCATCGCAGGGTCAATTTTATCAACCTGTAGTTGTGCCAACATGTCTGTTGTAAAAGGAATTTCAGTATAAGGAACATGGTAATAATGTTCTATTTTACCGGTTTGTTCTTTATTAGATTTTAAACTTAATAACATGTTTTCAGGGGTCAACCGATTTAAAAATGTCTGGATCAGTTCTGGATCAAAGTCAGCAAATAGGTAATTAGCTGAGATCGCCAATTTGGTTGGAAAGCGCTGCATCTGGCTCGCTAGACTGCTGACTAGATGAATCGGCTCAGCTTGTTCTTGGAAACGAAAAGCTATTTCACTGAGTTGTTTTTCTTCTTGATAAAGGGTCGCTTGAACCCCTTGCTGTTTAAGAAGTTCGATGTATTGGAAGACCGTTTGCGTTACCGCTAGGTATTGCTCTTCCCCTTTATCCGTTAGCTGAATATTGATCATCATGCTGGATTCGGTAGGTAGATCGTGCCCTTGAGATGCGGAGAGTCCCGTAGCCCAACCCTTCTCCTTAAGGAAGGAGAGGAGGCTTCCTTGGCCCTCATAACCCATTAAACTGCTAATGTAATAGATAGGTTTGGCTTTCCAATGGCTACGTGTCTCTGGGGTTGGAAATGTCAGCGTTAGGGAATGGATATCTTTAACCGTTTGAATGTTAATTTGTAGTGGCAGCTTAGACTGATCAAACAGCGGCGCGTTAGTTTTGAACTCAGTCACTTGCCTATTTTTTACCGGCGAGAATTTACTGCGAACGAGTGCTTCTAACTGGTCAAGAGGTTCCTTCCCTAGCACAACTAAGGTCATTACATTTGCTGAGTAATACTGATTGTAGAAGTCGATAAGTTCGTTGCGGATCGGGCGGGTTTTATCGTTATGTAATGTCTCTAAATTACCGACCGCAAAATGGTTATAGCTATTTTCTTGATTCATTACCTGCTTGGTTGCGGCATAAATACGGCGATAATCATCTTTTATTTTAGCTTTGTATTCGGAATGGACCGCATGACGCTCACGATCGACGTACTTCTCATTAAAAAGCGGAGCGATAAAAAATTGTGCGAAGCGATCAAGAGCCGGTTCTAAGCTATCAGAGGTCACGTCAAAGAAGTAATTTGTATTCTCTTGTGATGTATAAGCGTTATGACCGCCGCCATGGGAACGGATATAGTTTTGGTATTCATCTGCTTCAGGATATTTTTCAGTGCCTAAGAACAGCATATGCTCTAAAAAGTGAGCAAGACCTGCACGATCTTTTGGGTTTGCGCTTGAGCCAACAGCCACGTTCATAGATGCGGCCGCTTTATCAGTTTCAGGATCGGAGATAAGTAAGACTCTGAGCTGGTTGTTTAAGGTTAGAGCGGAATATTGTTTAGGATCAATTGGGCTCTTATCAACCTCTGCATAGAGATTTGTCGACAATAGAAGACAATTTATAAGGGCGAATAAAAAAGGGGCTTGTACTCGTTTAATTGAAGCTAACAACATATAACAACGCCTTATTTTGCTTACACTAAAGAAAAAACAGTTACAGATAAAATTAAGTGACCAAGAATAACGGCTAGGGTTCCCAGTGGAAAGTAGGTTTTTATGCAGTTGAAGTGATCTCGATGGTATTAACTACTGCCAGTGTTACAATCATCACAACTATTATCGTTCAGTTTGCAGGAAGGATGCTATGAACAAAGAGAAGGTTATTTTCGCATTTTTCATCGTATTAGCGTTAACACTTAATTTTGGCTTTTTCATAGGAGATCTGACTGATCCCGAACATCATAATGTTTTTGAGTTTTTTGCGGCGCTTGTTGTAAGTTTAATCTGTACGGTCATTAAGTTTGGTGATCGAACTCATCTTGGTGCTCTAATGCTGGCAACCTCTTTGGTTGTTGATCTACAGCTTATTGTTGCTGCGGGTGTTTGGGGGTATGCAGAGCATATTAGTGGTACAGGAATGGATCCGTCTACGATGTCGAGCATTATTTCGCTGAGTGGCGGTGCATTACTCGCCAATATTATTTCAGTGGTCTTGCTGGTGGTCGAAACGGCTTTATTGCGTCGTTAATGGTGTTTACGTTTAATGGTGATGTTGAGTATTCACGATGAATAATGTGATCTACCTTTTTTTGCGGCGCTTAAAAACGCCGCTGATTACGATGATCGTGGTGTACTCCATATCGATCTTAGGCTTTGTATTAGTTCCAGGCCAAGATGATCAAGGCAATGTTTACCATATGGATTTTTTCCATGCGGTGTATTTTGTCTCCTTTATGGGCTCCACGATTGGTTTTGGTGAGATCCCTTATGCGTTTACCGCTGCCCAGCGCATGTGGACGTTATTCTGTATCTACGCAACGGTTATCTCTTGGTTATACGGCATAGGTACAGCATTAGCCCTGTTACAAGAACCTATATTTGGTCGTATGCTTCGCCGCCGCTCATTTACCTCCACTGTAAAAAAGATGAATGAGCCTTTCTATTTGGTCTGTGGTTATGGTGTGACAGGGCGGGTTGTTGTTCGTCAATTGGTTAAGCGAGATGTTCGGGTTGTGGTATTGGATATTGAACCTGATCGGATTGATGAGTTAGAAATGGACGACCTTTCCATTTCAGTACCGGCTCTTTGTGCCGATGCTTCTCTGCCTGACCTCTTAGATGCGGCAGGATTGCAGCATGAGAAATGTATAGGGGTGATGGCGCTGACGAATGATGATCACGTTAATCTATCTATAGCGATTGCCAGCAAGCTTTTGAGCCCTGACCGTATGGTTATTAGCCGCACCGAATCGGATATAACAACCTCCAATTTACACTCGTTTGGGACCGATTTAGTGGTCGATCCGTTCCGCACTTATGCGCAATATCTCTCTTTAGCCGCGCATGAACCGTATATGCATCTGGTGTATGACTGGATACATAACCCTTTCCATCGACCACTATCAAGTGTGTATCAACGTACGAAAGGGCGTTGGATTATCTGTGGCCATGGACGGTTTGGGCGCGCACTCTATCGAGCGTTTGATGAGGGAGAGGTCGATCTGACGGTAGTGGATGTAGATGCGGTGAGTATCGAGGATATTCCACATCAGGTAACCGGTGTTGGCACGGAAGCGAGTACTTTGCTGGAAGCGGGAGTAATGGATGCGGTTGGTATTGTGGCGGGTACCCCTAATGATGCAGATAACCTATCGATTATCATGACCGCACGAGAACTGAATCCAAAGATTTTGACGGTTGTTAGGCAGAATATCCATGAAAATAGCTTAGTCTTTAAAAATAGCCGTGCTGATTTTGTGATGGAGCAGGGACGTATTATTGCTAACCGTGTTTTGGCTCATCTCAAATCGCCTTTAGTTCCTATATTTATTGAAGAGATGCAAAACCGTTACGATGATGTATGGGCGCATACATTAATCAACCGTATGAGTAGTGTTGTTGGCCAGAATGAACTGGATTGCTGGGCTTTTGTTGTAGGCGAAGAGGAAACACCTGCTTTAATAGAGGCTTCACAGCAAGGGATTGAATTAAAGTTATCCCTGTTTTTTAAAGATCCTCACGATAGGAAACGGAACCTACACGCGTTTCCTTTAATGCTTCGTCGTGGCGAGTTGGTCGATATGTTACCAGGTGAATTGGATATTATTCAGCCGGGGGACGAAATCTTAGTCTGTGGGCTAAATAAGGCAAACAAGCGTATGCAATGGACGGTGAATAATTATAATGTATTGCACTACATTTTAACGGGGAACGATGCGAATAATAATTTGCTATCTCGGTTCCTACTAAAATATTTTTAACGGTGTGAGGCGTTTCTTCTGGCTTATTTTCTTCTTGTTTTAACTACGCTTTTTTGGGCGGGTAACTTCGTGTTGGCCCGTGCCTTTTCGGTTGATATTTCCCCTGTCACTTTAGCGTTTATTAGGTGGTGCTGTGCGCTGCTGATTCTATTGCCTTTTGCTGTGCCTGCAATCTATCGTCATCGCGGTATTATTCTTAAGCATTGGCCTATACTTGTGTTTCTAGGTGCTTTAAGTGTTGGTAGTTTCAATACCTTAGCTTACATAGGTCTGCAATCGACAACTGCCTTAAATGGCACTTTAATGCAATCAACTATGCCGATTATGATTCTATTATTAAGTACTATATTTCTACGTGAAGCGGCATCAATGAAGCAGTGGTTAGGGGTTGGTCTCTCATTGATGGGGGTCTTGCTACTTGTCTGTCAGGGGCAGTTATCGATTTTAAAAACCTTAAACTTCAATGTAGGTGATCTTTGGATCATAACCGCGATGTTCATTTGGGGGGGGTATAGTGTCGCCCTGCGCTGGAAGCCAAAAGAGATGAGTGGCTTTGCCTTTTTCTCCGTGACTCTGGTTGTTGGGATAATCTGTTTAGCACCTTTTTCGTGGTTGGAAACACAAAATCAGCCACCGATCGAATGGAATCAAGATCTCTATTTATTAATAGCGTATTTGGCGGTGTTTCCCTCTATACTGTCCTATCTGTTTTGGAACTATGGGGTAGAAAAACTCAGCGCGCAACGGGCGGGTTTATTTATTCATTTGGTCCCATTATGGGGAATGTTGCTTTCTGTTATGTTTTTAGGCGAGCAGGTTCAAACTTTTCATTTATGGGGTATGACATTAATATTTAGCGGGATCTATTTCGCTGTAATTTCCAGTAATTCATCATCAAAAAAACAACAAGCTTAGGAGTAACGATGCGGACATTTTTTATCACACTGATGGCGGTATTTTTTATTACACTTCCACTCGCAGAAACGGCAGATGCAAAACGTTTAGGTGGAGGCTCATCTTTTGGTAAAAGCTTTTTTTCATCCAAAAAAACACAGCCAGCACCTACTCAAAAACAACCTTCTGCAACCAATACACAAAATAAAGCAGCAGGAACAGCGCCTAAACGTAGTGGCTTTGGTGGCATGATGGCCGGTCTGTTAGCGGGTGGGATTTTTGGGGCTTTATTGTTTGGTGGTGCTTTTGATGGCATTCAATTTATGGATCTGTTGTTGATCGCGGGTGTGATTTTTATTATTTATAAGATTATGTCTATGCGGAAACAATCGAGACCGCAGCAGTCAGCGTATACAAACGGTGCTCAACAATATGAGATAAACCCTCATACACAGCCTATGGAGCGAGAAGCTCGAGCTGAGCCTGAAGCTGAGTTCAAACCTATGCCTTCTTTTAGCTCCGGTTGGGGTGAATCAAACGAGATAAAAGTACCAAGTTGGTTTAATCAAACTGCTTTTCTTGCCGGTGCTCAAGAGCATTTTGTGAATCTACAAAAAGCATGGGATGCTAATAATTGGGATGAGATTAAAACGTATACCTCGCCTGAAATGTTTGCATTATTAAAGGCTGAGCGCGCTAAATCTCCAGAGCAACAAACAACGGAAGTTGTTTCAGTAATGGCGGAAGTGGCGAACTTTATTGAAGAAAAAGATGAAGCTATTGTGAGCATCAATTTTTATGGTTGGTTGAAAGAAAACACAGACGAGGCGACTGAGTTCAATGAAACTTGGCATCTATCTCGTGATATGCGCCAACCGGATGCGGATTGGTTTATCGTAGGTATCCAGCAGAACTAATCAATAGATATTTTTAATATGAAAAAGCCAAAGCATATGCTTTGGCTTTTTTGTATATAGTTTGCACTTTATTCTTCGTGATCTCGAATAAAGGTCCAGTTATCTCCCTCTGACATGCTTTCTGCAAAGCGATAACCTTCTATATCAAAGTTTTTAAGCAACTCAGGATCTTCAATCTGGTTTTGGATGATATAGCGGGTCATTAAGCCGCGTGCTTTTTTTGCATAAAAGCTAATCATCTTATATTGACCATTCTTCCAATCTTTAAAGGCTGGTGTAATGATTCGGCCTTCAATGCTTTTCTCTTTAGCTGCTTTGTAATACTCGTTGGAGGCTAAATTTACTAGTACAGGGGTGTCGCTGCTGGCTAAAGCTTGGTTTAAATCATCGCAGATGGTTGTGCCCCAAAACTCATAGAGATTTTTCCCGCGGCTATTGGCCAGTTTTGTACCCATTTCAAGCCGATAGGGTTGCATAAGATCTAAGGGTTTTAAAACACCGTAGAGGCCAGACAAGATGCGGAGGTGATCTTGGGCAAACTGCAGATCTTCTTCGCTAAGGGATTCGGCATCGAGTCCAGTATACACATCGCCTTTAAAAGCTAAGATAGCTTGTTTGGCGTTGTCAAAAGTAAACTCGGGTTGCCATGATTCATAACGAGCTACGTTTAAGCTAGCCAGCTTGTCACTCAGTTTCATTAACTCAGCAATATCTTGGACAGAAAGTTTCTTTAAGTCGTCGATCAGCTCCTGTGAGTGCTCAACAAAACGGGGCAGTGTATGACTACGGGTGATAGGTGCAGTTTCGTAATCAAGAGTTTTTGCGGGGGATACGACAATCAGCATAGGAATCAGTCTGTATTAAATAAAAATATTATTGAGATCATAACCTTCTACGCGAGTACAAAAAAGGCCATTTTTTACAAGGTCTTTTACAACGCTGCCAATTAGGTTCATTGCTTAACGCAACACTGCATCCAACTCATCGATTAGCTTAGAGAGGTTCTGCTGTATCGCGATTGGAAGCAGATTTTTTATTTTGATAAATAGTATGGGCTAATACGCATAATGCCGTACCGATACAGACCAACAGAGCAGGTATGAGTGCATTATCAAATTTGCCAACTACCTTCATTATAGCTCCAGAGAAGAGTAGCCCACCAAATAGACATAAAATGCCTGACATTACTGAGGTAACTATATTGTTTATATTGTACTCAGTTTGACGGTATATATACCATCCAATGCTGGAAAGTACTGCGGCAAGGGTGATCCAAGAAGCGATTGATTCGGTCATAATTATCTCGAAAATATTATTATTGTCTGATGCTTTTTAGCACTTTACCTCAAGTGAGGTCATCACGACATTATATTGATAGTCCAATGGCTAGGGATTGGGCGAAATCAATAAAAATTTTCGGTATTATACTCAGCATTCAAATGGTTTAACGGCCATGCTGCCAAAAATAAGCCTATTTCAGGCAGATTCAGGTGTAAGAGACGATAATTAAATGGAAAAGAAAACGGTTCTAACGGGTATCACTACAACAGGCACACCGCATATTGGTAATTATTTAGGTGCAATAAAACCAGCTATTGATTTGAGCCGTGGTGACACCTACAACAATTTTTATTTTCTTGCGGATTACCATGCGTTAATTAAGTGTCATGATCCTGAGCGTGTTGCTCAATCTACACGTGAAATTGCCGCCACCTGGTTGGCTTTAGGTTTAGATACAGATAAGGCAACGTTTTATCGTCAAACCGATGTGCCTGAAATTACAGAGTTAACATGGATCTTAACCTGCATGTGTTCTAAAGGGCTGATGAACCGTGCTCATGCTTACAAAGCGTCTGTCGATGCGAATCGTGATGCCGGTAATCCGGACCTTGATGACGGCGTGACTATGGGGTTATTTAGCTATCCAATATTGATGGCAGCGGATATCTTGATGTTCAATGCCGACCTTATTCCTGTAGGTAAAGATCAGATCCAGCATATAGAGATGGCACGTGATGTAGCGGGCCGCTTTAACCATACTTATAAAAAGTTATTTACTCAGCCAGAAGCTGTTGTGGATGAGCAAACTCAGCTTATTCCGGGCCTAGATGGTCGCAAAATGTCAAAAAGTTATAATAATACGATCCCTCTCTTTGGCACAGCGGATGAGTTATACAAGTTGATCAAGCAGATCAAAACAGATACCCGTGAGCCTGGTGAACCTAAGGACGCAGATAGCAGCACCCTCTTCCAGCTTTATAATTGTTTTGCTAATGAACAAGAGAGCTTGGCGTTGCGTCAGCAGTTTGAGAACGGTATTGGGTGGGGTGATGCGAAGAAAGAGTTATTTGAATTTTTAGACAGTAAGTTGTCCGCGCCACGTATTCTATATAACGAATTAATGAATGATCTTGGCAGTGTCGAAAAGGTTCTGCTTAAAGGCGCTGATAAAGCTCGTGCTGTTGCTGCACCAATGCTTGAACAGGTTCGCATTGCTGCGGGTATTCGCCCATTAACTTATGTGGCAGAAGAGCAGTCCGAAGAGAAGCAGAAAAAAGAGAAATCAGCTGAAGCGATTGCTCGTGCAGAAGAGGGGCGTCGTCGTGGCATTCTTATGCAATTAAAGCCGCTATTGGCGCGTGTTGAGTCTGCGGATGATAAAGCATCAGTTGCACAAGAGATTGTCGCTGACAAAATGGCTGAAGTAGAGAGCTTAAAGAAAAAAGCAAAACAGAAGGCACAGAATGAGCTGGACGTTTTACAAGAAGAGCTTGCAGCGTATCTTTAACTGCAGAAACAAAGAGAGGGAATATGTACACCACTATTATTAGCGGGCCAGATTTAAAAGAGCACTTGTCTAAGGACTGGGTTTTTTTTGATTGCCGGTTTAATTTAGCGGACACGAGTGCAGGCGAAGCGGCCTACATAGCTGGACATATTCCTGGTGCTACTTATCTTCATTTGGATAACGACCTTTCATCTAAAATTACCCCAGAAAGTGGCCGACACCCGCTTCCGGATATGGAGCAGTTAGTTTCGCGGCTAGCCAAAGCAGGAGTATCTAATAACTCTCAAGTTATTGTTTATGACGATTGTGGCGGTGCTATGGCTGCCCGTGCTTGGTGGTTGCTCGGTTGTTTAGGCCATAAAAAAGTCGCTGTTTTAGATGGTGGCTATGCTGCATGGTTAAATGCGGGTGGCGAAGAAAGTCAATTTAGGGAGCCGGGTACAGAAGGCGACCTTTCTGGACAGTTTCAACCTGAATACAGTTTAACGGTTGATCAGTTGCAAACCGAGCTGTCTCAAAACTCGATCAGTTTAGTGGATGCGCGGGGCGAAGAGCGCTTCCGTGGTGAGGTTGAACCTATTGACCCCGTTGCTGGCCATATTCCAGGTGCTGTTAATCGTCCTCTTACAGATAACCTTGACCAAGGTGTGTTCAAATCTCCAGATCGTTTGCGGGCTGAATGGCAATCGATAATAGGAGATCTGGCACCTTCGCATGTTGTTCATATGTGTGGTTCTGGTATTACTGCATGCCATAATCAACTAGCGATGACGATTGCTGGCTTAAAAGGTAGCCGTATTTATGCTGGGTCATGGAGTGAGTGGATTCGTAACCCTGAACGGCCTGTGGCAACAGATTAGCTGTTCAAGTTGATTATTCGGCTTGTTCGACTAGCCCTCTTAACCAGCTGCAAGCTGGATCATGATGGCAATGGGCATGCCAATAGAGGCGGTGTTCTATCTCCGGTAACTGAATCTCTTTAGGTAGATTTTGATAGGTTAAGGTTCTCCCTTTAATGAGTTGCTGTGCGATCACTTCAGGCATAGCGACAATAAGGTCACTTTGTTCGCAGAAGTTAGCAGCTACTTCAAAACTCGGCAAAACGGCGGCCACATTGCGTGACTTATCTAAGCGTTGCAGGCTCTGATCAATAAAAGTGGTTCCTCTTCCTGTTAAAGCTGTGTAACCGTGATTAGAGGCTAGATAACGATCTAATGTTAGCGTTTCCCTTGCGAGAGGATTTGAACATCTCATCAAGCACACCATCTGCGAACTTTTTGATAAAAACTTCATATAAAACTGATCTAACCCTTTATCTGGAGTTAAGCCACTCATTACGAAGTGAATCTGTCCTGATGCTAATAAGTCAAAAGGGTTTTCCGATTCTCCCAGTACCTCTAAGCGTAGATTCGGTGCTTGCTGATGTAGCTTTTTAAATAATGCAGGCATAAAGAGCTGGACCTCTAAAGGGCCTGCGTATATGCGGATTGTCTGTTGACATGAAGCGGGTTCAAACTGCTTATCCGTCAGCATTGATTCGATGTTATCAATAACACAGTTAAGATTGCTTGTAATTCTTTCAGCGCCCGCTGTCAGAATGTAACCCGACTGGGTGCGTGCCAGTAAGGGATCATTAAATATTTCCCGTAGCTTCTTTAAATCCCTGCTAACTTTCGATTGGCTTAAATTCAGCCTTTGCGCAGCCCGCGTGACGTGCCTTTCTTCCAGTAGGGCTTGTAGTACACGTAAAAGGCTCACATTCAATGCAGTAACATTCACATTTTGCATAACTATTATTCCAATATCGCCTTTTATAAAGCTAACAAGTTCACGTACTATCCCGCCGAAACAAAGCGTTAATCTTAATGCGATTGTAAATGATAATTGTTAATGTTTGTACTGAAAATGGTATTTGAATGAACTCAAGCACAAATTCAAGCATAGAAAATCATGACATAAGCCCTAATGGGGGAGCTGTAGAGATTCCAGCTACAGAGGTGGTTGATGCATCGGTTCATTCTGAAATAGTCCAAAGTACAGGCGGTAAGGTTCCTTCCTTGGACGCTTCAGCTACTGAGGTGCTGAAAGAGGATGCAGCTAATGCAGATTCTTTGTTAGATATAGCAGAGGATGCATCTACCCTTGGTCTGCCGGGGAGTGAGGTGTCTGCCACTAATACTCTGTTGCCTGATACTGGGTTAGACCAACTGGATTCATTAATACAGATGTTGGATGTAGGTGGGCCTGTTGTCTGGATCTTGATCATTTTATCTATAGTTTCGGTCACCATTACACTGCTCAAACTATGGCAGTTTGCTGTACTGCGACCTGAAAAAACTGATCTAGTTAATAAAGGTTTAGAACATTGGAAGGCGGGGAACGCCGCGTTTGCCATAAGTGCGCTTGAGGGTGCTCGCCCAGTGCCTAGTATTGTTCGCTCTGCTATGTGTGGTTTGAGTGAGGGTAAAGATCCGCACATGTTAAAAGAGGAGCTAACACGACGTGCGCAGGGTTATGTTAATCAACTGACTGCGTTGCTTCGTCCATTGGAATTAATAGCGAACTTGAGCCCTCTACTCGGTTTGATGGGTACTGTATTAGGAATGATTGTAGCTTTTCAGCAGATGGAAGCTGCCGGGAGTCAAGTTGATCCAGCGGTTCTGTCTGGTGGTATTTGGCAAGCGCTACTGACAACAGCTGCAGGTTTGGCCGTTGCTATTCCTGTTGCTGCAATCCATAGCTGGCTTGAGCGTAAAGCTGAGCGCTCTGCTTGGTTGTTAGATGATGCGGTAACACAAGTGTTTACCTTTTATTTTAATCCCTTAGTGGCTGTGCCTAGTGATACGAGAGCGGATGCTGGTTGTGTTGCTGAATAATATCGCCCCGAGGAAGAAAACTATAAGCATCACCCCATTGATCGATGTGGTTTTTATTTTGTTGCTGTTTTTTATGTTGTCATCAACCTTTAGTCAAAAGAAACAGCTCGAAATAAAACATGCCACTTCAGGTGCTTCACAGGTTGAAGCTGAGGTGGTCCGGATTGTTTTACAACCTAAAGGGATCGTTGAGGTTGGTGGTGCTCAATATAGTGTAGGCGAGCAAAGCTTTATCCAATTGCTCAATACTCTGGTTGAAAATGATAGTCATGTGAGTTTATCCGCTGGGGCGAATGTCAATATTCAAAAGGTTATCGAGTTAATCGATATGAGCTATCAGGCCGGTATTACTCAGCTGAATTTAAGTGAGTCTGTTGAATTATGATTTTAACAGATACTACTAAAAAGCAGAGTCGCCCCAAGCGCCAGCTCGATGACAGTATGGTTCCGGCAATTAACATCGTTTTTTTATTGCTGATCTTCTTCATGATCGCCGGCCATATAGAGGCAAGAAATGCAGATTTGCAGATTCCCGCTTCAAGCAGTGAAGGTGAGCTTGTTGCAAGAGATATAGAGATTCAGATCTTGCTGAATGGCGATCATTACCTCAATGGTCAAAAGATAGATAAGCCATTACTTGAATCTTTGCAGGCGTTAGAGTCCTCAGCGGAACCTATAGTGATCTCAGAGGAATCTATAGTGACCTGCCATATAGATCGTAACTTGCCTTTCTCGGCATTAGATCCGGTCTTAAGCGCTGTTCGTCAACTAAAAATTAAGCGTTTGCAGATAGCGACTGAACATAAATGATGATAGCTAAAAAACAGGTATTACTCTGCCTAATAGTCGCGGTATTTATCCATATAGCGTTAATAACGCCTTGGATTTTAGGTGAAGATAGCGAAGGTGCAATCGCTGAAGGGCAGGATGGTTTGTTGGTCAGTGTCGGTATTGCAGGCAGTTTCACTGAAACTGCAGAAGTGCGTGATGAGATCGTTGAGAGCAATTTAGTCGAAGAAAAAAACAGCGATAAGCCTGATCTAGAAAAGGAACAAGAGCAAGAAGAAGTAGTTGAACCAGAGCCGGTTGTTGAAGCGAAGCGGGAGGAAATCGTTGAGCCAGAGCCAGTTGTTGAGCCAGAGCCAGTTGTTGAACCTGAGCAGGAAGAAACGATTGAACCTGTACCAACGCCGAAACCAAAAACAAAAAAAACGCTCAAGCAAGAACCGGTAAAACAGCCGGAGAAGAGACCTGATATAACAAAAAAACCTCAGCCTCAAAGTGAATCCACTAACGATCTTAAGGCAAAAGAGGCAGATAGCAGCGCAAAATCAACACCGATTGCAACTAAAGCAACGGGTGTTGGAACGCGTGTAGAAACGGGTGGTAATCCAGCAGCAAAGCAGAGCTATTTAAGCAAAGTTTTGCTGCGCATTGCACGGGTTAAACGTTACCCACGCAGTGCTCGAAAAGATGGAGTCACCGGTACGGTAGTGGTTAGTTTTGTGATTCAGAAAAATGGTCGGGTAAAAAGTTCGAGAATCGTTACAAGTTCAGGTGATTCTCGGCTGGATAAGGAAGCAACAGATATGCTGCTGCGAGCAAGTCCATTCCCGAGCATTCCTTCTGATCTAGGTGAGGGCCCACTAGATTTAACACTACCGATTGAATTCTCATTGAACCCAACACGTAAGTTATTTTAAGGACAGATAATGTATCAAGCCAATACAAAAAAGCCCTCTAGCATAGAGCGAAATATAGGAAAGAAAAGCGCCTTTACCCCAGGTACTTTAGCCTTAGCAATTTCAGGTACCTTGATGGCTGGTGTAGCTACTGCAGAGGAAACAATCTCCCTCGATAAGCTGACCGTTGAAGAATCCGTCACTCCAGATACTAATCCTTATGCCGTACCAGGCTCTCCTTATTTGGCTGAACGACTATCAGACCCTCGCCGTACGCGTGACCTAGCGGAAACACCGCAAACAATTACTGTACTTACAGCAACAGAGCTTGCTGATACTGGGCGCACAGATCTGCGCGAGATCCTTGATGGACAGCCGGGTATTACTGTAGGCACGGGTGAAAATGGTAACGCGTTTGGTGACCGTTATGTGATTCGTGGTCATGAAGCCCGCAGTGATGTTTTTGTCGACGGTATGCGTGATCCTGGCATGACAATCCGTGAAAGCTTTGCAACTGAGCAGGTTGAGATTAGTAAAGGGCCAAGTTCTAGCTTTGCTGGCCGTGGTACAACGGGTGGTGCTGTGAACTCTGCGACTAAACGTGCAAGTTCTGAATACGACTTCACTAAACTTTCAGCCGGCATTGGTACTGATAACCAGCACCGCCTATCTTTAGATACGAACCAAGTTATTAACTATGATACGGCAATTCGAGCTAACATCCTGCATGCAGAAGAGGATGTGCCCGATCGTGCGCCCGCTGATCGTCAGCGTAAAGGTGCAGCCTTCTCGATTACTCATCAACCAAGTGATGATTTAGAAATTACTGCTGATTATTACCACTTTGAAGGTAATGATAAACCGGATTTAGGTACCTACCTTGATACCTCAGGGGATGGACAACCGGTAGCTAATATCCCTGTGTATCTTCAAAATGAAGACTTTCTTGATTCCGAGGTTGATACAGCAACACTACGTATAGGTTATGAACTTAATCCGGATACACGTATTGTTAACTTGACCCGTTACGGCACAACCGATAACGGTTATGTAACAACCGGCGCGCGTGGTACTACCGCTTACCCTACACTGCTCGATGCAACGAATGACACTAATGGATATAGTTCAGCTACTTTAAGTACCCACCAAGGTTGGCAGGAAGTTGAGTATTTTGCTAACCAGTTTAACCTGTTGATGGACCGTGAGCTGGGTGGTTTAAACCATGAGCTTGTATTTGGCCTAGAGTATACCGATCAGCAAGTACTTAATGGTGTGTATGATAATACGGCCACAGGAGCGTCGAACTGTTTCGCCTCTGGTCGTGGAGGCCCCGGTGCTGCATATTGCCTAAACGATGCTAGTGGTGCTGAAGTTTCGGATGTTAACTCATTGCTCCAGCGCGATATATCTAAAGGTGATTGGGATTCCGATTGGAATATAAAAACCATCTCCCTTTCCATGATGGATACAGTAGATATAACGGATAAGTGGACAGTGTTTGGTGGTTTGCGTTACGACTACTATGACTACAAAACGACAGCCAATTATGATCCGGGCACAGGTCGTGAGTTGACAGATTTCATCAATGAAGATGGTTTCTGGAATGGTCATGTAGGGGCAAGTTATAAAATTAACCCTAAAGCGAATGTTTATGCGAGTTTCTCAACGGCGACTAACCTCAATGGTGGTGAATCGGACGTAGGTACAAGTTGTGGTTATGGTGGTATCTGTGCCGAAGGCGCTAATCCTGTTTTGGGTAATCCAGAAAAAACAGACAGCTGGGAACTTGGTACTAAATGGCGTTTTAATGATGATAAATTGCTAGCAACAGCAGCGCTCTTCCGTATCACAAAGAGTGATGTGATGGAGTCTTCAGACGGTGATTCGTATTCAACTGTCGGTACTTTAAATACAGGTAAAAACGAAGTAGAAGGTATTGAGCTTGGCATTGCCGGTAATCTTACCGATAAACTGAGTGTTCAGGCCGGTATCGCATTGATGAATGCTAAAGTGAAAGAATCTATTATCGAAGATAATGTAGGTAAAACTTTAGCTAACTTTGCTGATAAATCTGCCTCTTTACATCTTAGATATCAAGCGACTCAAGCTTTTGCTTTCGGCGGTACAGCAACTTACGAAAGTGTTCGTTATACAGGTCAGCCAGATACCGCGGCTAACGAAGAGAGGGGTGTTCCTGGATACACTGTATTAGATGCGTTTGCGTCTTATAAAGTTAATCGCGATATGCTGCTTAGATTAAATGTAGGCAATCTTCTTGATGAAGATTACTACCTAGCTGCTTATCGTTCAGGTGCATTCACTTACATTGGTGATAAAAGGAATGTTCAGCTAACGATGGAATATAGCTTCTAAAGTTAGTATCCCCCCCCTTCGGATATTTCTTTTGGCAGGGCTACTATAGTAGCCCTGTTTTTTATAAGTGATGATATATGTACGAACCCAGAAAAATTCTAGAAACGCTTAACTATATTCCCCCTGAGATTTTATCTGCTCAGGATTATGAGTTACTCGCACCGGACTTTATCCCCCAAGATCGCTTTGCTTATATCTCGGGAGGCAGTGGGCATGATGTCACTTTAACCAAAAATCAACAGGCCTTTGCTAAGGTCGCTTTTATTCCACGCGTTCTACGTGATGTTGAGCAAGGCTCTACAGCAACTGAGTTGCTGGGACAGAGTTTTAAGCACCCCATATTATTAGCCCCTGTTGCTTATCAAACCTTAGTTCATCCTCAAGGAGAGCAAGCAGCAGCTTATGCAGCCCAAGCGACGGATAGCTGCATAGTGGCGAGCACACTATCTTCCATGACCTTGGAGCAGATAGCGGAACAGGCTGGGTCAGAACGGTGGTTTCAGCTCTATTTTCAGCCGGGTTTTAAAGATACCCAACACTTATTAAAGCGGGCTGTGGCGGCAGGTTATAGAGCTATAGTTGTGACTTTAGATGCCGCTATTCAGCAGCCCAGTATGCGAGCCCAGCGGGCTAGATTCACATTTCCTGCCGACCTTATTGCCGCCAATTTAGTTGATCAGAAAGCGGCTAGTAGATCATCCTCTGTGGGAAATCAAAGTCATATTTTTCACAGTTATATGCAAAACCTCCCTTCGCGAGAACAATTACAGTGGCTTCTTGAAAACAGCCCTGTACCTGTATTGATAAAAGGGGTTTTGCATAGTGAGGATGCCCTCGAATTAAAAGCCTTAGGCGCTGCCGGTATTATTGTATCTAACCATGGCGGTCGAACATTAGATGGTGTGCCTGCTAGCCTCTCCATGTTGCCTGCTATCCGTTCAGCGGTCGGTGATAGTTTTCCATTGTTGTTAGATAGCGGTATTCGCTCTGGTGGCGATATATTTAAAGCCATTGCTTTAGGCGCTGATGCAGTGCTTATCGGGCGGTTACAGGTTTATGCACTCAGTGTCGCCGGCGCTTTAGGTGTTGCGCATATGATCAAGTTATTAAGAGAGGAGCTTGAGCTCACTATGGCGATGACCGGTTGCGCCACGATCAATGACATTAGGCTGGCCGATCTTACGACGGAATCATCAAATTTAAGCCGGAGAAATGAATGTTAATTACCATTCCAGAGTTGCTGTCTAAGGCTGAAGTAGAGCAGATCAGAACACATCTAGATAGCGCTAATTGGCAAGCGGGCAGTCAAACTGCGGGCAGTATTGCGCGTAAGGTAAAAAAGAACCAGCAGCTAGATGATAGTAGAGAGCCGGCTATCAGCTTAGGGCATCATATTGTGCGTGCCTTATCGCAGCATCCGACCTTTATTTCGGCTGCGCTGCCGGACAAAATCTACCCACCTAAGTTTAACCGTTATAGCGAGAATGAGACTTACGGTGCACATGTAGATGCGGCGTTAATGCAGATACCTGAGACCAACCAAACTCTACGAACCGACCTTTCTGCAACGATTTTTCTTGCTGAACCTGATGAGTATGAGGGAGGCGAGCTCAGCATTGAAACGCAATATGGCGCACAAACCGTAAAGCTCGCAGCGGGTGATATGGTGCTTTATCCTTCCACCAGTTTACATCAGGTCACGCCGGTCACTAAAGGTGTGCGGGTCGCTTCATTCTTCTGGATTCAAAGCTTAGTGAGCGATATCCAGCAACGGGAAATGCTCTTCGACTTAGATCAATCGGTACAGCAGCTTTCAGTTGAGCTGGGCCAAACTCATCGGGAAGTGGTAAAGCTAAGTGGGATTTATCACAACTTGCTACGCCAATGGGCAAAACCTTCTTAACTTTTTGATTTTCTTATAGGCGATTTAATAATGCGATTTAAATATAGCTTACTTGCTACGGCCTTAGCGCTACCTCTACTTTCAACTGCTAGTCTGGCGGCAGATCTCATGGTGTATTCATCACGTAATGCCAGTTATATAAAACCTCTATTAAATGAATATGCATTAGAAACTGGCGTAGCCGTTAACTATCTTGTCAGCCCTGCAGTGGAGCTGATTTCACGTCTAGAAAATGAAGCGCAAAGTACGCAAGCAGAGATTAAAAAAGCTGATCTGATGATCGCTTCAGGAGCTGAGTATTTCTGGATGGCGTCAGAGAAAGGGTTGTTAGCGTCGGTTCAATCAAACACTCTTTCAGAGAACGTACCTGCCCATCTTACATCACCAAAACAGGATTGGTTTGGTTTTGCCAGTAGGGCCCGTACAATTGTTTACAACCCAGCCAAAGTTAAGGCCAGTGAGCTAAGCAGTTACAGTGATTTAGCATCTCCTAAATGGAAAGCTAAACTCTGCTTGCTCACTTCTCAGTCAGCTTATACTCAAGCCTTCGTCGCGATGTTAGCTAAGCATGAAGGGGAAGAAAGAACTGCTCAGATTATGCGCGGTTGGGTGGATAATTTAGCCGTGGCGCCTTTCGGCGAAGATATACAGGTGCTTGATGCGATTAACCAAGGTCGTTGTGATGTAGGTATTGTGAACTCTTATTACTTTATACGGTTTAAAAGACAGGAGCCGGATACCAAGCTAAAACTCTTTTGGACGGATCAAAAGGGGACGGGCACTCATGTAAATATTACGGGCGCGGCGGTAGTCGCCAATACGCCTAATCAAGCCCAAGCGATCGACTTTTTAGAGTGGCTAACCACTAAAGAGCCGCAAGCTACTTATGCCAAGCTAAGCATGGAATACCCAGCTAATCCAGATGTCTACCCAGCAAGGGAAGTGGCGAGGCTCGGAAAATTTAAGATGGATACAACCAATCTATCTAATATAGGTATGCATCTACACACAGCCCAAAAACTAGCAAAAGAAGCAGGCTATCCATAACAGGTTTTGGGCAGTCTTACTGTACATAATAAAAGCCCAGAATGGGCTTTTATTTGTTTTAGCGAGAGAGTGTTTAATTCCACCTTTTCTGCTTTATCTGCAAGCGATTGCTATAGCGCTGGGCTTAGCTTTTTTGTCTAAGGGTGACAGTATGTGAAATCTGTTTTATGCGCTGGACAGCGTAAGTAAACGACCTCTGCGGTACATCTCCCAGATTGTTTGTTATCAGATGTTATACGTAGGTTAATGAGAACCGCGGGGGGTTCTACTGCCCAACAGGAACCTCATTCACATTAGCGATCATCATTTGATGTCCCTTGAGTGGTGCGGGATATGCTTTGGCGGCGGCAAGAGTGATCCGATCACAATGCTTAGAGGCTTGAGTATTGTTTGTGGATATAAGTTTCCAACCGAGTTGCGGCGTATAGTCAATGTTACTTATCGTTTTAGCATGAAACAACTTTCTGTGTGCTCTAAAAAGTCTGAGTAATTTAGGATAGGCTGGTTTTAAAAAAAGATCTATTCAATAGAGTTGCTTTGAAGAGAAGATGATGAAGACGTTTTATTGCTCAACTTTGCTGTTGTTTATCGGTTTAGTGTATTCATATTGGTTTGGTTATACGCCAGCGTTACTAGGTTTGATCTATTTGCTGGCAAGTTTGGTGGCTTATTATCTGTATGCAAAAGATAAAAAAGCGGCGATCAATGGAATGTGGCGAGTACCTGAAAATACCTTACATTTATCAGCTCTCTTTGGAGGGTGGCCTGGCGCTATGGTTGCACAGCAGCGGTTGCGTCATAAAACTAAGAAGATGAGCTTTAGGCTGATGTTTTATATTACGTTTTTGATCAATATAGGTTTTGTTTTTTGGCTGCATACGCCTGATGGATCAACTCAGTTACATATCTATCTTTATAGGTTTGAGTATTTTTTGGTTGATCTGTTCGGCAGTAATGAGGTTGTCACTATGTTGTTAGTGTTAACTAAGTTTCATTCTGCACTTTAAGTCTGTTTGAACTTAATTTGATCAGGGTTTCAGATTGTCTGCTCTCAATATAGGAGTGCTAATTGGATCTGAAATTTTTGAAAATATTGAATTCGCTGGCAGGAACAGGTTTTTGGAATAGGTAACCTTGGCCATATTGGCATTTTAGGTTGTTTAAAAACTCGTAACACATCTCGGTTTCGATCCCTTCAGCGATAATTTCCATATTTAACTCATGCCCCATTGCAATAATTGTGGATGCAATTGTGTTATTTGCAGGCATAAAGCTTTTGTCGATTTTCAATACATCAAAGGGTAGATCTTTCAAATAGCTCAAGCAGGAGTAACCGGTACCAAAATCATCGAGTAGTAATTTAGTACCTAGTTCGGCTAGCTCGTGAAGTGTGGTAACGCTGTTCTGATCTTCGGTAATAACGCTATTTTCTGTAATTTCAATATGAATGGATGAAGCCGGTAGGGATAAGCGGGTTAAGATATCTGATAGTCGTTTAGAAAATAATGGGTCTTTTAATTGCTGAGATGAAACATTAATAGCCATTGCGTGGTTGATGGCTCCAGCATCGTGCCAAACTTTACACTGCAGGCAAGCTTGTTCGAGTACCCAGTTACCTATATCAATAATCTGTCCTGAGTTCTCGGCAATGGGTATAAATTCATCGGGCCCAATAGTTTCACCATTGGCGGTTGTCCAGCGTAAAAGTGCTTCACTGCCTACAGTGCTGCCATCTGTAAGTTTAACGACTGGTTGATAGGCAAGGCTGAACTCATTATTTTTAATGGCATGGTGCAGTTGGTGAACGATGCTGAGTTTACGATTTTGCTTAGTTGCTGAGCGCTTGTCATAAGGTTGGTACTGATTTTTACCCGCATTTTTAGCTTGATACATCGCTGTATCTGCATGCTTTAGAAGTACGGTGCTGTTTCTACCATTTTGTGGATAGCAGGCAATACCTATACTGGCTGTAATATATGATTCAACGGTGTCTAGTTTAACGGGCTTGCTAATGGCATCGATAATTCTATGGGCAATAGAGTCGATAATCTCAATATCTGCAAAGCAGTCGGTGACAGCAACAAACTCATCTCCACCAAAACGTATGACTGAGTCGTTTGCTCGTACAGTATTGGTAATACGTTTTGCCATCTCAATGAGTAACTTATCACCTACGGTATGACCTAATGTATCGTTGATATCTTTAAATTGGTCTAGATCTATAAACATGACCGCAAACTGTGAGTTATTGCGAGATGATTTAGCAATCGCTGTATTAATTTTGTGGTCTAGAGAGTTTCTATTGGGCAAGCTTGTTAAGCTATCGTTGTAAGCGAGTTGTTTATTACGCTCCTCGCTCTTTGCGAGGGCCTTCATTGCCTTTTCCTTATTAGTCAGTACGATCGCGACTGCACGGGATATTAATATGGTTAAAAGCAAAACGATGATTGAAGAGAGTATGATCAACCAGATGGTAACGTTGGCTATAAGGTTGATTGTTGTTTCTACAGGGTGTTCAAATTTGATGGAGTTGCTTTGAAACTCAGAAACGGCTTTTGTTAACTGGTTTTGTAGCGCTTGTATGCTGACTGTGCCATTTTCGTAGCCTGTCAAAGCATCGAGTGTTTCGTTAGCGATTATTAGGTCATTTTCACAAATAGCGATTATAGAATCGGTACCAATCAATTTCATTAGTACTCGGTCAGACCAGCGGGTTATTGATAAACACTCAATAGGTTGCCTGCGAATATCAATAATAGTTTGACGTATTTTCTCGAGATTTAGAGGTTCTTCGGTTGAAAAAAGTTTTATAGGCGCAGAAATAAGCCCCGTTAATTCAGCGGTATGTTTGAAGTGACGGATATTTAGCTGGTGAAAATAGTTGCTGTGGTTGAGAGTGAAAAAGCTCCATACCAATACTAAAGAAAATAAAAAGAAAATAAGTGTTAAAAAGGGCAGTGCCTTTCTGGTCCCGCTATTTGTCAATGTCATTTATGATTGTGCCCTAGAATTCGTGTGCACTTATAAGTGTGTTTTTTGAATGTTAACGGGCTTATAACGAGCTCTCTATTATTTATAGCATAGTATGAGTGAAAAGCGAGAATAGGTTGCTTTTAAAAAGCAATTCATTCTAAGAAGTAAATAGCACCTACTATAGATCTAGCACGGTCTAGAGGTGCTGAGTGTGTATCGTTGGCCTTTGCCTCAAATCACGGGAGGCTGAGCCTTTACTTTTCAGGGTAATGGCTCGGCTCTTTACTTTTATGGTTACCGAACTTCATTTAATTGCCAATTATATTGATCATCAAAAATGCTTTGTACCGTTGATAACTGATGCTTGAGAGGTTCTTTAGCGTACTGTTCTAAGTGTTTAATTACCTGAGTGTCATCGCCTCCAAAATCCTCTTTAAACCAGTTGTAAATACTTGATACGATCAACGTACCGTCTTTGATTTCTACGCCTCTTGGATGGTTGATAAAAGCAGTTGCTGCTTGTTCTAGCTGTTGTTCCATGTTTTCTGCTGTATAAGCTTGTGTGCTTAAATTTGGGCAGCCAAGGGATGCACAGTTAACGGCATAATGGGTTCTAGGATCTTTCCAAATAGGGCGAAGAATTCGATGCTCTATATCGTTGAGACTTAACGGTTGCTGCTCAACACTAATCAGTTCTTTCTTCCATGGCCCTCGGGTGAATAAGCCTGAGAGTTTGATATCCATAATAGATTTGACGGGGTAGTGGTCGAGTACCACATCAACGGTCAGTGCATTGTATAAGTTTATCCAGTAAGCCCGCTGTTGATTACGATTATATTGGCTAATGGGTAGGGCTGTGAGTGTAGCAATATAGCTTTTTAGGGCCTGTTTATCCGCTGCTGTTACGCTCGCATATTTGAGGGTATTAATACCCTTTACGGCGGTATTGCTGTTGCTATTTGTTTCTACATAGGTTGAAAGAAACTGATTCCATGGATTATGACTAATAACCATCTTGCTCTGTGGATCGTGCTGCAACCAGTATTCCCAGAGCTCTGACTTTGGTGCGGCATAAGTGTTTATGGAAAGTGTGGTGGTTAGGGCTACTAGGCATAGTAGCGCTGTCTTTATGAATCTCATGGGGTGAACTCTTCTATTTAACTATTCATTTGTACTTAAGACTCTATTTTGATGACAAAATTCAAAATTTTTTAATGATTTTTTATAGTCTGTCACTAGGTAGTAGCTGTTATTAGTGAATTAATCCATGATCTTTAATGTGACTTGGTGGTATTGGTTTTATACTTAAACGAAGTTATTTTGATAAAGAGGTGAGTAATGGCGTTGTATCAAAAGGGGATAGTGGCTGAGGCGAATCGTTCAGCACTTTTTTTAACGTTAAATCAAACGCGCAACGAAGGTGCTAAACAGCGTGTTAAGCAGGTCTTAGCGGATGTTACAGCGCTTGAGGAAAAGTATAACCAGTTAGAACCTGAGGCGGGGTTGTGCTTAGTGGCGGCGATAGGCAGTAGTTATTGGTCACAAATCATCGATACTGGGGCGCCGGCGGAGTTAGCTGCGTTTCCTAGTTTTGAAAATGGTGAGAATGTTGCACCTAATACGCCGGTGGATCTGCTTTTCCATATACGCTCAGAAAGGAAAGATCTCAATTTTCAGCTAGCACGGGAGCTCTGTGCTGAGTTAGGGGATGCGGTTCAGGTAGTTGAGGAGGTCGATGGGTTTAGATATTTTGATATGCGCGACTTCACCGGTTTTGTCGATGGAACTGAAAACCCACAAGGTGATGATCGAATAGGGGTTGCCGTTGTTGGAGAGGAAGATCAAAACTTTGCGGGTGGTTCCTATATTCATCTGCAGCGTTATGTTCACAATATGGCCTATTGGAATAAACAGCCGGTAAAAAAGCAGGAAGAGACATACGGTAGAACAAAAGAGGATAATGTGGAGTTCGCCTCTACAGATAAGGCACTTACGGCTCACACTAAAAGGACGTCCTTAAAAGACAGCGATGGAAATTCTATTGAGATTCTTCGCCATAGCATGCCCTATGGTGATACACAGGAGTGTGGGCTTCTTTTTGCGAGTTACTGCTGTACGCCGAAAAACTTTACGCTCATGTTAAAAAGTATGGTGGAAGGGGATGGTGAAGGTCATACCGATCACCTGTTAAAATATACCCGAGCGGTAACTGGGCAGGCATTCTTTGCGCCTTCACGTGTGTTTTTAGAAAATATCAACGGATAGAGTATTTAGGAGAATTGTAGTTTTACTACATTCTGTTTATTTATTTGTCTGTTTTTTGTTCTATTTCTTGCAATTTGTAGGATTTGTACTAGGGTGTCAGTATAAAAATTACAATACGGGTCAGAGAATAAAATGCAGACGGATATACATGTACGCACTATCGCTATTTTAGCGGTAGATGGCGAGAATTATGAAGTAAATGGGTGCTATCAGGGACAGCAGCGTAGAGCGAAGTGGTACAACGTATTTAAAAGCAGTGACCATGAAGTGCATGCGGATCATTTAGAGGTGTTCCCTTCCCATGCGGATATTCGGAAATTGCTTAATTAGGTAGTTGTTAGTAATTAAGCGATCGTAGATATCTTTGAAATGATAGTAAAAAGCCGGATCTGTTATCTCATCCGGCTTTTTTGTGTCTGCAAGTGTGCTACGGCCGTTTTATTTATTGAACCGATTCGTTATCGCTGAACATGCCTTCAAATAGGGCAGAAGATAGGTAGCGTTCACCGGAGTCCGGTAAAATAACGACTATGTTTTTATTGGCGTGTTCTGGTTGTTCTGCCACACGCATAGCTGCACAAACCGCTGCGCCGCAAGAGATGCCTGCCATAATACCTTCTTTTTCCATTAACAGTTTAGCGGTTGCAATTGCATCTTCATTGCTGACTTGTTCGACCTGATCAATCAATGCCAAATCTAGATTTTTAGGCACAAAGCCAGCGCCAATCCCTTGGATTTTGTGGGGAGAGGGTTTTACGGTTTCGCCATTAAGTGTCTGCGAAATAACGGGTGAATCAACCGGTTCTACCGCAACAGAGGTGATTGCTTTACCTTGCTGGTTTTTAATATAACGGGATATGCCGGTAATGGTTCCGCCGGTTCCTACACCTGCAACAACAACATCCACCGTACCATCGGTGTCGTTCCAGATTTCAGGACCTGTTGTTTTTTCGTGGATCTCCGGGTTGGCTGGGTTCTCAAATTGTTGCAGCATGATATGAGTATCAGGGTTTTTATCTACAATCTCTTGTGCTTTATCAATAGCACCTTTCATGCCTTTTGCTGGTTCAGTTAAGACAATGTTGGCGCCGAGTGCCTTCATGATTTTACGGCGTTCAAGGCTCATGGAGGATGGCATCGTAAATATAATATCGTAACCACGGGAGGCTGCTACGAATGCCAGCGCGATACCGGTATTGCCGCTGGTGGGTTCAACCATAGTTATCCCTTGTTTAAGAACGCCGCTTTTTTCTGCAGACCAGATCATGTTAGCGCCAATACGACATTTTACAGAACCTGCAGGGTTGCGGGACTCAATTTTACCGAAAATATTTAGCCTAGGAGCGAGGCGCTTAAGATGTACTAGCGGCGTATTACCAATGGTAAGGGAGTTATCTTCGTAAATTTTCATTTTGCTACCCTAGAATCCTTTTGATGGCCTATATATCTAAAATGAATATAAGCGCTGATTTTTATGTTTGATTGATAATATAAGTTTTAGCGTAGAAGCATATATTGTATCAAGTGGTTTTTAGATGAAGTTTTTCTCCATAAGATTACCGGTAGTTGATATTATGGCTTTTTAATTGCTGGATGTTGTAGTAGGAGAAGGTTATGCGCTTTATTTCGAGGCTGTTAGCGCCGCTTGTTTTTGTGGTCGCTTATGCTTTATTTCGTTCGTCTATACAGCAAAAATCCCTTAAAAAACACAACTTCGTTATGAAACTGTTTCGCTTCTGCGCTGATAATGGTCATAAAAAAGCATTGAGCGTTTATGGGCATCTTTTGCACTTTAAAGGGGATGGTATACAAAACCGGATTCAGGGTGGAATATATTTGCAACAAGCTGCGGAAAAGGGTGATGAAAAAGCGCAGTATCAGATGGGGCGTATCTTTGAGAATGGATATGAACATTATTTTCAGCCGGATGCTGAAAAGTCGCTAAGTTTCTACACTAAAGCGGCGGAGCAGGGACACCAATTAGCTATAAAACGTTTAGTCGATACTTATGCTCAAGGAGAGCTAGAGCAGGTAGCTGATCCCCTTAAAGCCGATTATTGGCGAGCGAAGCAGTCGCTGTTATAAAAGGCGGTTTTACCCTTAATGACGCTTTGATTGTTTATAGTGCGTGATAAATGCATCGAAGGCTTGGGTCAGCTGTGTGGCAGGGCTAAGTTCATCGCACAGCTTTAGCAGTTCGATGATAGTTTCTGCTGTACATAAATGATCCGTGTCGGGATTTCGCCTTAGGTCATATCTACTGGGTGTTTTGGGATCAAAGGCTAGAAGAGGTAATTGATCTAACCAAGGGCTTTTTCGGACAATTTTTCGGACCTCCTTCCATGTGCCATCGGGCACAATAATTAGGGTTTCACGCCCAGTATTCAATTTTATTTCCTGTTGCCGAACTTTAAGTTCTTCCCTGTCGGCGGGAAAGAGTAGCCAAGCATCAGTGTTTTTATCTTCGATCTGTTGGATTAGCTCGAGTGGTGGTTCATTTCGTTTCCACAGATAAGCTTGGGTGTTTTGAATGGTATTTAAGATGATCTTGCTAGTGGTAGTGGGTCTTGAGGGTTCGTTCTCGTGGAGAAGGAGCACAAGCTTTACGCGACTGGTTGTAGGGTTGCTCTGGCTGCAACAGCACCAGTTTGAGATAAGGCCGCAGCCAGAGCAGTAATGAGTCAGCAAGGCTTATCGTTTCTCCATCTTAACGTGGAAGCGAAGAACCTTTTCTCCTTTTGCAGGGACTTTTATTTTCCATTGGGCACTGCCGCCAAGTACTTTTTCGAACTCGATGTTGCTGCTTTCCATCTCCCAAACGAGAGGGAAGTTTGCCGTCATAACTAAATCCGCAGGGGTGGAGCGGCTGTTAGTAATGCGAAGTTCTTGTCCCACTTTAAAACCATTAAACACTGTGCTGAAGTGGATCTGTTTACGGTGGATCGATAGGTCAAAGGCTTTGCCTTGAGTTACTTCGACTTCATCCCCTTCCCCTGTATGGTTGATACTGCTGCCGCCCATAAACTGAAGTTGGCCTTTGCTATCAGGGCTGAAGGTTCTGATTTTTCCTGCCGGTAGCGGCATACCTAAGTGAGATTTTTGATCATTCAAAAATTTGAGGGTTAAGTTAGGTTTAACGCGATGCTGGTTACGTTCCAGTGTTGGGTAAACCAAAAATTCATAATCATAACTACGGCTGACGGGCACTTTTTCTGCGGTGAGGAAGGATACCTGTTTTACTTGGCCATTTAATAGATCTACTTTGCGCGGCAAACTAAACAGATGGAAATCGCCAATGCTTTCTCCGCTTAGTGATTTAGGTGCGGCGGCTCCGCGAGCCATTACCATATTAGAGAAATCTTCTTGCAGTGCGGTTGCATGGCGAGCGCCTGGATTATTTAAGTCTCCTGCCACTAAAGAGATCTGAGCGTCTTTAAAATCAGTACCAGTGTTGTTTGTTAGGCTGGCTAAACCATCAAGGGTGACTTGTGTGCCCGCTTCGTTAAGCGTCATAACGTAATCCATGTCCCAACTTAATCCGCTCGTTAGGTAGCTTATACCTGTTAGTTGGGCTTTAGATGTGCCAGACGAACGGAAACTTACGCTTGGTTTAGCTAGTAGTTGGCTTGGCAGGTTTGGAAAAATAAAACGCCAGCCGTTATTTAGAGGGATGCTTTCAAAACTGTTATTACGTTTAATCAATGCGCGGCTGCCATCGATGCTCAGCAATTTCACTGAGCTGATAATCTCTTTTCCGGATACGGGATTTAAGCGTGCAAGTTTTAGCTCTTTGCCAACAAAATGTTGCAGTAAATTCTGTTGGTTAAGCAGGTTGGTATTCAGGTTTTGCTCAAGTATTTTACCGGCATTGTCTATGCGTAAGCTTTCGACTTGTAGCTGTTTGCTTACATCTTCAAGGGTCACCGATTGTCCGGTTTTTAAAGGGGGTAATTCGCGAGTTTCACGGACTAAACCTAAATTTTGGTTGTATAAGGTTAGGTCGATAGATTCTCTCTGTTCAGAGCTTATCTGTAATGTAGTGGCTTGCGCGGATAAAACGGTGAATCCCGCGAGGCAAAGAGCAAGACTGATTTTGTTAATTGGCATATGGAATATTCCCTGAGAACGAGTCCCTAATCTATCAATGTTAGAATGAACCTAGGCTTTCTGGTTGTTGCTCTAAAGCGTTCCGTTCTTTATTCAAAGTCTAGTGCGACTCTAAAGCCCCAGCTGTTACGTTTTGAGTCTACTGGATGTCGGTAGCGGCTGGCGGGTCGAATTAAACGATCAATCTCAAACCAAGAACCCCCTCGCATAACTCGGCTTTCACAAACTTTTTCCGTATAAGCTGAGCCATTTCTAGGTGTTGTTTTGTAGCTGTTGGTGTAACAGTCTGCCACCCATTCATCAACATTTCCTGTCATGTCGTGTAGACCCCAATGGTTAGCGGGGAAGCTGCCGACTGGGATAGGCTTAACGCCATCAAATTCGCTACCGCATCCGGAACAGACTGCCATGTTAGGTTTGAGTTCATCCCCCCACCAGTAAGTGCTCAGGGTTCCAGCTCGTGCCGCGTATTCCCATTCTGCTTCGGTTGGGAGGCGATAAGGATGGCCTGTCTCGTGGCTAAGCCATTCGACATAGGCAGAGGCGTCCCGCCAAGTTACATTGATTACTGGCTGGTTGCCTCGGCCCCAGCCTTCATCGTCAGGTAGAGGACGTTTAGTTGCTTTGGCGAAGGTATCGTATTCAGCAAAAGTCACTTCAAAACGTGATAAGGCAAAAGGTTTACGGATTTTAACAAGATGCACAGGTTTTTCGTTATCGTCTCCAATCCCTGCTTGATCACCCATACGAAATTCGCCGGAGGGTAGTAACACCATCTCAGGGCCGTAGGTTGTGTTGTCGATCTGATCTTTAAAAATTTGTTGGCCCGGTGTGTCAGGTTCTGCTGCTTTTAGCATTTTCTGGGCAGATAATAATTTTTGTTCAAGTAATGAGTTGTTTTGTAATGCGTCGTTTAGCTCTTGCTCGGCTCGGTTTTGTATCTCTTGTTGAGCTTGTAGAGAGTCGTACATTTGCTGTAAAGCTTCTTGTTGTTTGGCTATTTGTAAAGTTTGGAAGTCTTTTTCTTTAAAGTTGATTAACTCTGAGACAGCCCAGCCTGATAGATAACCAGCAATAAAAATACAGCAGCCGATCAGTGTATAAATTACAAGCTTGGGAGGTGCAGTTAATAGCTTTATCGATCGTTTAGCTGTGCTTTTTAGCTTGTCTTTTATAGATGAGGGTGAGCTATTCTCGTCGTCTGTTTCACTTTCCATTGCTGCGTTAGGTTGTTCCTTTACTGACTCATCGTTGCTTTCTTCTTCAGTCTTGGGTGGGAAGATAGCCTTCATTAACTCTGTGCAGCTAGCGAAACGTTCCTCGGTATCAGTGGAAAATGCTTTTTGGAGCTCTTCCCATTGTTCATCGTCTAAATCTGTTGGTTGTTCTAACTGCTTCCGTACCCGATCTGCTTCCGACTCATTGACATCAAAGGGGGGCTTGCCGGTAAAGACTTCGTAAATGATAGCGGCAAAAGCATATACATCAGTTTTGCGTGTCAGTTTGCCCGGATGGAAGGCTTCAGGAGATTGATATGCTTTGTAGCTGGGAGGTGCTGGTAGTAGATCTGCAATTGATTCTAGTGCTTCTCTTAAGGCAGATAAGGTCAGTTTAACCCCGCCTTTACGATTTATATAAATAGCATCAGGCGATAAACATGCGTGTGGGCTTCGTAGTTTTTGGAAGTTCATATCGACAGCGTAAGCGACCTGTCGGAGTAGACCTAGCCGTTGAGCTAGTTGAAGCTGCTGTCCCGCTTTAATGAATCCGTTAAGTGTTAGGCCATCCAGTTTTTCATAGGATAGGAGTAGTAGTCCGCCTTTGTGAGGGAAAAACCCATAGCATTCTGCGATATGTTTATTTTGCAGTTGTTTGCTTAGAGCTGCATGCTTTTTAATCCCTTCGGCAAAACTGGTTTGTTTTAGGAGGGTGGGGTTGATAATCAAGAGGGTAACAAGCGGATTACCGGCAACATCAATATCCTTGGCCTGCCATAGTTGGCCAACAAGGTGTGTTGAGCTATTACCTATCAGTTGAAAGCGGTGATGCTCAGGCCCCAGTATAGTGCCTTCCTGTAACGACTGATAAATTGAATCTGCAGTATCACTCATGGAAAATTAAAACCTATCCTTAGTTTTCATACGCTTATCATCGATAAGAGTGTAGCAATAAGTCAGTAGCTAATAGTCTGGTGCTGAGTTGGATAAGAGGTTTATTAGCTAACCAATGAATTATAAAAGAGTAAGCCCATAGTTCAATAATGGGCTTATTTCTTTGTCATATATAGGACTTATAGCAAGGTCAGGCGCTTTTATATAGAGGTATCTAAGTGGGGGAAGCTTTTTACTAGTTCATCCACCGCTTTCATTTGCGCTAAATAAGGTTCCAGTGTGCTGAGAGGAAGAGCGCAAGGGCCGTCGCATTTAGCTTGATTTGGATCTGGGTGAGCTTCTAAAAAGAGCCCTGCAATACCTTGCGATAAACCTGCACGAGAAAGTTGCGCAACCAGTGCTCGGCGGCCACCGGCGGAATCGGCGCGCCCACCAGGCATTTGCAATGCATGGGTGGCATCAAACATGACTGGATAGCTGAACTCTTTCATTATGGAGAAACCGAGCATATCCACTACTAAGTTGTTATAGCCAAAGCTTGAACCGCGCTCGCAGAGAATGAGTTGATCATTACCGGCTTCTTCGCATTTATGCAAAATGTGTTTCATCTCTTGAGGTGCGAGGAATTGTGCTTTTTTTATGTTGATTACTGCATTGGTTTTAGCCATTGCTTCAACAAGGTCAGTCTGACGAGAGAGGAAGGCTGGTAGCTGGATAATATCGCAAACTTCTGCAACAGGAGCGGCTTGATAGGGCTCATGCAGATCGGTAATTAAGGGAACGTTAAAGGTTTCCTTAATTTCTTGTAATATTTTTAGGCCTTCATCAAGGCCAGGGCCACGAAAAGATGTGAGAGATGAGCGGTTGGCTTTGTCGAAAGAGGCCTTAAAAACGTAAGGGATGTTGAGTTTTGTCGTAACTTCCACGTAGTGCTCGGCAATTTTCATTGCTAAATCACGGGATTCTAAAACATTCATACCACCAAATAGCACCATAGGTTTGTCATTGGCTATTTCAATGTTTGCGACCGTTATGGTTTTTTGCTGCATAGCTATCAATCGTCCATCATCACTGGAAAAGAAGCATTATAACCCTATCTATAATGACAACAACTGATCTAGTTGTTATGAGTCGACTGGATCTTCTACGCAGGGGAAAAGATGCGCATATTTTCCTATCCACTCCAAAGCTGCATCTTGATTGGAGATTGTGCGCCCCTCAACCTTGAGTACATGGTTGCGATAGCGTTGTATGTAGCATAGTTGTTCAAGCATACGAATTCTATTTAGAGCATCAGAACCATTAAATGTGATGCCTAGTTCGTAGCCATTAGGTGTGTTTTCACAGCTATCAATTGTTCCACTTACTTCCAGTTGTGATGCAATGCTGGGTATTTTTATGGCGATAGCTTCACCTGAGTGGAAAGGTTTTTCTGAGTGGCAAACTAATTGGAGTTGAGATGTATCAGATATAGCCTGATGTGACTCTTGTAAATCAAGTTCTATAGGAAACTCATCTGGATGGCGGATAAACATTTTTTGCTCGCCCATGACAAACACCTTGATCAACATTGTCAGCGTAGTTGTTGATAGCAACCCTACGCGATTAATGAACCTGCGGTTTCTTTAAGGTTTAGACCGAAAACAATGTAATCGTTCAAAAACCTAGCAGGACTTCTTCATGTATTCCACTTATAGTATCGACCATAATGGAGGAGTTTTAATAGTAAATTCTTTTTTTATAAGAGATTTATGGTTTTAAGTTGAATGGGAGAGCGGGCAATGAGCGATGTTGAGTCTGACAAGTTAATGTTGCTGGAGACTAATTGTAGAAATTTACAGCAAGCAAATAGTACCTTATTACTCTCAACTTTGGGGGAGGATTTTCCAGAGATTAGCTATGCGCCTTTTGTGCGTGATGAGGAGGGGAGTTTTTATATTTTCATTAGTGAGCTGGCAACCCATACACAAAACCTATTACGTAACCCTTTAGCCTCTGTGATGTTTATTGCGGATGAAGAAGGAAGCCGGAACTTATTTGCTCGCGAACGTCTGACGTTTAAATGTGAAGCCCATGAAATGCTCTCGAGTGAGAGTCATTATCCATTGCTGCTCGATAAGTTAGAAAAAAAGTTTGGTAATGTCGTTGGTATGTTAAGAAGTTTGCCTGATTTTCACCTTTTTTGTCTCCGGCCTATTGAGGGGCGGTATGTGGTTGGCTTTGGTAGTGCTTACGTGGTTAAGCCGAAGACAGGTGAGCTGGAACATATATCAGAAGCTGTGTTGAAAAAACCTTAGCTGCCAGTGTCGCAAAGGATTCTTGGTTCTTTCTGTTATCACTCTATTGATAGCGACGCTTTAGAAAGAGCCACCCTCCATCAACTCTACAATAATTGTTTTAACTAAGAAGGCTGCTAAGCCTAAACCAAGCGCAAAAAATAAGATGATGGTGCCAAACTTACCTGCTTTCGATTTTTTTGCTAAGTCGTAGATAATAAAAAAGATAAAGCCTGCAAAGACAACTAGACCTATATTCAGTGCAATATTTTCAATTTCTGCCAAGCGCATATAGCTACCTCATTGCTTAAGCTAAAAAGTGGGCCCAAATTATATAATAAAGATAGTGTGAAGGGTACTTGGGTTGACTTCGGTAGCTAAATAGGGTCAGTGCTATAAACCTGAATAAGTTGTTTGATCAAGGTTTAAATATGGTGATTGCTCTGATAAATTACACTAAAAATAGTGCATAAAGATCCAGCAAAAAGATTGGGGAAATACATTATTTTTTGCTTGCTTTTGGCACGTATTTTGATGCTACTTTTTTGATTAATTTTTTTTTAAAAAATGTCATCTAGGTGGTTATGTAATGGATTCGCTGTAAGCCCCGTTATATGGATGTTTTAGCATTTATTTGATGGTTCCTACACCCTCCAAAGCCCAAAATCAAGTATTGCAATAAACACTGGGATCACTATATTTAGTGTCTTGAGCCATTGTCGCTACTACATGTTGTGTCTGGCTGGATAAATAGAGTAGAAAAGCTGAGAGCTGCACTATTATAGGCTCCGCTTTTTAAAGGGATGATTTTTTGCCCCATTATGAAGCGTAATACAGCGTACTAACTAACAATTATAAAGTCTTCAAATTGGAAGGTCGCATGCAGCAAGATCTGATGGTAACGAAAAGGGATGGACGCCAAGAACTGGTTGATCTGGAAAAGATTCATAAGGTTGTTATCTGGGCTGCGGAAGGACTAAATGCCGTATCACCTTCTGAAGTAGAATTAAAAGCACATTTACAGTTTTTCGAAGGTATGCGTACTTTCGATATCCACGAGACACTTATTAAGTCCGCTGCGGATTTAATCTCAGAAGACTCTCCCGATTATCAGTATTTAGCCGCACGTTTAGCTATTTTTCATCTGCGTAAACGTGCCTTTGGCCAGTATGAGCCTCCTCACCTGTATGCCCATGTTAAAAAACAAGTTGAAGACGGGCGTTATGATAAGCATCTGCTAGAAGATTATTCAGAAGCAGATTGGGATGTTCTTAATGGCTACTTAGAACATAAGCGTGATATGAACTTTTCCTATTCAGCTGTTAAACAGTTAGAAGGGAAGTATCTTGTACAAAACCGAGTTACCGGTGAAGTTTACGAAAGCCCACAGATTCTTTATATGCTGGTGGCGGCTTGTCTTTTTGCCGATTATCCAGCTGATACACGTTTGGATTATGTCAAACGTTTCTATGATGCGACGTCTTTATTTAAAATATCACTGCCTACTCCAATTATGGCTGGTGTACGCACGCCAACACGTCAGTTTAGCTCTTGTGTCTTAATTGAATGTGGCGATAGCTTAGACTCAATTAATGCTACGTCTGCATCGATTGTGAAATATGTTTCTCAGCGTGCAGGTATTGGTATTAATGCGGGTCGTATTCGAGCTCTAGGTAGCCCGATTCGCAACGGTGAAGCCTATCACACGGGTTGTATACCTTTTTACAAGCATTTCCAGACTGCGGTTAAATCCTGTTCACAGGGTGGTGTTCGTGGTGGAGCTGCGACGCTGTTTTACCCTATTTGGCATTTAGAAGTGGAATCACTTCTGGTATTGAAAAATAACAGAGGCGTTGAAGAAAACCGTGTTCGCCATTTAGATTACGGTGTGCAGATTAATAAGTTGATGTACACCCGCTTGATCAAAGGCGGTGATATTACACTGTTTAGTCCCCATGAAGTGCCAGGTTTATATGAAGCATTCTTTGCTGATCAAGATGAGTTTGAACGCTTGTATGTTAAGTATGAAAACGACCCATCCATCCGTAAAGAAACCATTAAAGCGGTTGAACTGTTTGGTATTTTAGCGGCAGAACGTGCACAAACGGGCCGCATCTACATTCAGAACGTGGATCACTGTAATACACATAGTCCGTTTGATCCGGCTGTCGCGCCTGTTAAACAATCCAACCTATGTCTTGAAATCGCATTGCCAACTAAGCCTTTGCAGCATGTAAATGATCCAGAAGGTGAAATTGCGCTTTGTACTTTGTCTGCTTTTAATTTAGGTGCTCTTAATGACCTTAGTGAGCTAGAGAATCTTGCTGATCTGGTTGTACGCGCCTTAGATAACTTATTGGATTATCAAGATTATCCGATTCCTGCGGCCCATACATCGACAATGAATCGCCGTCCTCTAGGTGTAGGTGTGACTAACTTTGCTTATTATTTAGCGAAGAACGGTGTTAAGTATTCAGATGGTTCAGCTAATGGTTTAGTGCACAAAACATTTGAAGCAGTACAGTACTTCCTGCTTAAGGCTTCCAATGTATTGGCTAAAGAACGTGGTGCGTGTCCAAAATTTAATGAGACAGTTTACTCGAAGGGTATTCTGCCTATTGATACCTATAAGCGTGAAGTGGATGAGTTCTGTGAAGAGCCGTTACATTACTTCTGGGAAACCTTACGCGAAGATATACGTGAGTTTGGCCTGCGTAACAGTACTCTAACGGCGTTAATGCCATGTGAAACTTCCTCTCAGATTACTAATTCGACAAATGGTATCGAGCCACCGCGTGGTTACGTTTCTGTGAAGGCAAGTAAAGATGGGATCATGAAACAGGTTGTTCCTGGATATACTGAGTTGCGTGAACAGTATGAACTACTTTGGGATCTTCCTAATAATACAGGCTATCTACAGTTGGTGGGGATTATGCAGAAGTTTGTCGATCAATCGATCTCTGCAAATACCAACTATGATCCTTCCCGTTTCCCAAATGATAAAGTGCCGATGAAGCAGTTGTTACAGGATTTATTGACGGCTTATAAATACGGGGTTAAGACTTTGTATTATCACAACACGCGCGACGGTGCTTCAGATCAAGCGGATGATACTGGGTGTGAAGGTGGAGCATGCAAGCTTTAATCCGCATGCATTCCCCGATCAGATAGGTAGAGCTCGCCTGTAATCCTTATATTGCAGGCGCCATAATTATAAAATTTCAGGAACGAATATATCGATGGCGTACACCACGTTCAGTCACAGTACTCATGATGCAACTAAAGAACCGATGTTTTTTGGCCGAAGCGTCAACGTTGCTCGATATGACAAGCAGAAATATCCAATTTTTGAAAAGTTAATCGAAAAGCAGCTTTCATTTTTCTGGCGTCCTGAGGAGGTAGATCTATCTACTGACCGTAAAGACTTTATAAATATGCCGGAACATGAAAAGCATATCTTTTTGAGTAACTTGAAATATCAAACCTTGCTAGATTCTGTACAAGGGCGCTCACCTAATATTGCATTTTTGCCTGTTGTGTCTTTGCCCGAGCTAGAGACATGGTTTGAAACATGGGCATTTAGTGAAACGATCCACAGTCGCTCTTATACTCATATTATTCGTAATATCATTACTGAGCCTTCAGAGGTTTTTGATGAGATCGTAACGAATCCCGAAATTATTCGCCGCGCTGATTCCGTTACACGTTTATATGATGAGTTTATTAACCTTTCCAGTGCCTACAGTATTCATGGCGAAGGTTTGCACACCATTAATGGTAAAGTGTTTGACACCTCGTTACGCAATTTGAAGAAAAAGCTTTACCTAACTTTGGTCTCTATCAATGTACTTGAAGCGATCCGTTTCTATGTAAGTTTTGCCTGCTCTTTTGCTTTTGCAGAGCGAGCTATTATGGAAGGTAACGCTAAAATTATTAAACTGATTGCTCGTGATGAAGCACTTCATCTAACGGGGACTCAGCATATGTTGAATATTATGGCATCTGGTGCAGATGATCCTGTATTTAAAGAGATTGCGAAGGAATGCGAGCCTGAAGTTTATGGGATTTTTAAAGAAGCTGCCCAACAAGAGAAAGATTGGGCAACATACTTATTCCGTGAAGGTTCAATGATTGGTCTAAACGCTAAAATCTTATCGGACTATGTAGAGTACATTACAAATGTTCGTATGAAAGCGCTGAATTTAGAAGAGATCTTCCCTGCTTGTCAAAACCCACTCCCTTGGATGAATGCTTGGTTGGTGAGTGACAATGTTCAGGTTGCACCGCAGGAAGCAGAAATAAGCTCATACTTAGTTGGTCAAATTGACAACGAAATGGGCGATGATGATTTTGACGGCTTTGATCTATAAGGACGTATTACATGGCTGGCCCATCAAGGATCAAAGTTAATAACCACCATACTTTTTATTATCAGTATGAAACTACGTTGTTGGATGCGCTTGAGGTTCAAGAGATACCTGCACCTTACAACTGTCGTGGCGGTTATTGTGGTTGTTGCAAAGTGCGCTTAATCGAAGGTGAAGTTGAATATGTGCAAGAAAGCTTACTAGACCTTCAGGATGATGAAATTCTAACTTGCTGCTGTATTCCTAAAACGCATATAGAACTAGAACTGCCGGAAGACTGATTTTAGCCTTCACGATTATAATTTTTTAAGTTGTCATTTATTTAGCGGTGTTACTCTCGGGTTTCACCGTTTTTCTCGTTTCTTTTGCACAGGCTAAAAAATAAACTGTCAAGTGTGCGGGTCTTACTTTTAAAAAATAGATAAATTTTTATTGATTTGTTTAACTTGTTGAAATTAAAGGTTTAATTTTTGTTGGATTAAAAAGTAAACGATTAGCTCGAAGCAAGGTAATTTGTGTGTTTGAGCAATCTACCCCAAAACTATGCACTAAGTTATCCACAGTATGTGTGGGTAAACGGTTTATAGGTTTTTGCGTGAAATATTCATACCCGAGGCTGTTTTTTGATCCTGATGCTACCTAGGATTACGCCCTTTTCCTTCAGGATAGAGGGTATTTTAGTGACCCATTTTTTGATGGTTCGATCTGTCCTATGGGTATTTTCACAGGGCGTTTCTCTAAACGTGTGTTGATACTACAAAAACAGGTACTACAAGTAACGGGAGAGGCGTGGCTGAATTTTTTTAGTCAGCTGCCTATTTTATTAGCGTTACGGTGTTGTGTCGTGCGTTAGGTGTAAGCTTTATTCGCTATACATTATTGGTGTGGATAATGGCATGTAGCGGTTGAATTTTCTATATTATTGCGATGTTACGCTCTAAGATCATAGGGTGCATAGTCGCGGTGCAATGGAGGCTAGGGTCGCTATCGGTGTTACATTTTTGGTATGAAATTGATGGGTTAATACCAGTAAAGTTGAGTATTTTTCATGCATAACTGTAAAGAATTATTGAGTTTTTTGGTTAAAAGAGTAATCTTTGTACTCGATACTCATAAGGACGTTCCTTCTTTTTAACAACCTTGTTGTTTTTTGTAAAGTTTGCTCAGTCTGCACAGGAATTTAAGGATGAAGTTCCCCTCAAATCAGGTTCTGGTTTTTTTTACCTTCTTTATAAGTCTAAATTTGTTTTCTCCAGCCGTATCTAGTGCTGCACTAATATCGCAAGGTTTCACTGATCTATCCAGTACGGCAGAGAGAATGACTTCGTATATTCATCAAGAGCGTTTCCTGATAACGGATGACGGTGTACAGCATTTATTAATTAATGTGGGTAACCGTGATGAGGAATCTAAAGGTGCCCTTGCTTTAATGGTTAAACATAAGGGGCAGGCTGAGTGGGAAGAGGTTATTGATCTCAATTGCAGTAATTCTGAGTCCACGGCGGACATGGTACTAGATAAAAATTATCTCCATATTGTGTATAGCTGTGACAAGCAAGTGTGGTACTCACGTTTAAGCTATGACGTTTTGACCTCTACGTGGTGGAACTTAAAAACACGTCGTATTTTTAAGGACAGTATTCAAACACCGAGTGCCCCTACCATAGCGATGGGATCAGATCGAACCTTACATGTAGTCTTTACCCAAACAAGCCTGAATAATGTTGTGCAGCTGGTTGGTTATTCAAGTGGTCACCCGTTATTGAAATGGATGTCTACAGAAACGTGGGGCCATAGAAATAAGCGACCTGCAAAAGCCGGACGCATATTAAGCTTAGAAACCGGTATGGGGTTAATTTATACGGATGTTTCTGAAGAAGATGGTATAGCACATAGCACGTTGAATTTTGTTAAAAAAAATAAAGATGGCTCTTGGACGACGCCTGTTGTATTAGAGTCAACGGGGACAAGTTCTGATGACCCTTATGGAAGTCATTACAGTGCAATGGTTGATGAGCAAGGTAATATCCACCTTGTGTGGCCTGTTGAAAAACGCTTAGTTTATTATCGTTTTGATGGGGCTACTGCGGAGTGGAGCGCTAATTATATTTTGGGTAACCCACATCAAGCGACGTATAGCCAAGTTGCTAAGCACAGCGATGGACGTATATTCCTCATCTTTAACGTAGGGGAGCAGCTACAGATGGTGGAAAGTAGTGATTACGGCCTTACGTTTAATCATACAGCTTTCCTTATTCATCCCACGGGCGATCCCCTCTATGATTGGGCGCAGCCGCGAGTAGAAACACCTGCTGTGTTTTCGGGTACGTTAGCGGTGTTACAGCAGTTGTCGACAGTATTGACTGACACAAAGCCTGTCATTGAACGGCTGTACTTATTTTCGGTCACGCTATAACTACTAGGTTTGCACGTTGTTAAGTTAGTTAACCTGATGCTGAGCTATGCTCTTATGGCTTAGTGGGTGTTGATTCTAATGCGCGTAAATCTATTAAATTCATTTTCTCTGTATCTACATTAGATGGTTTTTGTATTTGGGGCTTTGTAACGTCAATTGTCCATTGATATGCGCTTTAATTAATAAATGTACCGATCAATTTTGATTCGAATACAGATTAAAGCGTTAGGAGGTATTAGATGTTTTGCAAAAATATAGTAATCCAGCGATTGATCTTATTATTTAGCTTTCTCAGCTTGAGTGTTTGTGTGACTGGGCAAACATCTACAGATTATGGGACTAGTGATATAAAAACATTTAAAAATATATCCTACGGTCCTGATCGAGCTAATAAGTTTGATGTCTATACACGTGATGGTTTAAGTAATGCTCCTGTTGTTTTTATGGTGCATGGTGGTGCGTGGAAAATGGGTGATAAAGAATCAAAAAGCGTAATTCAGAATAAGTTAGAGCGTTGGCTCCCTGCTGGATTTATCTTTATCTCGGTGAACTATCGTTTATTACCTAGAGCTACAGACCCTGTGCAGCAGGCGGACGATGTACGTAACGCGTTAATCTATGCTCAAAATAAAGCTAAAAGTTGGGGTGGAGATCCAGAAAAGTTCATCTTAATGGGTCATTCTGCCGGTGCTCACCTTCTTGGTTTAGTATCATCTTCTATCAGTGCGCACAAAGCGATGGGTGGTCAGTCTTGGTTAGGCACCATTTTGTTGGATAGTGCTGTGTTAGATGTACCTACTATTATGGGTGCAAGACATTATGGCTTTTATGACGATGCCTTTGGTGCAAGTTCAGATTTTTGGGTTAAGGCATCGCCTTTACATCAGTTGAAATCAGATGCACCACCTTTCTTAATTACTTGTTCTTCAAGCCGTAAGGGGGCATGTACTCAAGCTAATGCCTTTGCTGCTAAAGCGAGTTCGATAGGCGTTAAAGCCTCTGTGGTTAGTAAGAAGTTATCCCATAAAGAGATGAATGAGACTTTGGGTGATAATAATGACTATACATCTAAGGTTGAAGCTTTTATGAGTGGCTTAGATGCTAATGCGAAGGCGATGATTATGAGTGAGCCAGCGATTACCGCTGAAGAACCTCGCAAAGGATTGTTGCAGCGCTGGAGAGAGAAGCGCCAAGCTGCGCAATAATCTGTTTCTTTTTCGCATCATAAAAAAACCAGACATAAAATGTCTGGTTTTTTGTTTTTAGGCTGCTGGTTCAATCTTAGTTTCTCTATCTAGTTTTAGGATTTCCTTGTTATCAATAGGCTTATCATTGGGCCCATCTGTACAGGCTTTTTGTAATGAGAGTGAATATCTAATAGATAAAGGGTTGAGGTTTAATGTGTCAGTACTTAAAACGCTGCGTTGTTGAGAAGAGATAAGGTAAAATAAGATTCAAATGATTTTCTGGATGGTTTCTACCTGAATGAGCGATGTAGCCTCTTTTTCTGATTTAGCTTTGTGTCCTGAACTGCAAGCAACCTTGCAGATGCTTGGTTATAAAAAGCCAACGCCGATTCAAGCAAAGGCGATCCCACTGGTTTTACGAGGTGAGGACCTTCTTGCGGAGGCACAAACGGGTACGGGGAAGACAGCGAGTTTTGCCTTACCTATTATTGAGATGCTTAGCAAGACGGCTCCGTCACCTGAATACAGGCATGTTAGAGCTTTAGTGCTTGCGCCTACACGAGAGCTCGCTATTCAGGTTGGTGATAGCACGCTGGAATACGGGCAGGCTCTAGGCATGCGAGTGATCTCTATCTATGGTGGTGTGCGGGTTGATAATCAGATTCGAAAACTAAAACGTGGGGCGGATATACTGGTCGCAACTCCCGGTCGTTTATTGGATCTTATTCAGCAAAAAGTGATTAGCTTAGCTCATTTAGAATTTTTGGTTTTAGATGAAGCAGATCGTATGTTGGATCTAGGTTTTATCGAACCGATTAAGAAAATCATGGAGTATGCGGCAGAGCCCCGCCAAACCTTGTTGTTTTCTGCTACCGCTGACGAAAGCATCGAAGTGCTAGCTGATTTTTATCTCAATAACCCCAAAAAAGTCAAAGTAAATCCCCGTAACTCGACGGCGAGTCAGATCAAGCAGTTTGCATATGCGGTTGATAATAGTGATAAAGCCGATGTGTTGAGTTACTTAATTAAAGAGGGTAAATGGGGACAGGCTTTAGTATTTGTTCGCACTAAAAAGCGGGTCGATGAAGTAACTGATTACCTGAAAAAAGAGGGAATCGATGCAGCGGCTATACATGGGGATAAAACCCAGCGGGAAAGAATCCGCATGTTGGGTGAATTTATCTCAGGGGAGCTGCAGATTTTAGTAGCTACAGATGTGGCTGCCCGTGGTCTTGATATTGAATCTCTGCCTCATGTAGTGAACTATGATCTACCTAATGTTCCTGAAGCTTATGTACATCGTATTGGCCGTACAGGACGAGCGGGGGAGAAGGGTGAAGCTATCTCCTTAGTGTCCCCAGCTGAGCGCGAATTTTTGAAACGAATAGAAGGGTTGATTAAGCAGAAAATAAAACTACGCCCAGTTCCTTATATAGAGAATGGAGCTTTTATCGAGTCCTCTGAAAGTTTAAGGCCTCCTAAGAAAAAGCGTTCGAAGCCACAGCGCAATAAAGACAAATACCCGCCACAAGAGAAGTATGAAAGCACATTATCTGTCAAAGCGGTAAGACCTTCTTTGTTTAAAAAATAGCCATCAATATCGGATTGAATTTGCTCTTATTCACTGGTCTAGTGGGGATGTGTTAGATTGTGAACATATTTCTATAGCCCCTGTTAATAGGGCTTTTAAGCGTTATCCCCCCAAGCAATGCACAGAGTTATCAACAGAAAAAATGGATAACTCTTTATTGTTTCTTAGGGTTATTCTTCCGCTTGGTTTATCTTTATGTCGGCGTATAATGCTCGGCTTCGCAATATAGTTTTATAGAGTGGTGTAAAGAATGGCAGAAAAACTAGAGTGGGAACCGGCAGCCAAGGAACGAGTTGATGCAGCGCCTTTTTTTGTACGAAAACTTATTCGCCACAAGGTTGAAAAAGCAGCGCGGAATAATGGTTTAACTAAGGTAACGGTTGAGCTACTTGATCAAGTTAAACAAAAACAGATGGATTCACAGAGCAAATAATCGCCCCTAGTCCGATCTCTATTTTACTCTAAATAGAGTGACTAAGGGTTTCTATCGGGTGGCTATGCCAATCTATTGAATGGATAGCCCCTATTAAGCAGCGTAGTGTATCCTGACCACAGCGCTTTAGTGCTTGCTTACTCCTCAGCCTTTACAGGTGTTAGATTTTGCGCCAGTACCTCTTCACCAAACCAGCTAAGGTTCTCATGAAGGGAAACAACCTCTCCTACAATAATTAATGCGGGAGCGGGTAATTGGGCTTTCTCTTGTAGCTCAGGTAATGTGTCTAACGTGCCTGTTAAAACCTTCTGATCTGCCAATGTCCCACGGGAAACAATCGCTGCTGGTGTATCTCCAGGCTTGCCATGTTCGATAAGTTTTTTGCTTAGAATCGGTAAGGTATGAAGACCCATATAGAAGACGACAGTTTGATTAGGATGAACCAGTTCGTGGAAGTTTAGATCGGTAGTGCGGTTTTTGAGCTGACCCGTAACAAACTTGACCGATTGCGCATAATTTCTATGGGTTAACGGAATGCCTGCGAAGGTGGAACACGCGCTCGCTGCGGTTATACCGGGTACAACTTGGAAAGGGATGTTATTAGCTTTAAGGGTTTCTAGCTCTTCACCGCCACGGCCAAAGATAAAGGGGTCACCTCCTTTTAAGCGTACAACTCGTTTCCCTTGTTGTGCATGGTTTACCAATAGATCGTTGATACCTTCTTGAGGCAGGGCGTGGTTATCACGTTTTTTACCAACAAAGATAAGATCAGCATCGCGTCGGCAGAGATCTAATACGGCCTCAGAGACAAGAGCATCGTAAAGCACTACATCGGCTTGCTGCATTAAACGTAAAGCTTTAAAGGTGAGCAGCTCAGGATCACCTGGCCCCCCACCTACAAGATAAACTTCGCCGACTTGGTGATCAGGGTCATCATGTGCGATTTTATTTTCTATGAGCTCTATAGCTTCAGCATCTCGGCCAGCAAATACCTTTTCAGCGATTTGTCCTTGTAGAACGTTTTCCCAAAAGACGCGGCGATGATTCACCGTACTGAACTTTGCTTTTACACGATCCCGGAAATGATTGGCAATGCTTGCTAGTTTGCCGTAAGACTTAGGAATCCATGTTTCTAAGCGCGCTCTTAACAGTCTTGCAAGTACAGGGGCGCTACCCCCAGATGATATACCTATCACGACTGGAGAACGGTCAACGATCGCTGGGAAGACAAATGTACATAGTTTTGGGCTGTCTACGACATTGACGGGTAGGTTGCGATCAACCGCATCAAAATGCACGCGCTCATTTAGTTTTTGGTCATCGGTTGCGGCGATTACAAGAATCTTATCTTTAAGTAGATCTGCGTGGTATTCGCCTATAATGGATAGCCCTGAGGACTCATCCAATAGTTGTTGGAGTTCATCGCATACATGGTGGGCTATGACCGTTACACTCGCACCTGATCGACAAAGCAGGCGGGCTTTGCGTAAAGCTACATTGCCGCCGCCGACGAGTAGTACATTTTTATCAGTGAGTTTGAAAAAAAGAGGTAAATAATCCACAAATGTTACTCCAGCATTAAAGCAGATTCTCAGTCTCTATAGTTTAACAGTAGAAGCCAAATTAGGGGTTATCAAACTGAGAGACTCAATGGAGAATACGAAAATATATAGTATAGGGAAGATGCTGCATGGGGTCTTTATATAATCTAATAAGATATTGTTATTTTTACTGCTGTATTCATAGGAGCAGATGGGTTTATTAGATTTAAGCTGTTATTAGCGAACTGTAAGATATAAATCTGCAACCTATCTAATGATAGAGCAGCGTCTTTAAATTTAAAGACGCTGCAATTTTGTGAGTTGTAAGATAGGTGCAGAATGGTCTCCTGTCCAAGTCAAACTCCGTTTGACCTAGAGCCGGTTTAATTCTTAAAATTCAAGGGGGTAGCTGGGTGTAAACCACATTCGCGATTTTCAGGGTTTTCCCACCACCAGCGACCCGAACGAACATCTTCACCCATAGATATGGCACGGGTACAAGGTGCGCAACCAATACTCGGATAATGTTTATCGTGTAGTTCGTTGTAAGGAACGTTGTTGGCTTTTATATAGGCCCAAACTTCTTTTTCTGACCAATCAGCTAGAGGGTTGAGTTTGTGCATATTATTGCCTTCATCCCACTCTTCAAATTGAATCTCGTCACGGGTTACAGATTGCTCGCGGCGTAAACCTGTAATCCATGCTTTTTTGTCTGCTAAAGCGCGTTTTAGCGGCTTGATTTTACGAACAAAGCAGCAGCCTTTACGCAGGGCTTGTGATTCATAAAAAGCATTGACTCCGTTTTCAGCAACAAAGCCTTCCACATCCGCAGATTCTGGGTAATACACATCAACCTTTAGGTTGGGGTAGTGGGCTTGAACATCCGTCAAAAGTTTAAGCGTTTCTTCAGGTAGGCGGCCTGTATCTAGCACGAAGTTTCTGATGTTAGGGCAGTTTTTGCTGATTAAATCAGCGATAACAACATCTTCGGCGCCAAGACTGTTAGCAAAGACAATTGAACCATCATAGTCGCTTAAGCCTTTGTTGAGTAAGGCCGCTGCTGCGATGACTTTGCTTTGTAATTCGGAACTGATTTGTTCACTCATGATAGGGACCCTCACCGTCACTATTATTCGGCCAATGCTTATTGGTGATATACCGCACGAATATTATCGGTAGCGCTCTGGTAAAAATTACTGATCTCACCAAATGCATCTAGCATCTCAGGTTTAAATTGATCATCAGCAACTTGTATAGCGGTAAAACCGCAGCGTTCCATATAAGCAAGTCGATCTCTGCCAATATCACCGGTCGCACGAATTTCACCTTTATAGCCCGCGCGAACGAGTATGCGAGCAATACTAAAACCTCGGCCATCGCGGAAAATAGGAAAGTCGATCGCAATCATAGGAAATTGATCAAGGTTTTCCAGAAGCTCGGTTAGGTCGTCATCGCCATTTACTTGAAGTGCGATTTGTCCATCATGTTCGGCGAGTCGCGCTTTATGTTCTAAATACAAAGCATAAGGTACGATAATATCGCCTGAGCTTAGTGTTGCTTCTGGTGCGAAACTTTCTTCATTTAGTAAAGACCAGTTGTCTGCAACTACTTCACGATTAATTAGCAGGGGCATATACGTACTCCTTAAATGGTGCCATTCCAATACGTTGGAATGTGTCGATAAAGCGTTCATTCTCAAAACGATTTTCAACGTAAACTTCGATTACTTTTTGGAGAGTATCTGCGACTTCGTCTGAGGCAACAGATTTACCCATTACTTTACCTAAGGCTGCATTGGAGCCATCATCACCACCTAAGGTGATTTGATACCAATCTTCACCTTTTTTATCTACACCTAGAATGCCGATGTGGCCAACGTGGTGATGAGAACAGGCATTGATACAACCGGACATATTAAGTTTCAGATCACCTAGATCGTGGACATAATCCATATCTTCAAATTTACGGTTGATCTGGTCTGCAATACCGAGTGTTTTAGCGTTAGCTAAGGCGCAGAAGTCACCCCCAGGGCAAACGGTCATATCGGTTAATGTGCCAATATTAGGTCGTGCAAGGTTGGCGTCTGTCAGTATCTGCCAAACGGCGTATAAATCACTGTTTTTCACATCAGCCAAAACTAAGTTTTGGTTGTGTGTCGCACGAATTTCACCAAAGCTATATTTATCTGCCAAATCAGCAATAAGGTCCAACTGTTGGTCAGTGACATCGCCGGCTGGTTTTAGATAAGGTTTTAGCGATATATAAGTAATGCGGTAGCCTGCTACTTTATGGTTAACCGTATTACGTTCATACCAAGTCCGAAACGCATCATCCTCAACAAGCTTTTGCTCAAGTGTCGTATCGTCCTTAGCTGTTTGATCATATTCAAACGGAGTGAAAAATGTTTTTACCCGATCAATCTCTGTGCTAGGTAGTTTTAAATCTGTATCACGTATCTGTTCCCATTCAGCGTCGACTAGCTCACGGAACTGATCAATACCCATGGTTTGAACTAATATTTTGATTCGGGCTTTGTATTTGTTATCACGGCGACCGTTTAGGTTGTACACACGTACAATCGCTTCTAAGTATGACAACAAATCTTCTTTCGCAAGGAACGGACGAATCTGTTTACCGATAACTGGTGTACGGCCTAAACCACCACCAACAAGTACTTCAAATCCTACTTCGCCAGCTTCGTTCTTGACGATGTGTAAGCCGATGTCGTGTACTTGTGTCGCTGCTCGGTCAGTAGGGCTTGCTGATACCGCAATTTTGAATTTACGTGGTAGATAAGCAAACTCTGGATGTAGAGAAGACCACTGACGAATAATCTCACAGTAAGGGCGAGGGTCTTCAATCTCATCTGCAATTACGCCAGCAAATTGGTCTGTTGTTGTGTTACGGATACAGTTGCCGGATGTTTGGATAGCGTGCATCTGTACGCTAGCTAATTCGGCTAGAATATCAGGCACTTCCTCTAACTTAGGCCAATTGAACTGAATATTGGTCCGTGTTGTAAAATGTGCATAACCTTTGTCGTAAGTGCGGGCAATATGTGCCAGTTTACGTAGTTGGGTTGAGTTATACATGCCATATGGGCCTGCAACACGCAACATAGGTGCGTGGCGCTGTACGTATAGTCCATTCATTAGGCGAAGTGCTAAGAAATCATCTTCTGATAGCTCTCCGGCCAAATAACGGCGGGTCTGATCTCTATATTGCTCAACGCGTTCATTAACCAGTTGTTGGTCAACTTCGTTATACTGATACATAACTAACTATTTCCCTTGTTTAGCTGATTTATCAGCTAAACACCTCACTTTTAGGGTTTATTTAACCTGCAATTACGAAACGCAGGCCGATGGCTAACAGAACTGATCCCATAATAGGTTGTATGACCGTTGGAGATAGGCGAGTGCCAATATGGCTACCTAAAAATACTCCCGGTAACGAACCTAGTAATAGGTAAACCAGTAGGCTTAGATCTACACTGCCCATCTGGTAGTGACCTGCGCCCGCAATTGCTGTTAGTACAACTGCGTGAACGAGATCTGTGCCCACAATGTTTTGCATGCTCATTCGTGGGTATAAAACGATTAATAATGCGGTGCCTAATGCGCCAGCGCCTACAGACGATAGCGTTACTAAGCAGCCTAAAATAAGACCCATTGTTATTGTGAAAAAAGGGCGCCATTTTTTTGCATGTTTGGCCGCGGCGCTATGTTGCCACTTTATGGCTTGATTGCGAATCTTATTTCTTAAAAAAACTGCAATAGAGGTTAAGACAAGAGAAATACCTAATGTCAGGTTCATTAGATGTTCTATCTTTTCTAGTCCGCCTAGTCCTTCTAAGTAATTTAATGTGAATAGACTTCCTGGAATACTTCCCGCAAGTAGAAATAAGACAACTTTCCATGCAATTAGTTTCTTGCGGGCATAAGTTATTGCGCCACCAAATTTAGTTACTGCTGCGTAAAGTAAATCGGTGCTGACGGCTATAATTGGTGGAATGCCAAATACTACGATAAGTATAGGCGTCATTAGTGCGCCCCCACCAATACCGGTGAGTCCCACAATAAAGCCAACAACCAATCCAGCAAAGCTGTATGCAAGTTCCATGAGTATACCTGTCCACGAATAACTGGCGGCATGATATAGTTGTTTTGTTATAACTCAAAATAATAATTAGAAATCTTATTATATCAAAAAGGAATAAATAGCCTAGTAGTGAGGTTGGTAATATAAAGAGGCTTAATTGATGTTCTCTTTATTCTATTTGGTTATTAAAAAGTAATTATATATTCTTTTGTGTTTTATCTGGGGAGCTGCCATAATGCGCCGCAATATTGGATAGCTATACCTGTGCATTCAGGTTCTAGTCCATACCGTTTAATAGAAAGAGTATTTACTGATGAGTGCCTTACCTGAACATCGCTTAACGCACCTGAAACAATTGGAAGCTGAAAGCATCCATATCATCCGTGAAGTAGCCGCAGAATTCGATAACCCAGTCATGCTTTATTCGGTTGGTAAGGATTCTGCAGTGATGCTGCATCTGGCACGTAAAGCGTTTGCGCCAGGTAAACCTCCTTTTCCGCTTATGCATGTGGATACCACATGGAAATTCAAAGAGATGATTGAATTTCGCGACAAGATGGCTGCGGAAGCGGGTATGGATCTGATTGTTCATGTTAATCAGGAAGGGGTTGATATGGGTATTAACCCATTTGTTCATGGCTCCTCTAAACACACAGATATCATGAAGACTCAAGGCCTTAAGCAGGCTTTAGATAAGTATAAATTTGATGCTGCTTTTGGTGGCGCCCGTCGTGACGAAGAAAAGTCTAGGGCGAAAGAACGTGTATTCTCCTTCCGTGACCAAAACCACCGTTGGGATCCTAAAGTTCAGCGTCCAGAGCTTTGGAATGTATTTAATACCCGTGTTGATAAAGGTGAAAGTATTCGTGTATTCCCTCTATCGAACTGGACTGAGCTAGATATTTGGCAGTACATCTATTTAGAAGATATCTCGATTGTTCCTCTTTATTACTCAGCAAAACGTCCTGTTGTTGAGCGTGATGGCATGATGATTATGGTGGATGATGATCGCTTACCTTTAAAAGAGGGTGAAGTGCCAGAGATGAAGAGCGTGCGTTTCCGTACATTGGGTTGTTACCCTCTAACCGGTGCTGTGGAGTCAGAAGCTGTTACTTTGCCGGATATTATTCAAGAGATGTTGCTAACGACTACCTCTGAGCGCCAAGGTCGTGCAATCGATCACGATAGTTCAGGTTCAATGGAGAAGAAAAAGATGGAAGGCTACTTCTAAACTTTCTTCATCTTGATAGCTTTGTGACGACTGGCGCTGTGTGTTTTTACCCGCGCTAGGGTGTTAATACTGAAATGATTATTTAGGTGTTATGTCTGTATAGACATAGGGCTTCTCCGAGGAGAAAAAAATGAGTTACCACAGTGATCTGATTGCCACTGATATTCAAGAGTATCTGCATCAGCATGAAAATAAAGAACTGCTACGCTTTTTGACCTGCGGTAGTGTAGATGACGGTAAATCTACATTGATTGGGCGTTTGTTACATGATTCAAAAATGATCTATGAAGATCAACTTGCAGCGATTCAAAAAGATAATGAACGTGTGGGTAATGCAGGCGAAGAATTGGATTTAGCGCTGTTGGTTGATGGCCTTCAAGCGGAGCGTGAGCAAGGGATCACTATTGATGTAGCTTATCGTTACTTTTCTACCTCAAAACGTAAATTTATCATAGCGGATACACCGGGGCATGAGCAGTACACTCGTAACATGGCGACCGGTGCCTCTACTTGTGATCTAGCGATCATTTTGATTGATGCTCGTTACGGTGTGCAGGTCCAGACACGACGTCACAGTTTTATTGTTTCTTTGTTAGGACTCAAACATACCATTGTTGCTATTAACAAAATGGATCTAGTGGATTACAGCGAAGAGCGCTTTGAAGAGATTAAAGCCGAATATTTGGCATTTTCCGAGCAGCTTGATCTACCTGATATTCAATTTGTGCCAATTTCTGCACTTAAAGGCGATAACGTTGTGACTGCATCAGAGCCAATGAGTTGGTTTGATGGCAATCCTCTAATGGAAACTCTAGAAAATGTTGAGATTGCAAACGATAAAAACTTCGATGAACTTCGTTTCCCTGTACAGTATGTAAACCGTCCTAACTTAGATTTCCGTGGTTATTGTGGTACGTTGACCTCTGGTATCGTGCGTCCAGGGGATGAAGTGACCGTTTTACCATCAGGCAAATCGAGTAAAGTGAAGTCGATTGTTACCTTCGAAGGCGAGATTGAAGAAGCTTTCCCACCAATGGCAGTAACGCTGACATTGGAAGATGAAATTGATATATCACGTGGTGATATATTGGTTCATACCGACGCAGTACCAGCAAGTACGAATCGGTTTGATGCCATGGTTGTTTGGATGTCAGAAGAGGCGATGCAAGCCGGCCGTCAATATGAAGTTAAATTGAATACAACCCGTGTTGCGGGTGGTATTAGCAATGTTCGTAACCGCATCGATGTTAATACGCTTGAAGAAAGTGCTGTTAGTACCCTTGAGTTAAATGAAATTGGTCGGTGTGAAATTACGCTTGAGCGTCCAGTAGTTGCCGATGATTATCGCTCTCATCACGGCACAGGATCATTTATCATTGTTGATCGTTTAACCAATGCAACGGTTGCTGCGGGAATGATCATTAATGATGGTTCGCAGCAAGTGATAGATCTAGACAGTAACCTTGTTAATGAGTCAAAAGTATCAGCTGCAGATCGCGTAATTCGTTTAGGCCAGCAGGCGGCTACTATTACTGTATCTGGTGGTACTGACGAACAGCGTCAAACGATACTATTTAGTTTGGAAGCGGTATTGTTTGAACAAGGACGTGCTGTTGTTGCCTTTAATCAAGCTCAACTATCGAGCTTGAATGGTAATCTATCGGCATTAGATGGGTTATTAAATACAGCAGGTTTGATTTCAATACTTGAAACTGATGCAAGTCTTGAGGGGGCACTTAACCTTCAATTAGATCAGTTAGCGGGTGATACAGCATCTGCTCAGTTGGAAGCCGCGATAGAGAAGCTGAAGCAGCAAGCATTGACCTAAATAGTGTATAAAGGGAGGTTATTTGACCTTCCTGTTCTTTGCGCTAAGTCAGGATTGCCCTATACCTAAATTTTATCAGAAGCGGTAAACTTTAGAGTATTCTGGTTTTATTTTAAGTGGTCGCTTTCGAGCGTGAGCCTTCGATCGCATTTCGTAAATGCTATTTAGTTAGTTATAGGTTTATGACAGATTATCTTCTGATTGTTATCAGCACGGTACTGGTGAATAACTTCGTACTGGTTCAGTTTTTAGGGCTATGTCCTTTTATGGGGGTTTCCAATAAGTTGGAGACTGCTATGGGCATGTCTCTGGCAACGACCTTCGTACTGACTCTGTCATCGGTATGTAGCTATTTGGCATTCACTTATTTGCTTCAGCCTTTAGACTTAGCGTTTTTGCAAACAATTACCTTTATTTTAGTGATAGCGGTCGTTGTGCAGTTCACTGAAATGGTTGTACGTAAAACGAGCCCTTTACTCTATAAAGTTTTGGGTATCTTTCTGCCATTGATTACGACTAACTGTGCTGTTTTAGGGGTCGCTTTACTTAATATCAAGAAAGTGAACGGCTTTATTGATTCCATTGTCTATGGCTTTGGAGCAGCGGTTGGTTTTTCTTTAGCGTTAATCCTGTTTTCAGCGATGCGTGAACGTATCGCTGTAGCTGATGTGCCAGTACCTTTCCAAGGTGCAGCTATTGGTATGGTGACAGCGGGTCTAATGTCTTTAGCCTTTATGGGCTTCACTGGTCTGGTTCAGATTTAGGGAGCACATAATGGATTACATCTTAATTGCCGTTCTTGCTTTGTTGGGGCTGGCTTTAGCTTTCGGTTTATTGCTTGGTTTTGCTTCGGTGCGTTTTCGTGTTGAAGGGAATCCTATTGTCGATCAAATTGATGCTATCCTGCCGCAGACGCAATGTGGCCAGTGCGGCTATCCAGGCTGTCGACCTTACGCAGAGGCGATCGCTAACGGAGATGCCATCAATAAGTGTCCTCCCGGTGGGCAAAGCACAGTGGAAGCGCTGGCGGATCTACTTGATGTCGAAGCGATTCCTCTTGATGGTGGTGTCGAAGAAGAGCCGGTCAAAACGGTTGCTTATATTCGTGAAGATGAATGTATTGGTTGTACTAAGTGTATTCAGGCGTGCCCTGTAGACGCTATTTTAGGTGCGGCTAAACAGATGCATACAGTGATTGTCTCGGAATGTACGGGGTGTGATCTCTGTGTTGAGCCTTGTCCTGTTGATTGTATAGATATGTTGCCAGTTGAAACGACCCTGAATACTTGGAAGTGGGATATGCCTAAGCCGGGTGTACAGCTTATTGTAACTGACCTTCGTGGCGAAGTAGCGGAAGAGGGGACAGCTTAATGAGTACTCAGTTCTCTTTTCATGGTGGTGTGCATCCTCCTGAAAATAAGCAACGTAGCACCGGACTAGCGATTCAAACTGCGCCGATCCCTGCTGAGCTTATCGTTCCGCTGTCACAACATATAGGTGCGCCATCTGAGGTTGTTGTTGCTGTCGGTGATTGTGTCCTAAAAGGGCAAGTGATTGCTGAAGCGGTTGGGCGTATCAGTGTTAATGTCCATGCGCCAAGTTCAGGTAAAGTTATAGCCATTGAAAAACGGCCTGTTCCGCATATTTCAGGAATGCAGGCCCCCTGCATTGTGATTGAAACGGATGGGAAGGATCAGTGGGGCGATCATCAAGGTTTAGATGATTATACGGCTATACCTAAGCAGGCGCTGATTGATTTTATTCGGCATCATGGCATAAGCGGTATGGGGGGGGCAGGCTTTCCTACTGATGTGAAACTACATCTGGGTGATGATCATATAGTTAATACACTTGTGCTTAATGCCATGGAGTGTGAACCTTATATCACCGCTGATGATATGTTGCTGCGAGAGCATGCCGACAATGTAATTAAAGGTATTGAGATTATTGCTCATCTTCTAAACCCTCATCATGTGATGATTGGTATTGAAGATAATAAACCTCAAGCTATTCGCGCATTAGAGTTAGCGGCTAAAAATACCTCTTTGAATCTGGATATTATAGTTGTTCCTACTATCTATCCATCAGGTGGTGAAAAACAACTGATTAAACTGCTGACGGGTATTGAAGTACCTAGTGGCCGCATTCCTGCTGATGTAGGTATTGTTTGTCAAAATGTTGGTACTGCAGCAGCGATCTATGAAGCGGTGTATGAAGGTATGCCGTTGATCTCTCGTATTGTGACGCTAACAGGAGAAGCCTTAGCCCATCCACACAATATGAGAGCGTTAATTGGCACACCTTTGAAAACACTGCTGGACGCTGCAGGCGTGAATGAGCAAGCGCTGTATCGGATGGTTATTGGTGGGCCAATGATGGGGTTCACTGTAGATGATCAGTCTATACCCATGATTAAAACAACTAACTGTATTATCGCTGCCACTTATGCTGAGATGCCGCCAGCACCGCCAGCTAACCCATGTATCCGATGTGGTATGTGCGAACAGGTTTGCCCCGCTGAGTTATTGCCGCAGCAGCTCTATTGGTTTGCTAAAGGGAAAGAGTTTGAAAAAGCGAAGCATCACAATCTGTTTGATTGTATTGAATGCGGCGCTTGCTCTTATGTTTGCCCCAGTAATCTACCTTTGGTGCAATATTATCGTTTTGCAAAAGCTGAGATTCGTGAAGAGGAGTCTGAGCAGCGGAAAGCTGATCATGCAAGACAGCGCTTTGAGGCAAGGCAAGCCCGTCTAGAGCAAGAGAAGATAGAAAAAGAACTGCGCAGAAAACAGCGAGCAGAAGATGCGGCTAAAGCCCAAGCAGTGAAAAAAGATAAAGCTGAGCTGCATTCAGAATCTGAACAGGCGGTTTCAGCCGAGCCTGACCTTAAAACATTAAAAACTGCTGCAGCTGTTTCTCGAACTAAATTGAAGAAAGCGCAAAAAGCTTTACAAAATGCCGAAGAAAAAGGGTTTGAAGGTCAAGATAAGCTCAAAGTTACAGTGACTGAGCTAGAAGCAAAAGCGCAAGCCGCTCAGGAAGCTTATGATCAAGCGTTGAATGCCCCAGCCGTTTCCGAACCAGTAGTAGATATTAAACAGCTTAAGACCAATGCTGCGGTCGCACGGACAAAGTTAAAGCAAGCGGAAAAAGCGCTCGCGAAAGCTGAGGAAAGTGGTGAAGGTGATTTAGCTGATCTTAAAGCTAAACTAGTCGAGCAGAAAGCTAAAACTGAAACGGCTCAAGCGGCTTATGATGCAGCTGAATCAGGTGGCCAGTCACCGGCTCAGGACAGTGCTAAGCTCGATGAGCTTAAAGCTGAAATGGAAGCCGCATTAGGTAAAGTTGAAAAAGCACGTAAAGCTCTTGATGTTGCCATTGCTGGAAGTAGCCCCGCTGTTGAAAAAATGAAGTTAGGGGTCGAAAAACTTCAGTCTAAATATGAAGCTTGTAAAGCGGAGTATGAGAAAGAGACGTCTCAAAATAGCTCAGTTACCATCAAGCCACTTTCTGCAGAACAGATTGCAGCGTTGAAAGTTGATGCGGAGGCATTACAGGCCAAAGTAGCTAAAGCTCAAACAGCCTTAGATCAAGCAGTAGCATCTTCTAGTCCAACGGCAGACAAAATGAAAGCTGGAGTGGAAAAACTACAAGCTAAGTATGAAGAAGCTCAAGCCTGTTATGAACAAGCGCTAGCTCCTTCTACTGGGAGTAATACTTCCCAGTTAGACGAGCTAAAGGCAGAGATAGAAACACTCTCCACTAAAGTCGAGAAGGCTAAAAGTGCATTAGTTAATGCACAGGCGTCAAATAGTCCTGCAGCAGAAAAAATGCAGGCAGGTGTTGAAAAGCTTCAGTCAAAGTTGGATCAGTTAACGCAGGCGTTTGTACAGGCTGGTGGTGTGCCTGTTGAGCCAGAACCTATTGATCCTAAAGTGTTAAAACAGCAAGTCTCTATTATGAGAACTAAACTGAAGAAAGCACAAACTGCTTTAGATGAAGCGGAAGATGATAATCAGTCTGAACTTAAAGCTGAAGTAGAGCGTCTTACTCTTGCGCATGAAGAGGCGAAAGTTAAGTTGGATGAATATGAGAAGATCCAGCTCGATAAAGCCGCTGCAGAAGGGGTTGATCTCAAACAGTTGAAAGTCGATGCCGCTATGGCGCGAGCAGCGGTGACTAAAGCTGAAAGAGCCGCAGAGAAAGCGCGAGAAGAACAAACGGATGATCTGACAGATATAGAGCAGCAGTTAATCGTTGCACAACAGAAATCTGAACAATTGAACCAGACACTAAGTCGTTTTACTGATTGAGGAAGATTTAACCAATGGCGCTGATACGTACCAGCTCACCTCATCTTCATAAAGCTGTTAACGCTACAGATGTGATGCGTTTAGTTGTGCTTGCTACTTTGCCAGGCTTGGCCGCAATGACCTTCTTTTTTGGCTGGGGCACCTTAATTAACGTCATTTGGGCTTGTTTGTTAGCGGTCGTATTTGAAGCTATTGTGGTTAAAATGCGTAAGCGCCCATTGGGTTTCTATCTTAAAGATTACAGTGCTGTAGTCACTGCGTTATTGCTAGGACTTGCTTTACCTCCTTTCCTGCCGTGGTGGGTGACGATGGTCGGGGTGTTTGTTGCTATTGTGATTGCTAAGCATTTGTATGGAGGGTTAGGGCAAAACCCTTTTAACCCCGCTATGGTTGCTTATGCGCTATTACTTATTTCCTTTCCTGTCTCTATGACAAGCTGGACTATGCCATTTTTGATGGTTGAGGATGGTCAAAGCTGGCATGTTATGGGATTTGTTGACACGTTTAAGCTTATCTTCTCAGGTATTGAACCCGCCATGATCGATAGTTATTCAGGGGCAACGCCTTTGGATGCCATGCGTCATCGAGGTGGACAAACTACAGAAGAGGTATGGGCGAATGCGCCTGTGTTAGCGCAAGGTATGGGCGCTTGGCATGCGGTTAGTGCGGCTTACTTTATGGGTGGGGTATTTTTGATATACCGTAAAGTATTAACGATTCATACACCTTTAGCTATTCTTGCGACCTTAGGGGTTATAGCGGCAGTATTTTATGCTATCGATCCCTATCAATTTGCTGATCCATTTTTTCACCTTACCGCAGGCGCAACAATGCTAGGGGCTTTCTTTATTGCCACTGATCCTGTGACATCCGCTACAAGTAACAAAGGTAAGGTTGTCTACGGTATAGGCATAGGTCTTTTGATTTTTGTTATTCGTGATTGGGGAGGCTATCCAGATGCGGTTGCTTTTGCCGTATTGTTGATGAATCTTTCAGCGCCATTTATTGATCAATACACTCAGCCTCGTTCTTATGGGCATGCAAAAGCTAAACGCGGCATGAAAGGAGGTGCCTAATGCAGATGTTAAGCGCTCTCCGTACTAGCACTATTGCGATTAGTTTGTTTGCTGTCGTTTGTGCTGCTGTTATAGCAACGACACAAGTAACAACCGTTGACCGTATTGCTCAAAATGAGAGAGAGCAGAAGGCAAAAGCACTATATGAAATAGTGCCTCGCTCATCTATAGATAATGATCTACTTGAAGATACTGTTGAAATAGTCGCACCAACTTTGCAGGGCCACTCAGATCCTGTAACTGTTTATCGAGCGCGTAAAAATGGTGTAGTTACCTCGGTTATTTTACCTTTAGTTGCCCCTGATGGTTATAGTGGAATCATTACGTTGATCGCAGGCATTAATGCAGATGGCTCTGTGGCGGGGGTTCGTGTATTAACCCATAAAGAAACACCCGGGTTAGGTGATAAAGTTGATACTAAAAAATCTGATTGGGTGTATAGCTTTAACGGATTGTCGAAACAAGGTAGCAGTGACTCGCGTTGGGCCGTTAAGAAAGATGGTGGCGAATTTGATCAGTTTACGGGTGCAACGATTACACCGAGAGCGATTGTTGGCGCGGTATCGCGCGCACTTGATTATTTTGCCGAACACCGCACAGAGTTATTAGATCTAACTGAAGACAGAATTACAGAGGTCGCTCGCTAATGGCTACTGATTATAGAAAAATCACTCATGATGGATTGTGGGGCAATAACCCTGCACTGGTTCAGTTACTTGGTCTATGTCCGCTTTTAGCTGTAACCGGCTCTGTTGTTAATGCTATAGGTCTAGGGGTAGCAAGTACCTTGGTTTTGATGGGATCTAATCTGACGGTTTCTGCTTTCCGTAAATTTGTTCCGGATTCTGTTCGCTTGCCTATTTTTGTGATGATAATTGCTTCGTTTGTAACGGCGATTGAATTACTAATGAAGGCCTTTACTTATGAGCTCTATCTTATCTTAGGGATTTTTATTCCCCTGATTGTGACTAACTGCGCAATCATGGGGCGTGCGGATGCTTTTGCTTGTAAAAATCCAGTTAAGGCCTCACTGCTTGATGGCTTAATGATGGGGTTGGGGTTTACCGCAGTATTAGTACTACTGGGTGCAATGAGGGAAGCATTAGGCTTAGGAATGATTTTTAGTGACATGCATCTTCTTTTTGGCCCTATAGCTGAAAATTGGAAAATAATTTTAGTTGAAGACTATCCCGGTTTTCTTTTTGCTATTTTACCGCCCGGTGCTTTTGTTGGTATGGGGCTGATTATAGCGCTAAAAAATATTATCGATGCGCGCATACAAGCACGTAAAGCTGAACGGGAAACTGGTCCAAGCCCGCGCCGTGAGCGGGTGCGTGTGACTGGATAATGTAATAAGTTATATATGCTATAATGATTGAGCGTTCAGTAATTATACGTAGAGTTAATTGTGTTCTTTTAGGCTATCCTTTAGGCTTACCTACTAAAGCATTTTCTTAAGTTGTATCTAAGGTGTAATGTGAGCCAGCCTGTTCCGGTTGTAATTTGTGATGATTCGAGCTTAGCACGTAAGCAAATGGCTTCTGTCCTGAGTGGATGGAATGTTGAGGTGACGTTTGCTGAACATGGTTTGGCAGGGCTTGAAGCCGTTCGGGCAGGAAAAGGCGATATTCTATTTCTTGATTTAACTATGCCGCTTATGGATGGTTATCAGGTTTTAGAGCGCATCCGTAAAGATGACTTACCCACCATGGTTATCGTTATTTCTGGTGATGTCCAATCAGAAGCCAGAGAGCGTGTGCTGGCATTAGGTGCCCTTGAATTCATCAGTAAGCCAACAACCCCAGAGAAGATTGCTGAAGTTTTAAATCGTTTTGGGCTTCTGACTGAGTTAGAGCAGACAGCTGAGAGCTCCTCTGAAGAACCGTCTGAGATCGGACTACCTGAATATTATAAAGAGATAGCCAATATAGCGATGGGGCAAGCCGGAGAGATGCTTGCTAGGCTACTGAATACATTCGTCCATCTTCCAATTCCCGTTGTAGCTATGGTTGACCCGCAAAGCTTACAGAGCAGGCTTGTCACTGCTCAAGATAATGAGTATGAGCTGATTAGCCAAGGTTTTATCGGTGGCGGGGTTGCAGGAGAGGCGTTTTTATTAATTGAAAAAAGTAATTTTGATAAAGTTGCTACACTTATGGATCTCCAAGATTCAGGGACGTTCCGAACGTCTGAGCTTCTTATGTCATTATCAAATGCCTTGATCGGTGCTTTCCTAACCAGTTTTGCAAAGCAGCTCGATATTGAATTTAGTAAAGCAACTCCTTATATCCTACGTGACTTTCTTGGGTTCGATGAGCAAGCAGAGAATTGGGATCAAAGCTTGATGATCACAATCGATTATCAGATGGATGAGCATGATACCCGCTGTGAGCTTATGTTAGTGTTTACACAGGACTCACTCGTTAAACTACAAACTATAGCGAGTTACTTCTCATGAATGGGACCGCCTTAAATGAGATTGACGATCTGCACTGGACTTTAGGTTTAATCCAGAATTTGGAGGTAGGTTTAGTTGTTATTGATCGTCAAGCCTGCATTAAATTGTGGAATGGCTTTATGGCAAACCATTCAGGTATCCCAGCTCAAAATGTTGCAGGTGAAAACCTTTTCAAAAGGTTTCCAGAATTGCCAGCGAATTGGTTAAATCAGAAACTCGAGTCAGTTTTTTTATTAAGAAATCCCGCTTATATTTCGTGGGAGCAGCGTCCTTATCTTTTTCATTTTAAGAATAACCGTCCTATTACAGGTTATTCTAAATTTATGTATCAAAATATTACCTTGATTCCGCTAACCTCTCCAACAGGCGATGTTGATCATATAGGTATTTTGATCTACGACGTAACAGATACCGCAACAGGGCAAATTGCATTAGAAGACGCTAACAAAAAGCTGAAAAAATTAAGCCGCGAAGACCGGCTAACCGGTTTATATAACCGTGGGTACTGGGAAGAGTGTTTAAACCAAGAGTATGCGCGTTATAGCCGAACAGAGTCTGTTAGCTCACTCGTTATGTTTGATATTGATCACTTTAAGAAAGTGAATGATACTTATGGCCATCAGGCGGGTGATGAGGTTATTCGCGTAATATCTCAGGCCTTACAGGCGCAGGCACGTAAGACTGATATTGCCGGACGTTATGGTGGTGAGGAATTTGGGGCTATCCTCACTGGTACTAACGGTATCAATGCGATGATCTTTGCTGAAAGGTTACGTGAAAATGTTGCGTCACTCAGCGTGCAATATGGTGAGCATCAGATTAACTGCTCTATTAGTTTAGGTGTGTCTGAAATTGATCTAGAAGTTCAGAGTGCTACTGCTTGGTTAGAGCAAGCAGATAAGGCCTTATATAAATCCAAACAAAATGGACGCAATAAGGTTACCCTTTTTGACTCATAAAATTTTTAATGCCTAATTACAAATAATGAACCAACAAAAGCGATACGAAATATTTTCTCGTTGGCGAGACGAGAACCCTCATCCCACCACTGAGCTAGAGTATAGCTCCCCTTTTGAATTGCTGATTGCTGTTATTTTGTCTGCCCAATCCACCGATGTTGGGGTCAATAAAGCGACTCGAAAGTTGTATCCCGTTGCCAATACTCCCGAAGCAATCTATGCCTTAGGTGTTGATGGCTTAAAGGAATATATAAAAACCATTGGCTTATTTAATACCAAAGCTGAAAATGTAATCAAAACCTGCAAAATGCTGGTGGAGCTACATGATTCAGTTGTACCTGATACGCGTGAAGCCTTAGAAGCCTTGCCAGGTGTGGGGCGTAAAACCGCCAATGTCGTTTTAAATACTGCTTTTGGGCAGCCTGCGATGGCTGTTGATACGCATATCTTCCGGGTATCTAACCGCACTAAAATTGCACCGGGAAAAAATGTTAATGAAGTTGAGCAGAAGCTTATGCGTTTTATTCCTAAGGAGTTCCTGATTGATGCCCACCACTGGCTAATTCTTCATGGACGTTATATTTGTGTGGCTAGAAAACCCAAATGCGGTGCCTGCCTTATTGAAGACCTCTGTGAGTATAAAGATAAAACCGATATCTAAGTCGGTATTTATTTTCAATAGATTTTCACCTTTAGCTCCGTACTCGTTTCTGTTTAGCTAACTCACTATTTAGTTGTTATAACCTCTTGATTTCATGGGAATGTAATAGTGCAGCTAAGTGGGTGTTAAAGTTACTCAGTTTATCTGTGTATAAGTTGTTGGATAAGTTTTGGGTAGATTGCTGGAAGCCTTGTTTTATAAGGCATTGAGCTTTTTGGTGTTTATCTGATCTTTTTAGAAAGTTTATTTTAATCAATAGGTTATAGTTTTTGCCGTTTAAATATAAAAGATGGCTTAGATTTTTATCCACACTATGTAGCTATTATATATAGGTGTGGACTTAATTTTTTATCTTGACTTTTTTAACCCTAGAAAACGCGGCCTTTTTAAGGAAAGTATGTCCTTACATTCCTTTTTAAAATATTTATATGCTTAGAAATGTAAATAAGATTTTTATCTAGATATCTAAGCTATTTCGGTAGCTCATCAGGTCATTTCAGGGAGCGTTGTCATAAAGCAGGGATCAGTATTGTCTAGTGTAGGTTGTGCGGCTTTTGACTCAAAGCCTTTACACAAATTGTGTCGATTTGTTTTCTGTTATCCTAAGGTTAGTTGCTGTTAGAGAGATGATCGATAGCATCAATTTTCATGTAAAATCCTACGAAACTTTAATGCGATGATTAGATAATAAATGGTTAAGGATACAGGCCTGAGTCGTTGGTATGTCTATATAGTGAAATGTGTTGATGGCACATTATATACAGGAGTAACAACTGATATAGAGCGCCGCTTACGTCAGCATAATGGTGATTTAGTGGGAGGGGCTAAATACACACGAGTGCGCCGACCGGTTCAAATGGTATGGCGTGAAGAGCAACCCGATCAATCATCAGCCTGTCAACGTGAAGCGGCGATCAAAAAGTTATCTAGGGCTGAAAAGCTGCGCCTTGTAGATTGATCGTTCGAGTTTTTCTCTTAGTTTATATGTGCTAAACCATAATTTTGATCAGTCTCTCTAGTATGTTTGTTAACTCTTCGCCTAGTGGTAAGGCCTAATTATCTAGGCGCTAAAAATGTACTATTTTTCGAAGCGCTGAAGGAATCTGATGTCAGCATAAAGGTAATATCTGTTTTTGCTGGTAGCATGTGATTTGGCGCACAAACTTTGTAAAGTGTTGTTGTACTTTGATCGATCAAATTCAGATGATTAGGGCCGATGAGTTGTAAAGGAATGGAAGAGCTTGGGGCGGTAATAGCAACGGAAATCTGCTTTATGCGAGAAGTGAAAGCTTCGAGTTCAAGATGGTAGTGATTACAGATTAGCCCTTCAGTGACTTGATAAAGTGAAGCTCTATCCCGAGCAATTTCTATGATCAATTCAGTCTTATTTTGTAGTGTATAAGTGACTCCCCAAGCTGTGGCAATACAGATGCTTAAGTAACCTAGTAGTCGTGGTCTTAGTAAAGAGCGGGTTTTATCTTTCTGAGACTCAATAAGGTTTGATGTTGAGAGTGCCTGTTCTGAATAAAAGTCAATCAGGCCCGTTTTTTTACCTAATTTAACCATTACAGAATCACAGGCATCAATACAAGCTGCACAATCGATACAAGCGGCTTGAAGGCCATTTCGTATATCAATTCCTGTAGGGCATACTTGGACGCAAATCCCACAATCTACGCAGTCCCCAGCGTTTTCTTCTTGGCCTCTTAAGTGCTGTCTAGGCTCCCCGCGAGCAGGGTTGTAGGCCACAGTGTAAGTTTTTTCATCAAACATAACCCCTTGAAAACGTGAATAGGGGCACATATGCAAACAAACCTTCTCTCTTACTAAGCCAGCATTAGCGTAGGTTAAGAGGGACATAATAATGATCCATGATAGGCCGAAAAGGGAGAGATCAAAATGAAGCAGATCTTGGATTAATTGATCTATAGGTGTGAAGTAGCCGCAGAAGGTAATAGCCGTAATAAAGGATAGTATTAACCAAAGACTATGTTTGATAACCCGCCTAAAGAGCCTTTGGCTATTGAGTGATTGCTGATCTGATCGAGAGCGTTTTGCAGCACGCCCCTCAATTAAATCTTCGATACGAATAAATAACCAAGTCCATATTGATTGTGGGCAAGCAAATCCGCACCAAACACGTCCCCAACCGACCGCCATAAAGAATAACAAACTGGCCCCGCAAATCATGATGCCTGCAAGGGCAGGCAGATCATACCAAGATAGTTCAGTGCCAAACAGAAAAATACGGTGGGCATCAAAGTCGAACATGATAAGTGGCTGCCCGTTTATACGTACCCAGGTCAGGGTGAAAAATAGGGCCAGTAAGGGCCAGCTCGTTAAGCGTCGTAAGTTTTGATAGAAGCCTTCTACAAGCTTTACATGAAACTTTCCATTCCCAGGCAGTGGAGCGGATTCACAAAGGGAGGTTAGGGGAATTTGATTACTACTAGATGGTTTCATCAGGACGCACTTTTCTAATTACTGATAGCTGCATAATGTACAGAGATAAAAAGATAGGAACAGGCATAGAAAAATAATTTATAATAGGTACAGATGAGAGAGGCTAAATGAAATACCTATATCAAGAACTGGAACAAGAGCTCGCTGAATACATATATTTAGGTCGGCTCCCATCAGGCACTAAACTGCCTTCTATCCGGACTCAATGTGAGGAGAGGGGGCTGTCTAAAGCCACCGTGATTCATGCTTATCAGCGTTTAGAAGCGGCAGGTCTTGTGGAGGTAAGAACAAAGTCAGGCTATTTTGTTTCAGTTCAGCTGAATACTAAGGCAAAAATACCTGCACAAAGCCCCTCTGTAATGCAGATCAGGTCTGAGCCCCATCTGATTGATATGAGCGACGTGATGAGAGATATCATGACGCACAATGCTGCTTTTGATATAGCGCCTCAAATTGATAAACGATCGCAACGCCCTGTAGGTATTACTGAGCTAAATCGTTGTTTATCAAGAGCCTTACGGCAACAGGGCGGTTCTGAACATCAATATTATGATGAGCCAGCAGGGTCACTCTATTTACGTCAGCAAATTGCTAGCCGATATCAGCGTCTAGGTTGTAGGTTTGATGAGCAAGATGTCTTGATTACAGCGGGTTGCCAGCATGCATTATCTTTAGCATTACAATCCTGTTGTCAGGCAGGGGATATAGTCGCAGTTGAATCCCCTGGATTTTATGGTGTGCTGCAGTTATTAGAAAGCCTTGGTTTACAAGTACTTGAAATCCCCGTTACGTCAACGGAGGGTATCTCTATAGATGCTTTAACTGAGACTTTATCTAAATGGAAAATAGCTGCTTGTGTAGTAACTCCTGCATTTGCAACGCCTTTAGGCTCAGTGATGCCTGATACTGAACGTAAGCGGTTGCTTCAATTAGCGGAACAATTTGGCTTTACTATTGTTGAAGATGATATTTATGGGGATCTATCATTTGGTGCGCGTCTTCCCCCATTAAAACAGCTGGGTCGGAATGATAATGTCATTTTATGTGGCTCTTACTCTAAATCACTTTCAAGAGAGTTGAGGCTAGGTTGGGTTGTTTCGAGTAGAGAGCAATCCTCTTTAATGTTTTTAAAAATGGTCAATATGCTTGCCTTAAGCCGTTTTACGCAGCAGGGATTAGTTGATTTTTTGGATGATGGTTCTTACGAAAAGCATCTGCGTAAATATAAGTACTTACTTAAAGAGCAGCGAGATCAGTTGATTGATCTACTGTTTTTATATTGGCGTGAACTTGGCGAGATAAGAGTGAGCCAGCCTCAGGGAGGGCTTGCGTTATGGGTTGAGCTTGAAGAGCACTATAAAGTAGATAACTGTTATTTGGATGCCCGTAGGGAAGGTATAGTGATCACTCCAGGTAACTTATTTACAGCACAAGATCAGTATCGAAATTGTTTACGTATTAGCTTTGCTCACCACTGGAATGCGTCGCGAAAGAATGCAATTAAACGGTTGGGTGAGATTCTATTGGATAAATGCAGCGCTGATAAACCATAAGAAGCTGGATTATCCCTCTTTAAAGCTATTTTTTGGCAGCGATCGATTATTCTTTGATCCTCAAGATAGCCTGAGCTTGTTGTCATAAGCCGGCGTAAAACTGTATAGTAATGTTATATTATATCATTTTATTGGAGAGCATCATGTTCCAGCGAGTCCATTACATTTCTATAGGTAGTGCTTTAATTTCATGCATGTTAAGTCCTATTGCTACAGCACTTGAAGCGCATGTGCATGGGGAAGCGGTGTTAAATATCGCAACAGATCAAGGTGATGTAGAAGCTGTGCTTCGCTCGCCAATGGCGAATATCGTAGGGTTTGAATACGAAGCAAAATCGGCTGAAGATAAAGCGACTCAAGAGAAAGCTTTAAAACTATTACAAAATGCCAATAACATTTTGAAACTTTCTGCCTCTGCTAACTGTCTGACGGAGCATGTTGAGGTTGTTTGGGGTGAAGAGCATGGGGATCATGCGGATCACGAAGAGCATGAAGGCCATGATGATCATGAGGAACATGAGGAACATGCGGATCACGAAGAGCATGAAGGTCATGATGATCATGAGGAACATGCGGATCACGAAGAGCATAAAGGCCATGATGATCATGAGGAACATGCAGATCACGAGGAACATGAAGGTCATGACCATCACGAAGAACATGCGGATCATGAAGAGCATGATCACGAAGTGCATGCTGATATTACGGCGACTTATCATTTTAAGTGTAGTAACCCTGAAGCGTTGACAGATATGACATTAAGTTTGTTTGATTCGTTTAAAGGAGTAGAGAAGCTCCATGTGAATCTAATTACAGATAAGGGAGCTCAGCAGCTTGAGTTAACTCCTTCCTCTAAAGGCTTTAAATTCTAATGGCATTACTCGAGTTTGGTTTTTAAAATGAAAAAATTAGCCGTAACTATCGATGATCTTTTATTTAAGTGGGGTGATGGCACACCCTGCTTAACCATTCCTAAGTTTCAACTTTATCACGGTGAAAAAGTTTTCATAAAAGGCCCCTCGGGTAGCGGAAAAAGCACATTGCTTAATATCTTGGGTGGTGTGCTTGCCCCTGAGCATGGTGATATCAAAGTTTTAGGCCATGACTATGGCCTCATGAAGATGTCCCAGTTAGATAAGTTTAGAGCTGACCATATAGGTTTTATTTTTCAGCAGTTTAACTTACTACCGTTTTTGAGTTTATTAGAAAATGTTTGTCTACCTTGCCGTTTTTCGTCTACGCGAAGAGCACGTGCTATCGATGAGTTTGGTTCTGTAGAACAGGGGGCTGAGGCGCTACTTAAGCGTTTAGGTTTGATGGATAAACATCTCTATCAACAAAATGCAGCGGCCCTTTCTGTAGGGCAGCAACAAAGGGTGAGTGCGGCAAGAGCGATTTTAGGTTCGCCGGAGATTATTATTGCAGATGAACCTACATCGGCACTTGATGTAGATGCGCGAGACCAGTTTTTAGCGTTGTTATTATCTCAATGTGAATTATCCGGCTCCACGTTAATTTTTGTTAGTCACGATAGCGCTTTAGAACATCACTTTTCGCAGAAATTGAGGCTAACCCCTTCATCTAATGGAGGATATAGCTTATGACTTTGTTTCATTTAACCTGGAAAAGCTTTTTAAATAGGAAGGCCACTCTATTAATGATGTTGCTATCTATTAGTATGAGTGTTGTGTTACTGCTAGGTGTAGACATTATAAGGCAGCAAGCTAAAGAGGGGTTTTCATCGACTGTATCTTCTACTGACCTGATCGTAGGTGCGCGAAGTGGGCAGATAAATTTATTACTGTACTCTGTTTTCCATATTGGGAATGCTACCAATAATATAACGTGGAAAAGCTATGAAAATATTAGCCAAGATGCCAATGTTAAATGGAGTATTCCTCTCTCATTAGGTGATTCTCATCGCGGGTTTAGGGTTTTAGGTACCTCCTCAGCGTATTTTGAGCATTACCGATATGGTGCCAAACAGCCACTCGCCTTTTCTCAAGGTAGAGGCTTTGAAGGGCTTTTCGATGTAGTAATTGGTGCTGAGGTTGCTAAAAAACTAGGCTATAACTTAGGCTCTCCCGTTGTGATCGCCCATGGTATGGGGAGTGCCAGTTTGATGAAGCATGATGATAAGCCGTTTAATGTTGTAGGCATTTTAAAACCTACAGGTACGCCTGTTGATAATACGCTTATTGTTTCTTTGGAGGCGATTGAGGCTATCCATGTTGATTGGCAGTCTGGGGTGCAATTACCCGGCTCTAAAGTAACGGCAGAGCAAGTGCTTAAAATGAAACTTAAGCCTAAACAAATTACGGCGTTTATGCTTGGGCTTAACTCTCGTCTTTCTACATTTCATCTACAGCGGAAGATAAATCAGTATAGGAATGAGCCGTTAATGGCTATTTTACCAGGACTTGCTTTGCAGGAGTTGTGGGGTATGTTTTCCTTCGTTGAAAAAACACTGTTCGCTATTTCTGGTTTAGTGGTTGTTTCAGGAGTTCTTGGGTTGCTAGCCTTGCTGTTAAGTAGTTTAAATGAACGCCGCCGAGAGATGGCTATCTTGCGCTCTGTAGGTGCGCGTCCTATACATATATTGACATTACTTATATTAGAATCATTATTGGTTACGTTATTGAGTGTTTTACTGGGTATTGGTGTACTTTATTTGGTAATGCTTTATGCCAGCCCGTTAATTCAGGATCAGTTTGGGGTACGATTAGCGGTACAAGGTTTAAGTTTATGGCAATGGCAGCTAGTAGGTATGGTGGTCGCGGCTGGATCTTTAGCTGGATTAGTACCCGGTTATCGTGCTTACCGGAACTCTTTGGCTGACGGTATGTCGATTAAGTTATAACAAGAGAAATTGAATGTTTAAACATATTATTATCGCTGTGTGGTTGATCGCTAGCTCAAGTTTTATTTGTGCCGAAGAGGTGATTAACGGTGAGTCAGTGAAGCCAGTAGAGTGGGAACAGTTGATGCCTGCTGATTTCTCTATGGATGCGATATTTAATAGTTCTGAGCAGTTGGCGGCTATTGATGATTTTGATCCTAAAGCACAACAGCTGCTGGATGAGATGATGGTAGCGATGCAATCTGCTCCGACTGTGCCTGATTTTGATGGTCAGATGATTAAAATTCCTGGTTATGTTGTACCGGTCGAATCGGATGGTACGCGTGTTACTGAGTTCTTTTTAGTTCCTTATTTTGGTGCATGTATCCATGTGCCTCCTCCACCCTCCAACCAGATTATTTATGTTCGATTTGAGCCTGGAACTCATGTGGAAAATTTATATGATGCGGTATGGATTAGTGGTCGTATAAATACAGAAACGGTTGTGAATGAGCTTGCGGCTTCCGGTTATACCATGGAAGCTTTTCAGATTGAGCCTTATGATTTGTGATAGACCGGTCATCACTAATATCTGTATAGACTATAAATAGCTGGTTTCACTTCTAGCCTCTAGGTAAAATTGCCTCTTATTTCTAGCCAAGGCTATTTATCGTGGAACAGATCATTGCAGTTATCCTAGATTCCGGGCGAACCGGTTTAGATATGGGTTTATATATTCTTTTACCCATTATGGTTGTAATGTCTGCGTTCATGAAACTCCTTGATGCTAAAGGTGTGCTGAGCTGGTTTTCAAATTTACTGGCACCGATTGCACGTATTTTTGGTATTCCAGGCCTTGGCATTTTTGCCATGATTAAACTGCTTTTTGTTAGTTTCGCAGGCCCTATTGCTACTTTAGCTTTGATGGATAGGAATGGCACATCACGCCGTTATATCGCGGCTACCTTAGCGATGGTCTTAGCTATGTCACAAGCCAATGCGACGTTCCCGTTAAGTGCAATGGGGCTTAATATAGGTGTAATTCTGATTACATCTATAATTGGTGGCTTAGCGGCAGCTTCTTTCACTTACTACGTGCTAACTCGTAACCTTGTTGATCCTGATACTGCTGAAACTGTCGTCAAATCGACCTCGCCAGAAGAGGAGAAAAAAACGGTTATTCAGATCTTAGGTGATGGTGGTCAAGAGGGGATGAAGATCGTGTTCGGTATGCTGCCTATGCTAATACTGGCGATCTTTTTAGTGAATGTATTTGAAGCGACAGGGGTTATTAGTTTATTAAGCTCATTACTCGCCCCGTTACTGGCTCTAATTGGTTTACCTGAAGCAACAGTGCTACCTATAGTGACTAAATTTATTGCAGGTGGAACTGCTTTTATGGGTATCACTATAGATCTGATGAACGAGGGGCTTATTAGTGTAAACGAGCTTAACCGTATGGCCGGTTTTGCCACTAATCCGCTGGATGTTGCTGGTATTGCGATCTTTGCCGCTGCGGGTAAGCGAATCAGCCAAGTGATTCGCTATGCTGTTTATGGTGGCTTGTTCGGTATGACAATAAGAGGCGTGTTACATCTATTTATTTTCTAACGATGTAAAACGAGTTGCGGCCCTTTTTTACCTGCTGGGATAGTGTGTTTGGCGAAAACACCATAGATATGTCCACAGCCATTGCAATAAGCGATTTGGAACCAAGCTTGGCTATCACGTGCTCTTTCTTCGCTGTCTTTTGAAACGATGTGTTCAACCCCTGAGATTGAGCATTCTGGGCATTTAGGTTCAGCCATAGGTGACTCCGATTATTGTGTTTACTTTATTCTATCCTTAGTTGTTGGTAATCACTAAAGGTTCCCTAATATTTAGAGTAAAGCACTATTCCGGTTGGAAATAGTGCTTTGATCCTACGTTATAGTTCTACATTGACTGAGGTTGAGCCACGAATAGCTTTCTCTTTAGCGGCTTGTACAGTTTCATCTCGGGCTAATACAACACCCATACGTCGTTGCCCAGAAACTTCCGGTTTGCCGAATAATCTGATTTGAGTATTCGGCTCCGCAAGGACTTGTTGTAGATTACCAAATCGTACTTTATCTGATTCACCTTCTACTAAGATGACGCTCGATGCAGAGGGACCGTGGAAATGAATATTTGGAATAGGTAGGCCTAAAATAGCTCTAGCATGCAGTGCGAATTCCGATAAATCTTGGGAGATCATCGTCACCATGCCGGTATCATGGGGGCGAGGTGATACTTCGCTAAAGTAAACCTTATCGCCTTTAATAAAGAGTTCAACGCCAAAGAGGCCTTGCCCACCTAGCGCTGATGTTACTTTGCTTGCGATCTCACGAGATTTTTCTAGTGCCACTGGGCTCATTGCTTGCGGTTGCCAGGATTGTCTGTAATCACCGCTTACTTGTATGTGCCCTATAGGTTCGCAAAAGCTAGTGTTGCTATCGTGACGAACGGTAAGCAGTGTTATTTCATAGTCAAAGTCTACAAACCCTTCTACGATGACTTTTCCTTTTCCTGCGCGACCGCCATCTTGAGCATATTGCCAAGCTTGTTCAATTTGGTCAGTGGATTGGATGGTGCTTTGACCTTTACCTGATGAGCTCATAATCGGCTTTACAACACAGGGGATACCCACGGTTTCCACTGCAGCCATATACTCTTCATGTGTTTCGGCAAAACGGTAGTTAGAGGTGGGAATATTAAGCTCTTCTGCGGCTAAACGCCTAATTCCTTCGCGGTTCATCGTGAGTTGAGTTGCACGAGCTGTTGGAATAACGTTGAAGCCTTCATTCTCAAGATCAACTAAGGTTTCGGTCGCTATAGCTTCTATTTCAGGAACAATCAGGTGTGGTTTTTCTAGCTCGATTATTTCACGCAGCGCATCACCATCCAGCATTGAGACGATATGGCTTCTGTGAGCAACCTGCATACCTGGGGCATTTTTGTAGCGATCGACAACAATGACCTCCGCGCCTAAGCGTTGTAATTCGATAACGACTTCTTTGCCCAGTTCTCCACCGCCGCACATCAATACACGTGTAGCTGACGGTGATAGAGGAGTCCCTATTTGTAGCATTGTCCAATCCTCAGCGTGAAAAAATTTCAAGCATTATACGGTGCGAATTATGACAATCGCCAGCAGAATGGAAATTGTCTTCTATAATAAAAGTGTAACTTCGTGTTGAAGTCACGGTTGTATTTTTTGAAATATTGAATTGTCTTTGGTTTTTTATGTGTTTTATCATGACTAGAGATAGTTCTTCCTTTGAAACATTTTTTGAAATGAAATAAGGAGGATAAATAAAAATACATCGACTGGGAGATTGATTGTTGCGGTTTTTGTTAATGCTTTAGGCAGCAGCAATTAGTAGCATTTTTAAGTTGGTATTTTCAGAGTGAACGTCAAAGACTACAGAGTGGTCATAACCACATTAGAAGCACTCTAGAACCTGTCCGCTTAAAAAAGTTCTGGTCGTTTACATTGCTTGTTTTTTGCCTGCAAAGGCTGATTAGTCGGAGTATCCATCCGGCAGGAGGGGATAGTATCTCTTATAGAGGCTATCCCCTCGTTAATTTTAGTCGCTCATGTTGCCCTCTAAGCGATATCACTTAGTCTTAGTTCCCCTTATATTTCTTCCATTCTAATGAGAATGTGCTATCCCTTAGGATAAACATGGGGACGTAACTATGTCTAAAGGTCATGATCGTTATCACGAGCGGAATTGTGGGCTGTCAATTTTTGGCAAGGATTTAGTGCGGCGTAGTGGGGCACATTGCGAACTATGCGGCGACCATGGTGTTAAGTTGCATATCTATGAGGTGGCAGCTGTTTCAAAACTACCTGATTTGAATCACTGTCTTATGGTCTGCGATGTGTGTTTTACGCAGATTGAAAAACCAAAATCACAAGATAACAACCATTGGCGCTGCTTAAATCATTCAATCTGGAGTGAAGTGCCTGTGGTCAAAGTTCTTGCTGTAGCTATATTGAAGCGTGTTGCAGAGCAAGATTTTTGGGCTGTTCAGCTTTTAGAGCAAGTTTATTTAGAACCTGAAGAGCGGGAATGGTTAGCTAAAGTGCAACTCCCTTAATTTGATGTTTTAGCGACTGATTTCCCCGGCCAAGCTTTTAACAAAGTTATTTTTGATCATTGCCGTAGATGTCAGTGTTGCTAATAGAAAGTGAAGTTTGCAGAAGCAGGCTTCTAATGTCATTTCAGCCCCTGATATAACACCAATCTCATTTAAAATTGAGCTGCATGCGTATTGCCCCTGAAAGATCTCAGCTTGTAAGCACTGGCTGTTATTGACGAAAATTACGCCTCGTTGTGCAGCAGCCTTCAGTGCATCAATTAGTTCCTGATTTTGATCAGGCAAATTACCTACGCCGTAACTCCGCAAAATAATGGCTTTACAGTCTGGGTCTGAACTGAGTAATTCAACGTGCTTGCCATTAATTCCTGGATATATGGGCAGTATAACAACGGCATTTTTTTTAAACTCGGGGTTTAAAAAGCGAGGTTGTTTTTGGGGCAAAAAGAGGTTGGAGTGTAGCTCGACATTAAGCCCAACTTGGCCGAGCCAAGGGAAGTTCGGGCTGTTAAAAGCATCTAACCCTGTTGCTTTCACTTTACTCGATCTATTTCCTCTTAAAAGTCGTCCGCTAAAGTAAATGCAGACTTCATTTATTGAGTTATCAGTGGCCAGAAGCAGTGTTGTAATTAGATTATCGAGTGCATCGTTTCGCAGTTGTGATAAGGGAATCTGAGAGCCGGTGAAGATAACGGGTTTTGATAAACCTTGTAAGATGAAGGACAGCATTGAAGCACTGTAAGCCATAGTATCGGTACCATGAAGCACAATAAAGCCATCATAGTCCTCATATTTCTGGATAATAATGTCTGCCATTTCAGTCCAATGGCTAGGGATTAAATTGGCGCTATCTATTAACGGATTTAGCTCCAGCATATCGAACTCTGGGAGCAGAGCGTGGTGTGAATGGGCTAAACGGCTTCTTATTAATGATTCAAACCCTGGGACAGGAGTGTAGCCGTTAGCGGATGATTCCATACCTATAGTTCCACCAGTATAGATCATCAGTATTTTAGTCGTCATAGGGCGCTCCCGCTTCAATTGAACATATATATACGTTGAACTAAGGGAGAAGTGAAGCGTTTATACATTTTTGCCTATTAAGCATTATTTATCGGAGAGCCTAGCTCTCTAGGGCTTTTTAATAGTTCGCTGATCTGTGCTTTAGGTAAAGGTTTGCTGAAGAGGAACCCTTGTAGCTCTTCGCAGGTTTGCGTTAACAGGAAATTACGTTGCTGGGGAGTCTCTACACCCTCTGCAATCACTTGAAGATTAAGGCTGTGAGCCATTGTTATAATTGCTTGAGTGATTTCAGCACTTTCTACACTTTGCCCTAAATCACGCACAAAACTTTGGTCGATTTTTATACGATCTAAAGGGAATTGCTTTAGGTAACTTAAAGAGGAATAGCCGGTACCAAAATCGTCTACGGCAATATTAATCCCAATATCTTTTAGCTCGTGTAAAGTTTGAATGGTCGTCTCAAAGTTACTCATAAGAGCAGATTCTGTTAGCTCGAGCTCCAATAGGTGTGCAGGGAGCGCAGTGATATCCAATATTTGTTTTACACGCTCAACTATAAAATTATCATAAAATTGAATAGCTGAAATATTGATGGCTATACGTATCTCTTTTTTCAGGCCTTTGTTCCAAGTGACGGCTTGTTTACAGGCCGTTTCCAGTACCCAATCCCCTATAGGCATAATTAGTCCAGTTTTCTCTGCAATAGGAATAAAAGATGCTGGGGATATGTTACCTCTTTCAGGATGTTTCCAGCGTAATAGTGCTTCTAGGCCGATTATTTCTCCGGTAGCGCTGATGACTTGAGGTTGATAATAGACTTCCAGTTGGTTTTGATTGAGAGCTAAGTGAAGGTCCCGCGTTAATGAGGATTCGTCGATAATTTCCTGTTTTAAATGCAACGAATAATAGTACAGCCCGCGCTTGTTGTTGGATTTTGCTTTATGCATGGCCGCATAGGCATTACTGATTAATATATCGGTACTGTCTCCATCTTGTGGGTAGGTACTGACACCAATGGAGGGTTTAAAGAAAAAATGATCGCCCTGTAACTCGCAAGGTAATTGTAGTAGTTGGATCAGGCGGTGGCCGATTCTTGCAGTATCCGAAGGTGAGGACTGATTGGTAATAATTGTCGCAAACTCTATTCCACTAAGGCGCGCGACTGGGTAGGAGAATCCGACCGCTTTTTGTATTTGTTGTGCTGCCATGGCTAGAATTTCATCACCTGCATTGAGGCCTAAACGGTTATTAACTTCTTTGATGCCACTAAGTTGGATGATCAGCAGTGAAACATTTTGCGTGCTAGGTGTTTCTGTCAGTGTGCTCGCCAGTTGGTCTTTGAACATTGTTTTATTAGGTAGGTGCGTTATTGGATCAAAGTTAAGTTGCTGGTACACCTCGTTGTTAAGCTGCGTTAGTTTGTATTGGGTTTCTAAGGAGCGGCGCCAACTAAAGAGCGAGAAAACTAAAATCAGTACGAGCATAGTATTTGTTGGAGGAAGCCAAAGTTGAGCTTCACGTAAGAGAGTAAAGGATAAAACTAATGCTGCTAGCAATGTAAAAGGTAAGCTTATTGGAAAGTACCGTTTGGGGAGCACGATGGCAGCTAATACTAATAATGTAGTTAAAATGAGAGTGGATAAGTATTGTTGCCACGGTGTTATCTCAGTGATAAATCGGGATTCCAGTAATGCCGCCGCTATATTTGCATTGAGTTCTACGCCGGGCATCCGTTGATGGTGTCCAGAAACAGGGGTGCTTACGGCATCTCCCATTCCGGTCGCGGTAGCACCTATGATGACTATTTTATCTTTTAAATGTTCTCGGCCTATCTTGCCATTCAATACATCAATATATGAATAATGAGTGAAATGCCCTGGAGGGCCGTAAAAAGGGATTAGTAATGGGGTTTTACGTACCCAGCCGGTATCACTGCTTTGTGTTTTTTCTAGAGCCGGCGTTAAAGGGTAATCGCGGATAGCTTGTTGGAGGGCAAGGCCTAATATAGGCCAATGAGCGTCACCTAAGCCGGCGTAGAGGTAAACTCGACGGCAGATACCATCAATATCTAACTCAGTATCAACATGAGCAAATCCGGCACTATGCTCAGCAATAGTAGGGGTTGGTAGTAGCTCGGTAATTTGTGAATTTAATGATTTTTCAGGTGCTACCGCCAGAAAAACGTGACCATTTTTTTCTATAGCTTCAGCAAATAGGCGGTCATTCTCAAGGGATTCTTTTTCGGAAAATAAAATATCAAAGCCCACAGCGGTGGTTTGGGCTTGGGTCAGTTGATTAAGTAATTCTGCATGGGTCGTTCGAGGCCATGGCCAGCGCCCCAGACGTATGATGCTTTCTTCATCAATCGCAATAATAACGATCTCTTCAGGGGCTGGGTGGCTCGATAAATTTAACAACGTGTCGTAAATAATCAGGTCTATACGTTTAAGCACAGAACTGTTGAAGCTAACAACCAGCAATAACAGCATAAAGCCTATAACAAAAAGCTGGATACGACGTTTATTCATAGTCTGTATGTGTTCACAGCAACAATATAGTGGCTACAAAAGAACCAAATACATAGATCCAGTTTTCGTTCGGGGGCGGTGTTAATTCTTGAGTAACACCCCAAGCACCGGCAAAGCCATCTTCTGCTAGGGATCTAACGCGAACATATCTATATCCTTCAGGACGCTCCAGTGTAATCTCCGGCTTTGTTAACCTTGTATCTGTAATAATGGATTTAAATGATGGATCTTTAGATATTTGTATTTGGTAGGATTCATCCGGTAAGCCTAAAGTCCATGAGAGTTTTATTTCACGTTCATTTTGGACGAGTGCGGGCTCGGGAGTCGCAGGAATTGGTTTTACGGTTAAGCTACGTTGAGTACCATAAGGTCCTAATTCTCCATCGCCAGCAAGACTGGCTACACGCCAGTAATAGGTGTTGGTGGGCAGTAGTTCGGATGCCGTAAATTGGTTGCTCGTTAATGAAGGGCGATCAAGTAATATGTTAGAAAACTGTTGATCGGACGCTATCTGTAATCGGTAGCTGACCGCTTCGCTGGATTGGGTCCATTCCAATACAGGGGCTTTCCCACGTATTGTAGCCTTATTATTTGGTGCCATAGGGAAAGGCGGTTGAGGGTGTGCATTGAGTGTGAATGTTTGTACGCGTTCTATACCCTCAATTCCATATTTGTCGACAGCACGCAGTTGTAGGAAGTATGTATCATCACTTAGGTCAGGAAGGCTGATGGCATTTCGTTCACTGTCACTATCCCATAACACTGTACTAAACTCATTTGACTCTGCAATGATGAAACGATAGCGCTGCGCACCCTCTATAGCTTCCCAGCGGATTTGAGAACCGATGGTTTCGATCGGTTGTGGGTAAGCCAATAGCTGAGGAGCGGGTAGGAGCTTTTTAGGTTTTAATGGCGCTTTATTTTTAACAACATGAGTCCCGTAGCCAGCACGAACTAAACGTGTAGTTTTCGCACCTTTTACCGCGACGCCACCTTCTAATACCTCAATAGTTGAACTCGTGTCTGCCGCTGTATAAGAGGTTCGGAAGCGGGTTCCCCTAACGGCAGAGATCGCAGCGGGTGTATGGATTTCGAAACGTGAAGCACTGCCTTTTTGTGTTGCAGCATGACTCTCTATATCACCTGATATGAGGCGAACTCTTGAATCCACCATCCCGGTCTCACCATATTTCGTCATATGGTTAAAATCGATTTTAGAGTTTTGTAATACCAGTATCTCACTACCATCTGCAAAGCGAATTAATGCACTGCTTTGTGAATAGGTTTCTAAATGATCGCCAAGATTAAGTTGCTGACCTACACTCACTTGTTGTGAATCAGTGCCTTCTTTGCTTTGCGTGACTACATCCCCTTCAAATTTGATGACTTGTGCTGATGCTGGCTGAGATTTTATCCAATCAATAGGGATACGTAATTTTGTGTTTTCAGGGATGCGTTTCGGGTCGGCGATATTATTAATCTTCTGAAGTTGTTTCCAGTAAGATGTTTTGTAAAGGTGTTTTTCACTGAATTCAGACAGTGTGTCTCCTTGAACGACACTGTAAATCCACTCTTGCGCTATAGCTGAAGGCGTGTTGAAGAGTAGGGTCAACAATACCACTGAAGCAGATTTTTTGTAAAAGTTGAGTATTGTTGTGTCCATGCGAGTACTCCAGAGATTACGTCCATTATTAATCCTAGTCGAGGAATCCTTTTAATGCCGCTCAAGTTATAGAATTAATCCCTCTATTTGCTATTTATATCAGCTTTTAGAGTTAGATGCTTTATCCTGTTAAGTATTTATTAAGGTGGGGGTTTAAATAGGCTTTTCGTTTTTATTTTGCGCTCTATCTCCCTGAAAAAAGTGAATCGCTTTTACTCCTTAACAAGTTTGATTATTCTGAGGTAAATAATATCGTTAGGAATGACCTTAGATGTCTGATAAATCACATCCACTTTCAACCTCAGCCTTAGCTAAGGCTCTCGATAAAACCACTAAGCAGATGTTTACTGAGCTGGAATCACTCGGTTGGATCAAGCGTGTAAGTGATAACTGGTTATTAACATCTAAAGGTGAGTTTGAAGGGGGGACCTATCGTGAAAGCACTAAGTTTGGTCGTTATATTATTTGGCCAAGTGAGACCGTCAAGCACCGAGCTTTAGTGAGTGTTGATTCCCATCTCTTATCTTTTGATTCTTTGGCTACTCAGCTGTCGTTATCTGATCGTATTATTGGATTACTTTTGCAAGAATTAGGTTGGATAAAGGCGGGTCGAAAAGGCTGGCTGTTAACTACTTTAGGTGAAGCTGCGGGAGGTTTTCAGCGGGAAAATCGGTCTACAGGCATTCCTTATATCATGTGGCGAGAGTCTATTTTAGACAATGGGATATTAACTGCACGAGTGAGCGGATTCCAACAGGGCTATGAAGGAAAAAACGATTATCTTTGTTGTGATGGCCATAATGTTACTTGTGAAGCGGAGAGGAAGATTGATAATTGGCTCTATCTGTCCGGCTTGTTGCATGCCTATCGGACAGGTTTGCCGTGCGAAGGAGATTTAGATGCCGATTTTTATCTACCTCAACATCAGCTTTATATTGAGTATTGGGGTAAAGAAAACCCTAAAAGTATGTTGTCAGCAAAGATCGAGAAAAAGGAAAAGTTCATTAAAATGGGCGTTGACCTGATTGAATTAAATGATGACGACGTTGCAAACCTTGATGAGGCGCTTCCTCGAATGTTATTGAAATACAATATAGAAGCATAATATTCATTCAGGCTTAAGAGATAACTTTATATTATAGTGCTGAGGATGAGGAAAAAAGCTGATTATTAGCTAGAATGTAAGTACTCACAATAGGACATTAAGTGACAGGTAAGTAGTTAATAGAAAATTACTTTTATTACTTAAAGAGCTAAATGATTTATGAGATTATCAATTATTAATATCTGATTTAGGCAAGCGCCTAACATAATAGGAAGTGTTATCTATTTGAAGCACCAGAGCCCTAAAGTAAGAAATAGGTTGGCGGTAAAGCTTGCCCAGTATACTGTGTTGATGGCGTTTACTATTGGCTTCTTCTTGAGTTCGATACATGTATTAGAAGACTATAAAACGCAAGGGAGCCGGTTAGATCAAACCGTCATCGATATACTGGATGCGAGTAAACCCCCGGCTACGCGCGCGGTCCATACTTTAGATCAGGCGCTTGCCCAAGAAGTTGTTAATGGGCTTATGCAATATCCCTTCATCTCCAAAGTACAGATTAGAGATGAGTTAGGTGAGGTTTTAGCAGAGCAAGAATCCACGCTGCAAAAGACTAAAACGCAATGGTTGACGGAAGCCATCTCAACTAAATATAAAGATTATGCTTTAGCACTTAGGGCGCCTGGGTTTGCCAATCTTGAGCCTGGTAGTCTTCAGGTGGTTGTGGATCAAGACCTTGCGTTACAGCCCTTTTTTGAACGCGCTTTAACTACGTTTGTCTCGGGCGTCGTTCGTAATATTCTCCTTGCGGTATTTTTAATAGCGCTTTTCCACGCATTTTTAACTAAGCCCTTGGCCTTGTTAGCTAAACAATTTGCTGAGCTCAGGCTGGAAGATAGCGAAGGTAAATATCTTGAAGTACCCGAGCAACATAAAAATACCGAGTTAGGTCAACTCAGTGATGTTGGTAATGAATTTATTCATACAGCGCAAAAACTACTTCATGAAAAAAAGAGTAACCATTTAGCCCTAGTGCAAAGTGAGCACTTGTTAAAGCAGGTTATCAATCAAGCTCCCCAGTTGATTGTGGCGCTTAATAGTAAAGACCAAGTGTTATTTTGTAATCAGCAGGTTGCGGAGTTTTATGACGTATCGGTAGAGTCTTTGGTGGGTGTCACCATATCAGATTTCCATTCGTTTCAAGATGAAGTTGAGCGGATGCATGTTATCCGCCGTAGCGTCGAAGCCAATAATGCGCCGGTTGATATAACTGAGTTTTCTTGGTCTCGCGAAAATGGCGAACAATTACATTTCTCAATTCAGGCTTCGCCATTCGAGTATTTTTCTGAACCTGCAACACTGGTTGTGGCGACTGATATTACGAGTCAAAAAGTTGTCCAAGATCATATTAGCCATATAGCTAACCACGATAATTTAACCGGTTTGCCCAATCGGGTATTACTGAATGACCGATTATCTAGATCAATTTTAAGCTGTGAGCGAAATGGCGTTTATAACGCACTGTTGTTTATTGATTTGGACCATTTTAAAACGATTAACGATTCACTTGGGCATGGTATTGGTGATTTGCTCCTTAAAGAGGTGGCGGAGATACTTATAGGCCAAGTACGTGCAAATGATACAGTGGCTCGTTTGGGGGGAGATGAGTTCGTTGTTTTGTTGGAGTTTCTTCATGACAACCAAGAAAGAATCAAAGCTGATGTACAAATAATCTGCGATAAATTGTTAGAAATACTCTCTCAGCCTATAGATATTAAGCAGCACAAGTTAAGAATAGGGGCGAGTATAGGTGTAGTTATCTTTCCAATTGAAGGGAAAGATATTGATGACTTAATGAGATTTGCTGATACAGCTATGTATCATGCGAAAGAGAACGGTCGTAACGGTTATGCCTTTTATCATCGTTCCATGTCGTTAGCCGTTGAAAAACAACAGCATATGGAAAATGAGCTTCATCGAGCATTGGAGCAAGAGGAGTTCCGTATTCATTACCAGCCTCTAGTTAATGTTACAGGGGCCATTGTAGGGTTTGAGGCTTTAATTCGTTGGCAGCATCCAGAAAAAGGCTTAATGCCTCCAATCGAGTTTATTCCTAGTCTTGAAATAAGCGGCATGATTGTTCCCGTTAGTAATTGGTTGTTAGCAAAATGCAGTCGTCAGATAGAAAAGTGGAAGGCTGAAGGGTTTTGGCAGGATGGTTGGTACACCTCAATTAATATTAGCCCCTTACAGTTTTATCAAGCGGATATGGTGATTACTTTACAGCAGGCAATTGTGGGTGGAGGGGCTAACCTCTCTGACATCTGTTTAGAAATTACAGAAACGGTTGCGGTTGAAAATATTGAATTTGCTAAGTCGCGGTTACAGAAAATTAGGAAACTTGGTATTACTATCGCGCTGGATGATTTTGGTACAGGCTATTCCTCATTAAGTTACCTTAAAGATTTACCGATCGATATAGTGAAGATAGATCGCTCTTTTATTCAGGAGCTCGGAGCCCATAATAATAGCCGATCTATAGTTGAAGCCGTTGCATCAATTGCTAAAGCCTATAATTTGGTGGTACTTGCTGAAGGTATAGAAACTAAAGAGCAATTAGAGATAGCACATAATATTGGATGTCATGTGTTTCAGGGGTTCTATATTGAGCGGCCACAGGCTGCGGAGCAGCTGCAGAATGAATATTTATCTAAAGGGTTGTAGGGAACTTTTGTCTTGTTTGCTTGATCTATAGATTGAACATCTTGATTCAGGTAAAGTTTATACACCTTTCTAGGATATAGCTTAATGGGTTATTCAAACATACTGACAAAGCGTGGACGTGTTATAGCAGCTTTTAGCCTGCTATTTTTTATCGTCTATTGTTCGGCAGGTGTATGTACCAATCTACTAAGTGTTCCTGTTTCAGATGGCGTTGTTGTATCAGGTGTTGATCACAGCCAGCATATGTCCACAGACAGTAAGTTTAATGAGCATTGTGGCAATGGTGGTATTAGCTGCGAATGGAGTGTTAATCCTGTTGCTGATCCTATAGATGATGCTACACCTTTATCTAGTTTTTTCTTTCTTTTCGCTTTAGGGGTAACGACCCTTCTATTTAATTTGCGGCCGGATTTTAGGCAGCGCATTGTCTTCCAGTTTGCGTTTGCTCGACAGCAATTCTTTCAACGAAGTTTCCCACGTCTACATATACAACAGGCTGTTTTCCTTAATTAAATCGCGTCTCGTTTTGATAAACAGTGCTCTTTATTTAGAGCGTTATTTTCATATCGTTTGAGACCGGTTTATGTATATATCTCCTTTTTTATTAATGGCGTTTTTAGCCGTTTTTTCGATCTCCGCTCATGCTGATTTAAGCCTAGAAAAGGCGCTCACTGAAGCTTTAGCCCATGATCATTGGCTTGTGAGTAACCAGTATCAGGAGCAAGCAATTCGTTCTGGTGCTATTGCTAGTGGACAATTACCTGATCCTAAGCTTCGTATAGCATTGGCTAACTTACCGACGGATAGCTTTGATTTTAATCAAGAAAATATGACCCAATTACAATTTGGTGTTTCTCAGCAATTTCCGCGAGGAGATAGCTTAGAGATTAAGCAACGTCAGTTAAATTTAATGGCAGATCAAAAACAGTTGGAGCGTGATGAGCGAAAGGCTCTGATCAAGAAAAAGGTCGGCCAGTTATGGGTACAACTTCATCAGTATCAAGAACAGATAAAGTTGTTGTTGGATAACCAACATATATTCAATGAGTTGTTGACTATTAGCCAAGCTAATTATCGTAGCGGGAAAATACAAGGTTACGAGTTGCTAGATGCTGAATTGAAACTTACTCAGTTGCAGGATCGTATTGCTAAATTAGAGCAACTTAAAAACCAAACGCACGGTCGCTTATCTGAATGGCTAACGGTTCACGGAAGGGTGGGGCCGCTTTCTTCTGAGTTACCTGAAATAAAAATGATACTGACTGACGAACAGTTAAACAGTGAAGATAAAGTCTATCAGGCATTATTGCGACATCCTGTATTACAACGCCTTGAGCAAGGTGTAGATATACAGCAGAAAGCGGTTGATTTAGCGGATGAAGCTTATGAACCAAGTTTTAAAATCGATGCTAATTATGGGTATAGAGATGATATGTCGACGGGCATAGAGAGATCTGACTTTTTTAGTATGGCGGTTACATTTGATCTACCTATCTTTCCTGAAAAACGGCAAGACGCACATAGAAATGCAGCTATTAACCTGCGTGAAGCAGCAAAAGAGCAACGTTTACTTAATGCGCGTCAAATGAAGTCTACATTTGATTTTGAGCGGGCTAATTTAGCTGGGTTAGAGCAACGTATCATAATTTATAACCGTGGTTTTTTACGCCAATTAAAAGAAAAACGCATAGCTGCATTAAAGGCCTATGGGGCTTCGACGGCTCGGTTTGCTGATATTTCTGCCGCCGCGATCAGCGAACTGGAAGTTAAACTTCAGAAAGTCGCCTTACTTCATGAGCGAGCATCAACCCTATTTCGCCTCAATTACTTATTGGCGGGGGTCGATCCTGAATTGCGATTATTGTCGCCACGTTACTTGGAGTCAAAGTAATGAAAAAACTTATTTTTATTCTAGCTTCTTTATGTGTGGGATTAGTGATCGGTTATTTAGTAGCGGGTGCTGAATCTGATAAGGGGGCGGCCTCGCTTACTGAAAGTAAAGAGGATGAACCGCTGTATTGGGTCGCACCAATGGATGCGAACTTTAAACGAGATAAGCCCGGCTTATCTCCTATGGGTATGGAGCTAGTGCCCGTTTATGCGGATAACCTTGCGGAAAAAGAGATGCCTGGAACCGTGAGAATTCGGTCGGAGGTGGTTCATAATTTAGGCGTTAAAACGCAAGCCGTTTTATTTAGCCCGTTACAAGAACAGATTAAAGCGGTGGGTTATATAGGGTTCAATCAAGATAAAATGATAGATGTTCATTCACGTATATCCGGTTGGGTTAAGTTTGTAGCTGTAGGCGCTCCGGGTGAGTATGTAGAAGAGGGAACTCTGTTATATAGAGTGTATTCTCCAGAGTTAGTGAATGCCCAAGAGGAATTTATAGCGGCCCTTAAAAGTAATAATCGTTTTTTACTACAGGCGAGTCAAAGTAAGCTTCAGTCACTTGGTGTAGCGCAACGCTTTATTAATGAGTTAAAACAGGCAAAAAAAATCTATCAAGATGTGCCTGTGTATACGCCGCAGTCAGGGTATGTTGGCGAGTTAAATCTGCGTAAAGGGATGTTTATTAATCCCTCTATTAAGCTGATGAATATTGGCTCTTTAGATCAGGTTTGGGTGATAGCCGAAGTATTTGAGAGGCAGGCTCATTTGATAAATCAAGGTGACTTGGTTGAGATGAGTTTAGACTACCTTCCTGCTAAAGCATGGTCAGGGCAGGTTGATTATATTTACCCGGTGCTCGATAAAAATACGCGTACGCTCCAGGTGCGTATACGGTTTGATAACCCTGACTTGCTTTTAAAACCCGATATGTTTGCGAGTGTGACGATTCTATCTCGTCCTACCGAGCCGGTATTAAGCGTTCCATCTTCATCGGTGATTGTAACGGGCACGCAAGAGCGAGTCGTCGTTTCTTTAGGTGAAGGGCGCTATAAATCAGTGGAAGTTAAGGCGGGAGGGCGATTTGTTGATCGAACGGCTATTTTTGAAGGGCTTTACCCTGATGATCGAGTTGTGACTTCAGCGCAGTTCCTTTTGGATTCTGAATCTAGTCTTAGTTCAGATTTTTCACGTATGACTCCGTCATCTATGGGGTCGATTGAATCTGTATGGGTGATGGCAGAGATTCAAAATATAGACCCACAGAAGCGTACGCTTACACTTGCACATAAGGCGATACGTGAATGGGAACAGCCGGCTATGACTATGGAAGTCCCTTTAGCAGAAGAGCTTGATATGAGCCCTTTTAGGGAAGGAGATTCTATTCAGGTACTTCTTAAAGGGGGCAATATGGGCAACCTTAAGCTCATTGATTTTGTTGTGCCTCGCCCGAAAGCACCTAATAGCTCTGTTGGGGGTGCTTTATGATTAAGGCGTTGATCTATTGGTCGATTAAAAATAGGTTTTTTGTTTTATTGGCAACATTTATTTTAGTTGGTTGGGGAGCCTTTGCGGTTAAAAATACCCCTATAGATGCAATTCCGGATCTATCTGATGTGCAAGTCATTATTAAAACCAATTATCCAGGACAGGCACCTCAAGTTGTTGAGGATCAAGTTACCTACCCTCTGACAACGGCCATGTTGTCGGTTCCTGGTGCTAAAACTGTACGGGGTTTCTCATTTTTTGGTGATTCCTATGTGTATGTGATCTTTGATGAAGATACTGATCTTTATTGGGCTCGTAGTCGAGTTTTGGAATATCTAAGCCAAGTTGCCTCTAAACTGCCTGATAGTGCTAAACCCCAATTGGGGCCTGATGCGACCGGTGTCGGCTGGGTATATCTGTATGCGTTGGTAGACCGTACAGGCCAACATGATTTAGCGGAGCTAAGAAGTCTCCAAGACTGGTTTTTGAAATATGAATTGCAAACAGTCCCCGGAGTGTCTGAAGTCGCACCAATTGGAGGAATGGTTAAACAATATCAAGTTAAAGTAGACCCCAATAAACTACGCGCTTTTGATATTCCTCTCTCTCATATTAGTCAAGCGATTAAGCGTGCGAACCAAGAAACTGGCGCATCAGTTATCGAAATGGCTGAAGCTGAATATATGGTACGTGCAACTGGTTACTTAGATGGTATAGATGCGATTAAAACTATACCACTGGGAGCAACCGTTAATGGCACACCAATCTTGCTTAAAGATTTAGCTGATGTAGAGATAGGTCCGCAGATGAGGCGAGGCATAGCTGAGTTAGATGGTGAAGGTGAAGCTGTTGGCGGTGTGGTTGTTATGCGTTTTGGCGAAAATGCACAAACAACCATAACAAGCGTAAAAGAGAAACTTGAAGAACTTAAACGTAGTCTCCCTGCAGGCGTAGAGGTTGTGACAGTTTATGACCGATCAGGTTTGATCGAGAGAGCTGTAGATAACCTTTTCGAGAAGCTAATTGAAGAGTTTATTGTTGTGATTGTGGTTTGTGCAATCTTCCTTTTCCATTTTCGTTCCTCTTTAGTAGTGATTATTAGTCTACCTGTAGGCATTTTAGTAGCGTTTATTGTGACGTTTTACCAAGGAATCAACGCCAATATTATGTCGTTGGGCGGGATAGCTATAGCGATTGGAGCCATGGTTGATGGTGCGATTGTGATGATAGAAAATGTCCATAAACATATCGAACGCACCCCCTTGACGGAAGAGAACCGTTGGCGAGTGATTGCTGATGCCTCAGCAGAAGTGGGGCCTGCCCTTTTCTTTAGTCTGTTAATTATCACCATGAGCTTTTTACCCGTGTTTACCTTAGAGGCTCAAGAGGGACGTATGTTCTCGCCTCTTGCATACACTAAAACTTATGCGATGGCCGCTGCCGCTGGTTTAGCTGTTACATTAATACCTGTGTTAATGGGCTACTGTATTCGCGGCAATGTGTTACCTGAGCATAAGAACCCCATAAACCGCTTATTGTTAGCTACATATCTTCCAGTCATTCGCGCTGTACTTACATGGCCGAAAGTGACCGTTGCTTGTTCTATATTGGTAACGGCTTTAGGGTTTTGGCCGTTAGATAAAATTGGTAGTGAGTTTATTCCTCCTTTGGATGAGGGAGACTTAATGTATATGCCAACAACCTATCCCGGAATCTCTATTGGTAAGGCTCGGGAGTTGCTCCAGCAGACTGATAAATTAATTTCAACTGTGCCAGAAGTTGAGAGAGTATTTGGGAAAATGGGCAGGGCAGAAACCGCAACAGATCCTGCACCTTTAACGATGATAGAAACCTTTATTACGCTTAAGCCAAAGGAGCAGTGGCGAGAGGGAATGACAACTAAAAAACTTACTAAAGAGTTGGATGATTTAGTTAAGTTGCCGGGCCTGACTAATGCGTGGGTCATGCCCATTAAAACTCGTATAGACATGTTAGCCACAGGTATTAAAACCCCAGTGGGTTTGAAGGTTTCAGGGCCAGATCTGAAAGTTATCCAATCGATAGGGGTGCAGTTAGAAAAGGTACTTGTCGAGCTTGAAGGTACAGCATCTGTTTATTCTGAACGAGTCGCTGGTGGTCGTTATATAAAAGTAGATATTCAACGAGATAAAGCTGCTCGCTATGGGCTTAATATTGCAGATGTACAAACTGTAATTACGAGTGCTATAGGAGGAACTAATGTCTCCCAATCTGTTGAAGGTTTAGAACGATATCCTATTAATGTACGTTATTCGCAGGATTACCGTAACTCAATTGAAGGACTAAAGTTGCTACCACTCATTACCAGTAAAGGGGCGCGTATTGCTTTAGCTGATGTGGCAAATATCTTTATTGAAGATGGGCCGCCTGGGATTAAAAGTGAGAACGCGCGTCCCAATGGATGGACTTATGTCGATATAGAGGGCAGAGACTTAGGTAGTTACGTTGATGAGGCTCAAAGAGTGGTTGCCGATAAAGTAACGCTTCCTCCGGGGTACGCTATTAATTGGTCTGGTCAGTACGAGTACTTAATTCGAGCTAAAGAGCGGCTGAGCTATGTGGTACCACTGACATTAGCAATTATTGTCATTCTGCTTTACCTGAGCTTCCGTCGGTTTTCTGAAGTGGTCATGATTATGGGTACGCTGCCATTGGCGTTAATTGGTGGTATTTGGATGTTATATCTGAATCAATTTAATTTCTCTGTTGCCGTGGGAGTTGGGTTTATTGCATTGGCAGGCGTGTCGGTTGAAATCGGTGTCATTATGTTGGTTTATCTAAACCAAGCCTATGAAGAGAGCCTTAAAAGTGGTCGTGATAGGTTTACCTTGGAAAAGCTTCGTAGCGCTGTTGTAAATGGTGCGGGCATGCGTGTACGTCCTGTAATGATGACTGTTGCAGCTGTTATAGCAGGTCTATTACCTATTATGTATGGGGAAGGTGCGGGTTCTGAAATTATGCAACGCATCGCGGCCCCAATGATAGGTGGGATGGTGAGTGCAGTGATACTGACCTTAGTGCTGTTACCTGCGGTTTATTACTTATGGCGAAAACGGCAGCATAAGCTCTAACTTTTATAGTTAACCATATGATTTAAAAAAGCCTGAATAAAGCGGTAAAAGTTAGGTCAATGTGTTTTAAGCTTTTACCGCTTTTTAGCTATAGAGCCTCTTATCAGTCTTTCTAGATAAAGGTCTTTAGTTAAAAATCTGAGTCCATTATTTTAGCCATACGCGTGCTCAAAAGGTTGCCAAATAATTTGGCGGCAGGTCCTGCATAATCGCCTGCGGAGTAGATTAGGTTCAATTGCACATCTCTTTTATTTCCTATTTCTAAATTTAGCGGTTTTAGTCGCCCTTCTTTGATTTCTTGTTGTATTTTTAGCGTTGGGAACCAAGCATAGCCTAAGCCTTTGCAGGCAGCGTCGATCGATGTGCGTATATGGCCTACTGTTAATCGGTGTTGTGCACCTAACCATCCTGCATCTAAATCTCTACTGCCCGAATCTTTTATTACCAGCTGCCTATGTAGACGAAGATCTTGATAGTTTAAGGGTCTGTTGAGTTGATGCAAAGGGTGAGATGGGCTGGCTACTGCATGGAAGCTAACCAGTAAAAGGGGATCTCCTAGAAAACCCGGAGGAATGCGGCCACCGATTACCAGATCGGCCTCTTTTTTTAAAAGCGCTTCATCTGTACCACTGAGAACGGTTTCCATTAGCTCAATACGGGTTAAGGGGTGCTCTTTAGTGAATTGTTCAATAACGTCTAGCATGATCCATTCAGGAAATAAGACGTCCATAGCAATACGTAATTCGGGCTCCCAACCTTCGGCAAACTGCTGGGCTTGAGCTTCCATCTGATTGGCTTCTTCAAGTAGAACGGTGGCCCGTTGATATAAGGTTTTTCCTGCGGGAGTAAGGATCGCTTTGCGTCCTGCTATTGCAAAAGCTCTGACATTTAGGCTGTTTTCTAATTTTTGAATCGCATAGCTTACCGTTGATTGGCTTTTATTCATTGCTTCTGCCGCTGCTGCATAGCCGCCCTTATCTACAACCGAGATCAGTGTTTGCCATTGTTCTAAGGTTACGGTTGGCATAGTTGCTCCTTTATCGAATGAATCTACATTTAGCTATGATGTATCTAAAAATTAGATCATATTAAGCTATTTTTCGCTATTTATAATCGTCTTTATAAATATAAGAATATGCATATCAACTTAACTACGCATTAAATGCGATGAATAGAGAGAGCCGGTTATGGCCACATTACTTCATATTAAAACCAGTATTTTTGGCGACGAAGGAAAATCAAGCCAGCTTGCTGCTAAGTTTATTGAGCAGTGGAAGCAAACGAATAAGGATGGCGCTGTAGTTGTTAGGGATCTGATCGTAGAAGATTTACCCCATTTAGATAGTTTTGTTGTTGGTGCGTTAATGACGCCAGAAGAAGAGCGTTCAGCTGCTCAGCAAGTCTTAGTTGATCGTTCAGATGAGTTTATTCGTGAAATTAGAGCGGCAGATAAAATAATTATCGGCGTACCTATGTATAACTTTTCTATACCGACACAGATGAAAGCTTATTTTGACCTCCTAGCTAGAGCTGGCGTTACTTTTAAGTATACGGAGAATGGCCCTGTAGGTTTGATTGAAGATAAGCCTGTTTATCTGTTTGCTACACGTGGTGGCCTTTACAAAGATAACGGCATTGATTTTCAAATACCTTTTGTTAAGCAGTTTTTAGGTTTTATTGGCCTAGAGAGTGTAGAGGTTATCTTTGCTGAGGGACTAAATATGGGAGAGGTTGCTGCTAAGTCTTTAGCTCAGGCTGAAAAACAGATTGCAGAGATTAGCTAACATAGGTTGAGTGCGGAGGAGATCTAATGGGATTATTGGTTGAAGGTCAATGGCGTGATCAATGGTATGACACGACGCGTAGTAAAGGTGAATTTGTCCGTTCAGCTTCTCAATACAGACATGTGATTACAGCTGATGAGGATGCTGATTTTAAGGCTGAGGCGGGTCGCTACCACCTTTATGTTTCTTTGGCTTGTCCTTGGGCACACCGCACGTTGATTATGCGTCAATTGAAAGGGTTACAGCATCTTATTAGTGTGGATGTTGTGGATCCGCTTATGCATGAAAGTGGTTGGACTTTTGATAAGCATTTTCCCAATAGTACAGGAGATAGCCAGTTTGCTTATGAGTATCTCTATCAGCTTTATACCCATACAGACCCAAATTATAGCGGTAGGGTGACAGTGCCCATTTTGTGGGACAAAAAGAAGGAGGTGATCGTTAATAATGAGTCAGCAGATATTATTCGTATTTTTAACTCTGCCTTTGATCATTTAGGTGCAATTACAGGAGATTACTTTCCTGTAGTTCTACAGGAATCTATTGATACTATTAACGATTTTATCTATGAATTCGTTAATAACGGTGTTTATCGGGCGGGGTTTGCAACTTCACAATCTGCCTATGACAGTGCGGTGAAGCAATTATTTAATGCGTTAGATCAGCTCGAAGAGCAGCTGAGTAGTCGGCGTTATTTGGTGGGTAACCAATTAACTGAAGCGGATATACGGCTATTTACCACTTTGATTAGATTTGATCCCGTTTATGTAACGCATTTTAAGTGTGATTTAAAACGGATTGCCGATTACCCCGCGCTTTCAGGTTATCTACGGGATATCTATCAGCTTGAAGGGATCGCAGAGACAGTTAATCTGGAGCATATTCGTCATCACTACTATCGTAGTCATAAGACGATTAATCCGACTGGGGTTATTTCTATAGGACCAGAGTTCAATCTTGATTTACCCCACGGGAGGGCGTCTTTATGATCAGTCGTGATCCTAAGCGGGAAATAAATCGAGTTATTCCTGCGGTGGATAGTCGAGATGGAGCAGGAGTCCTGTTAAAACGTAGTATCGGGCGTAATCCGTCGGCCCGTTTAGATCCGTTTTTGATGCTGGATGCGTTTTCATCAGACAATCCTGATGACTATATGGCCGGTTTTCCTCCCCATCCTCATCGAGGTTTTGAAACAGTGACCTATATGCTCAATGGGCATATGATTCATAAAGATCATTTAGGTAATGAAGGAGAGCTTCGATCCGGTGGTGTCCAATGGATGACGGCAGGCAAAGGGGTTGTTCATGAGGAGCGTCCTGTAGCGATTGAGGGGCTGATGCGAGGCTTTCAGTTATGGATAAACCTGCCAGCTAAGGACAAAATGAAACCGGCTGCCTACCAACATATTGAACCTGAGGATATTCCTCACATAGAGCTAATGGGTGGTGCTGCACTCAAGTTAATCGCGGGTAGTTTGACCTTGGATGACATCACCTATCAAGGCCCCATTTGCGTAGAGGAGACTCAGCCCTTATATGTGGATCTGCAATTGCAGCCGGGCACGACCGTTGAGCTGCCCATACCGTCTAGCCATAATGCGTTTATTTATCTGTTTGAAGGTAAAGCAACAGTGGAAGGGCAGCCTTTGTTAATTGATGCCGCGAATCGGCTATCGACTGGGTCTAGGGTATCAATTACCACAGCCGAGAGTGATGCTGATAAGCCCATTACGCGGTTGCTGCTACTAGCAGGTAAGCCCATAGGTGAGCCCGTTGCACAGTATGGTCCGTTTGTAATGAATACTATGGCAGAGGTTGAGCAGGCGATAGCTGATTATCGTGCAGATCGTTTGGTTGATTAAAGGGCGCCATAATGAAGGGGTTATCGGTAAAGATACCATCAACCCCTAATGCGAATAGTCGATCAGCTTGTTCAGGATCATTACAGGTATAGCAGTATAAATCATAGCCTGAGGCCTTCACGTCTTGAATGTCTGCTTGGGTCATAGCGTTGCAATCGCAGTGTATGCTACAAGCTTGAATTGCAGCTGCTTGTAGATGCCATCGTTCAGGAAGGTAATCGTATAGTAACCCAATATTCGCCTGAGCGTCTAAGGCGCGATAAGCACTAAGTGCTTGATGGTCAAAGCTGCTGATAATTAACTTATCTGGATCGTGCCAATAGACAGATATCATTTGAAAGGCAGCGGCGGCGGTTAGTTCAGATTCACCATCACGGGGTTTTAGTTCTAAATTTAGCCCTAAGTTTAACGTTTGGCAGAGTAAGAGGGCATCGGATAGCAGTGGTAGTTTTTCGTTGTGCCATTCCTGACTAAACCAACTTCCGGCATCTATTTGAAGTAGATCAGTGAGCGTCGAGCGCGATAATGAACCGCTGTAGTTTGTACAGCGATCAAATTCATGGTCATGGGAAAGTACGGGGGTGCTGTCACCGAGAAGGGATAGATCAAGTTCTACCCATCTAAGGCCACAAGCTGAGGCTTTTCGAATACCCGCTAAAGTGTTTTCTGGTGCGAGAGCCGCGGCACCTCGATGGCCGATAATGCGGTCTGCTATCACGGAACTTGCATTCCGCGTTTCACAAATTCGATATCGTTCATGCGTTCCATCCATGCATTAACAAAGGGGAATTGTTCAGGATCGACAGCTTGCCATTCATAGCGCATAGCCCAAGGGTAGATAGCAAAGTCGGCTATAGATAAGTCATCGCCGATAATGAACGATTTATTTTCGAGCTGCGTATTTAAAACGCGCCATAATCGTTGAGCTTCTGTGTTGAAGCGCTGTTTTGCGTAGGGCACATCTTCTTTAGCAAATTTATTGAAATGGTGTGCTTGCCCGAGGAATGGACCGAAGCCGCCCATCTGCCACATCAACCACTGCAGACATTCCAGCCGAGCTATAGGATCCGTAGGTATAAACTCATCGTTTTTTTCTGCTAAGTAGATAAGTATGGCGCCACTTTCGAAAAGTTCGACTGTTTCGCCATTAGGCCCTTCAGGATCGACAATAGCGGGTATTTTATTATTGGGGCTTATTTTTAAAAAAGAGGCTTCAAACTGGTCGTTTTCTAAAATATTAACAGGATGAACTCTATAAGGTAGCCGCAATGCTTCAAGCATAATTGAAATTTTGCGGCCGTTAGGGGTTCCCCACGTATACAGGTCAATCATTCGAACTCCTTAAAGCGATATAAAATGATTATAGATCGCAATCAGTTCTTCTTCAGTGAATGTAACTATAACTAACTGTTGTCCTGGTGTGATGAGGTTGGGGTTATCCCCTAGAATTCCTTTTTCGTAATTATAGATATAAGTTTGGTCTACTTTATTTTTAAGTATTTGGCCCAAAAAAGAACTACGCTTATTGTCTAATTTCTCATCGGCGTCTTTTGGAATATCAACGGTGACTGTTTTGTCGAGTCCCGGCAACACAAGCCCACGTGTAAATGTGCTCATCAATCCATGTTGAATAATTCCCCAAAGCCCTTCGATATCGGCTTCATTCACCGCATGAATAAAGTAGATATTGTTCGCTGCTTGATCAGGATTGTCGAGTAACTCTTGTAATTTTATCTGGTTCTCTAAAGAGAGCGCCGCGAGTGGGTCATCGCTATTGGGTTGAGCGGTTGAACCGGCAGTTTTAATGATATTTATATGGCTAGAAACGGCAAAGGTTGCGGTCCCATCTTCAGCAATGGCATCGGGGTTTGCTGGCGTATTTTCTTCTGGAATTGTATCGAGTCGATCGACGCTCTTTTTTGGTAGCCTGAGAAGCTGGTCGGATGTAACAAAGTTATCCGCTGCGCCAATATCTATGGGCTGTTCAGCGCCTTGAGTTAAGGTATTAATATGCTTTTTGGCATTTGGATTAGATTCTTCATGTTGCTCGGCAGATAGTGGTGAGGAAGTTTTTGATTCTTTTTCTTCTAAGAATAGATAAGCTGCCGCGCACAATGCAGCAATAACAATGACTATAAAAAAGCGTTGCATTCTATCTTCCTCTAACAAATTTATTAATACGATGTTCCATAATGTAGCCCTATGTTGGCAATATTAAAATAGTTAAAAATATAGTTAGTGGTATGTTTTGTTTCTCCTAGCAGTTATTTTTTGTAATAAATTCAATACTTTTTCTATTATAAGACTACTCAAAATACTATTTTTTAAATACAATTGATAATTATTATCATTATTGTTTAAGGTTGTGTCTTGTGAGTTTGTATAGTCCTTCGGTCGATAGGTTAGAGTTACTTGAGTTAGTAGATAGACAGCGATTTGGTGTTGAGTATCAACCGATTATAGATACCTGTAGTGGTGCGGTTATAGGTTACGAGGCTTTAGCACGCTTCTTTAATCACCAAGGAGATCTGGTTGCTCCTCTTCATATATTTCAGTTATTACATGATAGTCCGCTGATGCTGGCCCAAGTTGAGTTACAGCTAAAACGGTTGCAGATTAGATTTAGGCCTAAAAATAGCACGCTTTTTCTTAATCTTGATCCCCATGCTTTTTCTGTATTCGGGCCGGTTGAGAACGAGAATGTTATGGCTAAAATGTTGACGGATAATCAAGATTTAGTAATAGAGCTAATTGAAAATACAGATTTAAATGATGCGCATATTAGTAATGAAGTAGCCACGTTTATGCATCACAAGGGTGTTGCTATCGCACTGGATGATGTGGGTGCCCCAGGCACAATGGTCTCTTTGAATATTTTGAGTAATGTAGATTTTATTAAATTTGACCGACATTGGATCAGTGGTGATAGTTGTCAAAGCAAGAGTATGAAGCAGTTGTTTAAAAGTCTAATTGGATATGCCCAGTTAAGTGGTAAAAAAACTATATTGGAAGGTGTTGAATCTGCAGAAGATCTAGCCTACGCGGCTAAAATTGGTGTTGATTATGTGCAAGGTTTTTTTTACAAAGAGTTGTTTGTAAATGAGCATTGTGGAAATAAAGGTACGTTATAGTTTAAACAGGGCATGAGACCTAGCCGAACGCCTAAGTACGCAAACTGCCTAAATTCCACTATCTTTAATGTTTAATAATCTCGCGTGTTGATGGATATGATTGAGAAAATTGAAGATATTTTAAGATTCTGGTTTGGCACAGTGGAAAACGGTTTTCCAGTGAATGATCGCAGTAAATTATGGTGGTCAGGCGATGCTGAAAATGACCGCCTAGTCTCTGAACTTTTTGGTCATCGTGTTCATCAAGCATTACGTGGTGAGCTGGATGAATGGGCAAGTTCGCCGCGAGGGCGACTTGCCTTAATTATTTTATTGGATCAGTTTACGCGTACTATATTCAGGGGTTCTGAAGATGCATTTTCTGGTGATACTCAGGCGTTAGCCCTATGTATAGAGGGACGTAAGCTGGGGCATGATCAGGCATTAGAGGTTGTTGAAAGAGCGTTTTTCTATATGCCATTTGAGCATGCCGAGCAGTTGGATCTACAGCAGCTAAGTATTGAATGCTTTGAACAGATGCTATTTGAAGTCTCAGGAGTCAATAAGATCTACATGGAAAACTGGTTGGATTTTGCCCATCAGCATTATGACCAAATTAATCGTTTTGGTCGTTTTCCGCATCGTAATGAAGTATTGGGTCGCAGCTCTACACCTGAAGAATTGGCCTTTTTGCTACAGACTAAGAATCGCTGGGGGCAATGATTGTTGCGCTTAGAATAAATTGTCTTGTTTTTTTGCTGGGAGCCAAGGATTAAACAAGCAACTTCCTGGACGTTGTTTTTCTAATTGATTAACAAAGTATGCTGCGAGTTCAGGGGCCTCAGCATTATCCGGTGTGTGAAAAAAGAAAAAGGGAGTTTTGCCCTCATCCATCCAGTGGATGGCTTTATTGATCCAAGGCGTTAAATAGTCCGTACCTAGCTCCCAGTCTAAGGGGGTAATAAAGCGAACCATGGGATACTTTGAAGTCGCTATGGCGTGAACGGGGAGCTTCGGTTTATGCATTTTTGCTTTTAAACTGATGGGATCTTCTGATGGGTCATGGAATAGTCCGCGGGTATCGAAGCTAATACGATTAATATCGTAGGTGGCAAGTAATTGATTAAAATACTTCTCAGTCTCGCCCTTATCAAAGAAACAAGTATTTCTGACTTCTACAGCATAGTTAAACTCTTTAGGTATTTTGATTAAAAAGTCTGATAAGGCTTGCAGGTTATGTTCATCAAAAGAGGCGGGTAACTGTATGCACAAAAGCCCAAGCTGCTCATGCAGTGGGGCGAGCCTATTTAAAAATGCTAAGGTTTCTTGTTCGGATGATTTGAGGTGGTTTAAATGGGTAATCTGCTGAGGGAATTTAAAGCAAAAGCGAAATTCCTTATCGGCTTCATCTACCCAGCGCTTTACTGTATCTATTTTAGGTAAACCATAAAATGTGCTATTTCCCTCCACACTACTGAAGTGGCGAGAATAGGTTTTTAATATATGTTCACTTGGCGAGCGTTTCGGCATGTTCTGTTGCCAAGCAGCATGCTGCCATTGAGTTAGACCAATATAAGAGTGTTGTTTCTTCACGTGATTAGGCACAAATGTATAGAGATGAAGTTATATAGTATGTACTTATAATTGCTGTACGTTAACATGCTAACATGTGGATTATATTTAATTTTAAGTGGATTTTAGAGAGATATTAAATGGATTTCGCCTCACTAGTCGGAATTGTTTCCGGTTTAGCTTTAATTATTTCAGCCATTATTATGGGCGGCAGTTCTGATGTTTTTGTCAATGTCCCAGGGATGATGATTGTCGCTGGTGGCACCATCGCTGCGACACTATTAACTGTACAGTTCAAAGACGTAACTAACGCATTTAAGGGTGCATTTATTGTTTTCACCCAAGATAAAACCAATCAGCAAGAGATGATAGATACGATGCTGGAGTTGAGCCGTATCAGTCATCGTCACGGATTGATGAAAGTAGGCGATGTAGAAAGTTCATCTCCTGTTTTAAAGCGTGCTTGTATGCTCCTTGCTGAGGCAGCGTCCGAGCAGGTTATTCGGAACACTATTCAAAATGAGATCGATTCTCTTATTGCTAGGCACTACGCAACACAAGATGTGTTCCGAAAAATGGCGGCTTATGCACCAGCGTTTGGCATGTTAGGAACATTGATTGGGCTTATTCAGATGCTAAGTGAGTTAGATAACCCTGACACTATTGGCCCAGCGATGGCGGTTGCGCTGTTAACCACCTTTTATGGGTCGTTATTAGCAACAATGGTTTTTTTACCTATCGCTGGTAAGTTGAAATCAAGAACCTTACTTGAGGTGACAAACCTTGAAATTATTCGTGAGGGTTGTATCAGCATTTTAACAAATGACCACTATATGCATGTTTATGAACAACTGTCGTCATATATTCCAGCCGCCAAGCGGAAAAAGTTAAGGCAAGGTAAAAGTAAGACTGCAGAAAAATAAGGGAGTATAAATTATGGATTCTAAAACGACCCTTATAGAGGAAAATGAAACAGCTGATTGGCTTTATACTTTTGCTGATTTAATGACCTTGCTGTTGGTTTTCTTTGTGCTGCTTTTTTCTCTTTCAAACATTGAGGTTGAACGTTTTCAAATTGCTTCTCGTTCATTAAATGAAGCATTTCAGGGTGAGTCTGGTGCAAATAGTATTATCGAGTTTCCCCATGAAGCTCCAGTAAAGCCAGAAATTCCTGATGAGATTGAAGAGCGCTTGCCCACGTCCCGTTTGTCTGAGGAGAAAGAGGACAAACCTATGGAGAATGAAGCAGAAAACCTTAATTCTGCACTACAGAGTTTAAATGATGATCTTGCCGAGCAGTTAAAGATAGATGTTTTAAATGAAGCGGTTGAAATCGGCTCTCCTAAAGATGGCAAGGTGATTATTAAGGTTAGTGGGGACCTGTTGTTTCCCTCAGGTTCTGCAGAGTTTAATCCAGAAATGATGCCCGTGCTTGATTCCATGGTGTTGACGCTTAAGAAAAATGCAGAGATTAAATTAAGTGTTCATGGGCATACAGACAATGTACCTATAGAGACTGCCAGGTTTCCTTCGAATTGGGATCTTTCAGCTATTAGGGCAACTAACGTATTGAGGTATCTGGTTAGGGGTGGGCTTGAAGTCGAGCGTGTCTCGGCTACAGGTTATGGCGATTCTAGACCACTTGTACCAAACGATAGTGTTGAAAATAGAGCGCAAAATAGACGTTTGGAATTTGTATTAGAGAGACAGGCAGAATGAAGATCCCTATAGAACTGGAATTAAGTGATGACGAAAATAGGCGTAATGCCTATAGAGCGCCCGTTGATGATAAAGTATCAATGACGATTGATGACAAGCCTGTCACGCTGTTAGATATTTCAGAAACCGGTGTGGCTTTTGAAACAACTGATCATCTATCAGGGAAGATTGAAAATGCAGTTATTCTATTTACTTTAGATAAAAGCTATCGTCTTAAACCGGCTTTAAATGTTTCTTTCTGTGGCGCGGGGCGCTGTGGTGCTGAGTTTGATGGTCTCTCTGAAAAGGCAAGTTTGGTTTTATCTGAGTTAATAATAGACATTCAAAAAACACGTATCCGGCAGGCAGCAGAAGATAAATTTCAAGTAATTGATAAAGAGTAATTTAGTTAATCGTTGAAAATATTAAAAAAAGCTTGAGGTTTGCGGAGTGGGTCTGTAGTATTCGCACCACGTTGATGCGGGGTGGAGCAGCTTGGTAGCTCGTCGGGCTCATAACCCGAAGGTCGTTGGTTCAAATCCAGCCCCCGCTACCAGATTAGAGAAAGCCGATTTAGTGAATGCTAAGTCGGCTTTTTTGCGTCTGGAGTTTATAGTTTTTAAAAGATGTAGCTCGGTAGCTTGTCGGGCTCAGCTCTTGTAACCCCAGGCGAAGGTCGTTGGTTCAAATCCAGCCCCCGCTACCAGATTAGAGAAAGCCGATTTAGTGAATGCTAAGTCGGCTTTTTTGCGTCTGGAGTTTATAGTTTTTAAAAGATGTAGCTCGGTAGCTTGTCGGGCTCAGCTCTTGTAACCCCAGGCGAAGGTCGTTGGTTCAAATCCAGCCCCCGCTACCAGATTAGAGAAAGCCGATTTAGTGAATGCTAAGTCGGCTTTTTTGCGTCTGGAGTTTATGGTTTTTAAAAGATGGAGTTCGGTAGCTCGTCGGGCTCAGCTCTTGTAACCCCAGGCGAAGGTCGTTGGTTCAAATCCAGCCCCCGCTACCAGATTAGAGAAAGCCGATTTAGTGAATGCTAAGTCGGCTTTTTTGCGTCTGGAGTTTATGGTTTTTAAAAGATGTAGCTCGGTAGCTCGTCGGGCTCAGCTCTTGTAACCCCAGGCGAAGGTCGTTGGTTCAAATCCAGCCCCCGCTACCAGATTAGAGAAAGCCGATTTAGTGAATACTAAGTCGGCTTTTTTGCGTCTGGAGTTTATGGTTTTTAAAAGATGTAGCTTGGTAGCTCGTCGGGCTCAGCGCTTGTAATCCCAGGCGAAGGTCGTTGGTTCAAACCGGCCCCCGCTACCAGATTAGAGACAGCCGATTTAGTGAATGCTAAGTCGGCTTTTTTGCGTCTAGCCTTTGCTTATTTAATGCTTACTTAATCCTGTTACTCATCATTTGTTACCCCTCTTAACAAATGGCTGAATAAAGTAATATCTTTGCTAATGTTATGACAGTGCATTTTTTTGCATCATTACCTAACTATATTTTTCGTTTGTTAATTGTGTATTGAGAAAATAATAGAAAGTTGGTTGGGATAAGTGCTTTTTCTCATAAAGCCAGCCTATCCTGTCTATAGCCATTTCTAAATGGCGTGTAGTGACTAGGTAGTTAATACTAAGTCGCCACTGAGGTATGCAATTAGCCAATCGTTTTTTACGCGGAGAGATTAAAGATGAAAACTGAGCGCTTAGAGTTTGTTGGGCATGATGGTTCTACGTTAGCGGCGAGGTTGGATCTACCTGTTGGAAAGCCCGCAGCGTACGCTCTTTTTGCCCATTGTTTTACCTGCTCTAAGGATATACCCGCCGCACGTAGAATTGCTCAGCGTTTAGCATCTCTAGGTATTGCGGTTTTACGTTTTGATTTTACTGGATTAGGGCATTCAGAGGGTGAATTTGCTAATACAGGGTTTAGCTCAAATGTAGAGGATTTATTGGCAGCGGTTAATTTTTTACGTGAAAAGTATGAAGCACCGCAGTTACTGATTGGTCACTCATTAGGAGGGGCTGCAATACTAACTGCAGCAAAAGGTATACCTGAGGCGAAAGCTGTCGTGACTATAGGTGCTCCTGCTGAGCCTGATCATGTGTTGCATAATTTCAGTCATCATGTGAGTGATATTTGTTCTGAAGGTCAGGCCGAGGTCAGTCTTGGGGGGCGTGCTTTTACTATTAAGCGTTCTTTTGTAGATGATATTTCGGGTACTTCGTTAGAGGAGAGTGTAGGTCATCTTAAAAAGGCCCTGTTGGTTATGCATGCTCCTTTAGACGAAACGGTCGATTTAGAAAATGCGGCTAGGTTATTTAAAATGGCCAAGCACCCTAAAAGCTTCGTTACTTTAGATAATGCCGACCATCTGCTTTCACGTCCTGAAGATGCAGAATATGCTGCTGAATTAATATCTGCATGGGTACAACGTTATATAGATGTGGCTTTATTGCCAAAACTTATGAATGCCCCAGAGGGGGTTACGCGTGTCAGCGAAGCGGATCCTAGTAGTTTCACCCAAGATATTAGTGTTGAGGGGCATCATCTAATAGCTGATGAACCTGAAAGTTATGGTGGTAATTATCTAGGTCCAAGCCCTTACCAATTGGTAGCAGCCGGTTTGGGAGCTTGTACATCTATGACGATTCGAATGTACGCACGACAAAAGAAGATCCCTTTAGATCATGTTCAAGTGGATGTGAGTCACAGTAAAATTCATGCACAAGATTGTTCTAGCTGTGAACAAGAGAAGGGGAAGGTCGATCAATTTGTGCGTCAAATTACGCTGACAGGTGATCTGTTGGATGAACAGCGTCAACGATTACTTGAAATTGCTGATCGTTGTCCTGTTCATCGGACATTGGAAGGTAAAATTCACATTATGACGGTACTTGTCTGAGGTTAAGGTGGCAGCCGGTTGAAGTTCTGAATTATAAAAGTGATTTCTTGAGCTTTAATGGAACCATCGGTAGAATTTCGGGTCTTCTTATAAGGCATAAGAAAATAGTTTCTTATGCCTTTTTTTATGTTTGATGGGTGATTAATTTATGCAAGCTCAGTTCCCTACCATTGAAGATTATATTGGTCAGACCCCGTTAGTGCGCTTACAGCGTATTGGTCAAGGTCGGGGTAATGTGATTTTGTGCAAGTTAGAGGGAAATAATCCAGCAGGCTCAGTAAAAGATCGCCCCGCTTTAAGCATGATTCAGCACGCAGAAACACGCGGACAAATTAAGCCTGGTGATACTTTAATCGAAGCAACATCAGGTAATACAGGTATCGCTTTAGCCATGGCTGCTGCGATTAAAGGCTATAAGATGAAGCTCATTATGCCGGACAACTCAAGTGCCGAGCGTAAAGCATCAATGACAGCCTATGGAGCAGAGTTAATCCCAGTCTCGAAAGAGGCGGGGATGGAAGGCGCCAGAGATCTTGCTTTAGCTATGCAAGTAAAAGGTGAAGGGATTGTACTCGATCAGTTTTCCAATATGGATAATCCTGAAGCGCATTATCAAGGTACAGGCCCTGAAATTTGGCAGCAAACCCAGGGAAAAATAACTCATTTTGTCAGTGCTATGGGTACTACAGGCACGATTATGGGCACATCACGCTTCTTAAAAGAGCAAAATGAAGCGGTTCAAGTAGTTGGTCTTCAGCCTAGTGACGGCGCTCAGATACCCGGTATTCGACGTTGGCCTCAAGAGTATTTACCTAAAATTTTTGATGAAAGCCGTGTCGACCTTGTGTTGGATATTGATCAAAACGAAGCGGAAGAAACTATGCGTGCACTAGCGCAGAAGGAAGGAATTTTCTGTGGTGTCTCCTCTGGTGGGTCGGTAGCTGGGGCTTTACGTTTGGCTCAAGAGGTCGAGAACGCGGTGATCGTCTGTATTATTTGCGATAGAGGTGACCGTTATCTATCCACTGGGGTCTTTAATTAGTTTCCTTAGATAACGTATGTAACTTTAAAAGCCCTTAGGGGCTTTTTTTATAAGGCTGATTTATCTGGGTATAAATCGTGCTTGCTGTTTGTTTTTGATAGAGCGAGGGGAAACAGATTCGCGATTTTATCTTATAAAGAATAGAATGGCCGACCACAGGATAAGGGTTGAATAACAGGGAAGAGCCCATATTTTCTTGTCTAATAAGAATAATAATAAAAGATGCGGCTTAATTTTTGGGAGTAGCAGTTTTTATGGCGCAGGTTCATCATGGTTAAAGTTCGCCAAGATCAACCCATTAGAGATGATGGGTCCGTTGATATAGAGTTATGGTTAGAACACCTTCAAGATTTAACAGATATTGATGACATCGATGCCGTTCGTCGTGCCTGTGAAATGGCCAAAAAGGCACAGAAAAGTACCGATGAAGTAGAAGATGTTTGGGCTGAAAACACGGAAGGTTGCTTTCGAACCGGTCTGGAGATGGCACAAATTCTTGCTGATCTTCATCAGGATCAAGAATCCCTGATTGCTGCAATTCTCTATCGTGCCGTTCGTGAACGTAAGCTTCCTATGGAACGTGTACGTAAACAGTTTGGTAAGCCTATAGCCCAGTTGATTATGGGCGTCCTGCAGATGGCGGCGATTGGCAGCCGTAAGAATCCTCGTATTGATGACAATGTTTTGGGTAGTGACACAACCCAAATGGATAACCTGCGTAAAATGCTTGTGGCAATGATTGATGATGTGCGTGTTGCACTCATTAAAATTGCAGAGCGTACTTGTGCTATTCGAGGAGTTAAAAATGGCTCTCGTCGGAAGCGTTATTTAGTTGCGCGCGAAGTTTTTGATATCTATGCCCCTCTCGCTCATCGTTTAGGCATAGGTCATATTAAATGGGAGCTGGAAGACCTTTCTTTTCGCTACCTAAAGCCCAATGACTATAAACATATTGCGAATTTGTTAGATGAGAAGCGTCTTGATCGTCAAGATTATATCGACCAAATTGTTGTTCGTTTAGAAAGTGAGCTTGAAAACGCCAATATTGACGGTGAAGTTAACGGTCGAGCTAAGCATATTTATAGTATTTGGCGGAAGATGCAGCGTAAGAATATTGAATTCAGCCAAGTCTATGATGTTCGGGCTGTTCGTATTTTGGTGCCAGAAAGTCGTGATTGCTATGCAGCGCTTGGGATTGTGCATAGTTTATGGCGCAATATACCCCATGAGTTTGACGATTATATCGCATCCCCTAAACCGAACGGTTATCGCTCATTACATACAGCGGTGTTTGGTTTAGATGGAAAAGTCTTAGAAATTCAGATCCGTACCTTTGATATGCACGAAGAAGCCGAGCTTGGCGTATGTGCGCACCACCTTTATAAAGGGACGGACACTAAATCCAACAGCGATGCCTACGAAGACAAGATCGCGTGGTTGCGTCAAGTACTTGAATGGCATGATGATCTTGGCGAAAGTGAAGGCTTTGGCGAGATGCTACGCGGCGATGTTGTGCAAGACCGCTTATATATATTTACACCGGATGGCCATGTAATCGACATGCCTAAAGGGGCGACACCAATCGATTTTGCTTACCGTGTACATACTGAGATTGGCCACCGTTGTCGTGGCGCTAAAATTAATGGCCGTATAGTGCCATTGAATAGGCGTTTACATACGGGCGATCAAGTTGAAATCATGACCGGTAGTGAAGAGCGCCCGCGCCGTGATTGGTTAAATATGAATTTAGGCTTTGTTACGACGCCTCGTGCACGGGCTAAAGTTGCGCATTGGTTTAAGTTTCAAGCAAAAGAGCAGAATGCCGATGCTGGCCGCGCAATGGTGGTTAAAGAGTTTAAGCGTCTGGCGATTGATCTGGAAGAATTAAACTTTTCTAAGATTTGTGAACAGGTCAACTACAAAAATATCGAAGATATGTATGCGGCCTTAGGCGCCGGTGATCTTAGACTTTCTCAAATTATCAATTCCGCACAAAGTCAGATTCTGTCTGATGAAGCAGATGAGCAGTTAGATCTTGCATTACCTGTTCTCCATGAAGCCGAAATAAGACCCGAAGGGTTGAAGGTTCGTGGTGTCGGTAACTTATTATCGACTATGGCGAGCTGTTGTAAGCCGGTTCTCGGTGATCAAATTGCCGGCTATATTACACAAGGGCGTGGAATATCTGTCCACAGAGAAGATTGTAGTAATTTTATCCAGCTACAAGAGAAAGAGCCGGAAAGAATTATTGAAGTTGATTGGGGTGAGTCGGGCGAAACAACATACCCTGTTGATATTTTCATTGAAGCCTTTGACCGCCCAGGTCTATTGCGTGATGTTATGCTGATTATGGCGGCTGAAAATGTAAATATCGTTGCTGCTAATACGCTCTCTGATAAGCATGAAAACATTGCTCGATTGACGTTAACTGTGGAGATCTCCAGCTTAGATCTGTTGGGGCGTGTGATGGATAAAGTGAATCAAGTTTCCAATGTTATGGAAGTTCATCGTCAGCGTAGTGGTGTTATTCGTTAATTACATTTCACATAGTGTGATATGAGGCCGTTGGTAATGCAGCAAACTTATACAATTGATGATCTGACTTACCTTATGTCCCGCTTGCGGGATCCTGAGCATGGCTGTCCTTGGGATCTTAAACAGGATTTCGCCTCTATTGTTCCCCATACGCTTGAAGAAGCTTATGAAGTGGCTGATGCGATTGAGCGTAAAGATTGGACTCATCTAAACGATGAACTAGGCGACCTACTGTTTCAGGTGATCTTTTATGCTCAGTTAGGGGATGAAACTGAACGCTTTGATTTCTCCACCATTGTTTCTAATCTTGTGACTAAGCTGGTTCGTCGTCATCCGCATGTTTTTCCTGATGGTACATTGCATTCTCCCCCTGCTGAGCGAGCGTTGACTGACGACGAGATTAAGCAAAACTGGGAGAGAATCAAGCAACAGGAAAGGGATGGTAAAGAAGATCTTGGTGTGAGCCGTGTGCTGGATGATATTCCCAAAGCATTACCGGGATTAAGTCGTGCTGTTAAATTACAAAAACGTGCCTCTCAAGTAGGTTTTGATTGGAATGATGCAGAGTTAGTACTAGATAAGATCGAAGAGGAGTTGGCGGAGTTACGCGAAGCTATCCAATCGGGTAATCAGGCTGCAGTAGCGGATGAAATGGGTGATGTTATTTTTGCCCAAGTTAATTTAGCGCGACATTTAGGTGTTAATCCCGAAGATGCTGTCCGTGGTACTAATCAGAAGTTTGAGCGTCGCTTTGGTTTTGTAGAAGGTCGGGTACGTGAATCAGGCAAAGGGTGGTCAGACTTCTCGTTAAATGAACTCGATCAATTTTGGGATCAAGCTAAAGCAAAAGGATTGTAAAAGGTGACGCCGTTTCAGTGGTTTCTTATCGCTTTCGTTATCATTCTAAGTTTAGGCTATTGGAACTGGCAGAAAACGGATCAGCAGCTTAAACAGCTCCAAGCTACGGGTTTTACTATTAGTGAAGATCTCAAGGGCTCGCCACGACTTCTATTAGATCTTAAGCGCCGTGAAATTGCGGTGGTTGGGCCAACAAATTATGAAATTATTTCCCTATCTGCGCTAGAAAAATTAGAGGTTATCTACGATAGTGGAACGGAAGTTGACCAAAACTACCGACTCGCACTTTATCGTACTGGGGATAAGCAACCTTATAAAGAGATCGCTTATTCTGATGAGTGGATGGCAGAGAAGCAGCTTAAAAAAATCCATTCGTTTTTATGATCGATTAGCATTACCTCTCCCTATTTATCTATGGCATTTCTTCTGTTGTATGAGACTAATCACCTGAAAAGCCAGTGTTTTTATTCTTTTTAATGGGGTAGCATCGAGTTAATCAGATGCTAATTTCTGCGTCAGGAGGGGTATATGACCGATCTGCACGAAGCTTTACGTGATGATGTTCGAATGTTAGGTGCTAGCTTAGGTGACACAATCAAGGCTCACTTAGGTGACGAGTTATTTGAAAAAATAGAAACAGTACGCCAATTGGCAAAGGCCGGACGAAATACCGCTGAGCCTGAACATGAGAAGCTACTGCACGCGTTAAAAGGTTTGAGCGAAGATGATGTGCTTCCCTTATCACGTGCATTTACTCAGTTTTTGAATTTAGCCAATATTGCAGAAGAACACCATCGAGTACGTCGCCATCTAGAAGAAACCGATGTGTGTACACCCGATTCCCTATGTACTTTATTTGCTCAACTGCGTCAGAAAGGCTTTTCGCCGCAGAACATTACTGATGCCTTCAGTAAAATGCAGATTGATTTAGTACTCACGGCTCATCCAACAGAAGTAAACCGTCGAACCTTGATCCAGAAATATGATGATATTACTGAATGCCTACGGCGTTTGGATCGTGGTGATGAAGGTGCGCAACATCGTCTTGATGAGCTTATACGCCAGATCTGGCATACCGATGAGATCCGAAAACAGCGGCCTACACCGGTTGATGAAGCTAAATGGGGTTTTGCTGTTATAGAAAACTCCCTTTGGACTGCTGTACCTAAATTTTTGCGCCGTTTAGATTCTCAGCTGAATGAAACATTAGGTGAAAACCTACCGCTAGATTGCTCACCTATTCGTTTTGCATCATGGATGGGGGGAGATCGTGATGGAAACCCAAATGTTACGGCGAAAGTAACGGAAGAGGTTCTGCTCTTATCCCGCTGGATGGCCGCGGATCTTTATCTTAATGATATAGATATGTTACGTGCCGAACTTTCTATGTATCAAGCGAATAAAGAACTACGTAATCGAGTTGGTGATTGCGCAGAACCTTACCGTAAGTTATTGGGTGATGTGCGGGAAAAACTCTCTGCTACTAAAAACTGGGTGGCTAGGCAGCTTAACGGTAATAGGGAAGAGGCCTGTGATATTTTTGTCCGTGAAGAGGAGTTATTGGAGCCTCTCATGTTGTGCTATCGCTCGCTACAAGAATGTGGAATGGGGGTAATAGCCGAAAGTGCTCTAGAAGATATTATCCGCCGCATCGCCTGTTTTGGTTTAACTCTGGTGAAACTCGATATTCGTCAGAGCTCAGATCGCCATGCCCAAGTGTTTGAAGAACTCTCGCAGTTTTATGGTTTAGGTTCATACAATGGTTGGAGTGAAGAGGGGCGTCAGAACTTCCTGTTAAAAGAGTTACAGAGCCGTCGTCCACTATTTCCTAAAGACTGGGCGCCTTCTGCAGAGGTGCAAGAGGTTATTGATACTTGCCAAGTCGTTGCTCAAGCCGAGCCAAATGCACTCGGGTCTTATGTCATCTCTATGGCCAGTACACCTTCTGATGTACTGGCGGTTATCCTATTGCTACGGGAAATGGGGATAGGTCATAACATGCGGGTTGTACCGCTCTTTGAAACCTTAGATGACTTAGAGAGTGCACGAGACTGCATTGATGCTCTGTTGAAGGTGGATTGGTATAAGGCCTATACGGAAGGCCATCAAGAGGTGATGATCGGTTATTCTGATTCATCAAAAGACGCTGGGCAGCTGGCCGCCGCATGGGGGCAGTTTCAGGCGCAAGAGGCTTTAACTCAATTATGTAAAGATCATGGTGTTCATTTAACGCTGTTTCATGGTCGAGGTGGTACGGTTGGTCGCGGTGGTGGTCCAAGTCATACGGCAATATTGGCACAGCCGCCGGGTTCTGTTGATCATAGCCTACGTTTAACTGAGCAGGGAGAGATGATCCGCTTTAAATACGGTATGCCTGATCTAGCTGTGCGTAACTTAGAGTTATGCACAGGGGCTGTACTTGAAGCAACCTTAGATCCAGCTCCAGGCCCAGAAGAATCTTGGCGCGTACAGATGGAGAGTATGGCGAAAAAAGGGCTAACGGATTATCGTGCTATTGTTCGTGAAGATCCTAGTTTTGTGCCTTATTTCCGTGCTGCAACGCCGGAACAGGAGTTAGCTAAGCTCCCCTTAGGGTCAAGACCGGCTAAGCGTCGCCAAGATGGCGGGGTGGAAAGTTTACGAGCGATCCCTTGGATCTTTGCTTGGACGCAAATTCGTCTTATGCTGCCTGCGTGGTTGGGCAGTGATACCGCTTTAGCTGAAGCGCTTAACGACGGGAGTAGTGGCAGTTTGGTCAAACAGATGTATCAGCAGTGGCCATTCTTTCGGTCCACTATAGATATGCTTGAAATGGTATTAGCCAAGAGCGATACCAATATTACGGCTTACTACGATAAACGCTTAGTCTCCCAAGAGCTGTGTACATTAGGTTCTAGCTTACGTAGTCGTTTATTGAATATAGTTGCCTTGATTAACACAATCAAAGAACAGGATAGCCTGCTCCAAGGTAATCCGGTTATTCGGCAATCTATCGATGTTAGGAACCCTTATATAGATCCATTACACTTTTTGCAGGCTGAGTTGCTGAATCGAGATCGTAATCAGCCGGATCAGCGTCTAGAGCAAGCATTAATGGTGACAATGGCAGGTATTTCAGCGGGGATGCGAAATACCGGCTAATAAGGTAGAGTAGTCGGCCCTACTTATTTAGGTTGGGTTGACTATCTGTTTGTTTTTTAAAATGATTGTCATTGTTTTTTGTACTGATTGATTAATTTTTCCGGACTTTAGTTTAGGGTTGGTAGTGCTAATGTCGAATTGTTCGACATTTGTGGCGTGGTATTGTCCGCAGTCAGCGTTTATTTGTAGCAAAGAATTTCTTGTTTTCGATAGCTTATATAGGTCGGGAACATAACCATTTTTCTATTTTTTTAAACTTATTAAGTTAGGAGTTTCCTGTATGCGTATTATTCTTCTGGGCGCACCAGGCGCAGGTAAAGGTACTCAGGCACAATACATCACTGAAAAGTATGATATTCCTCAGATCTCTACTGGTGATATGTTGCGCGCTGCAGTAAAAGCGGGTACCCCTCTGGGCGTGAAAGCCAAAGAAGTAATGGACGCTGGCCAGCTAGTTTCTGATGACATTATCATCGGTCTAGTTAAAGAGCGCATTACCGAAGCTGACTGTGCAAAAGGTTTTTTGTTTGACGGTTTCCCACGTACGCTTCCTCAGGCTGATGCGTTGAAAGATGCGGGCGTTAATATTGATGCGGTTGTCGAGATCGACGTTGCTGACGAAGAGATCGTTAAACGTATGGCGGGTCGCCGTGTACATCCGGGTTCCGGTCGTACTTACCATGTCATCTTCAACCCACCAAAAGTGGAAGGTAAAGATGATGTAACAGGTGAAGACCTTGTGCAACGTGCTGATGATGCGGAAGATACCGTTCGTGATCGTCTAAACGTTTACCATGATCAAACAGCACCACTGATTAATTACTACAAAGGTTGGGGCGAAACAGATGCCGCAACAGCACCTGCATATATCTATGTAGCGGGCGTTGGCTCTGTAGATGACATTCGTGACAAAGTATTTGAAGGCTTAGCTAGCGTCTAACCCTCAAATCTTTAGTCATTTAAAAGCCGTACCTGAAAGGGTGCGGTTTTTTTATGCCCAAATGATCGTTTTAATAGGCTTTTACGTATAGTTTGGGGATAATAATCGGCCAAAGTAGAAGGAATATCGTTGAATGAGTCAATCTGAAAAAACTGCAGTCGTTTTAGTTAATCTAGGCACACCAGATAAGGCCGAACCTAGTGCGGTACGACGTTATTTAAAAGAGTTTTTGTCTGACTCGCGGGTTGTTGAAGGTAAAGGGCTGCGCCGTCTGCTTTGGCTAAGTGTGTTAAATGGCATTATTCTTAATCTACGGCCGAAAAAGGTCGCTAAAGCCTACGCTAGCATTTGGGAAGATGACTCGCCCATGCGCAAAATTCTAGATAAGCAGGTGGCTGAGCTACACCTCCTGCTGCAAAAAAACTATGGTGACACGGCCCCCGATGTATTTGCAGCCATGACCTATGGTTTGCCTAACCTAACAGCGCGATTAGAAAAACTGTCCGAAAGCGGTTATAAAAAAATCCTCATCGTGCCTATGTACCCACAATACTCAGCGACAACGACAGCACCTATCTATGATCAAGTGGCTAAGTACCAGTTAAAACAGCGTTGCGTGCTTGATATTCGTATTGTTAATTCCTATTACAGTCATCCTGCTTATATCAGCGCGTTGGCGAACCACATACAGCAGTTTAAAGAGCAGAACGGCACGGCAGATAAGTTACTCCTTTCCTACCACGGTATTCCTAAGGAATATGCGGATAAAGGTGATCCGTACCCTGCACAGTGTCATGAAACCTCTAAACTACTCGCCGCTAAGATGGGACTGACTGATAATGAGTGGGTAACCACCTTTCAATCGCGCTTTGGCCCCGCTGAGTGGATGCAGCCCTATACCGATAAAACCCTTGAGGCGCTGCCCGAAAAAGGGGTTAAAACACTGCATATTACCTGTCCGGCGTTTTCCGCAGACTGTCTAGAAACCCTAGAAGAGATCGCTATAGAAAACCGTGATGTGTTCCTGGAAGCGGGCGGCGAACAGTATGATTACATTCCTGCATTGAATGCGCAGGCCAGTTTTATAGACCTCTTGGCTGTCTTGGTAAAAGAACAAGCAGGCGATTGGGTAGGAGAGCGTTAATATGCAGTATGAACACCTATTTGGTATCCACGCGATCAATACTGTTTTAAAGCGCGATCCTAAACGAGTGCAGCGAATCCTTATTTTAAAGGGTCGCAATGATGAACGTATGCATAGCCTATTTGAAACGGCCATGAGCCATAAAATTCAAGTGGAGCAAGTAAGCAAACGTGAACTGGAAGAACTGGTTGAGGGTGGCGTACATCAAGGTGTTGTTGCCCTCTGTAAGCCGATTCCAACCCGGACTGAAAAGTACCTTGAGCAACTACTCGATAATTTAGATGAGCCCGCGTTTCTGTTAGTACTCGACGGCGTAACGGACCCGCATAACTTAGGCGCTTGCTTACGAACCGCTGATGCGGCGGGTGTTCATGCGGTGATCGCACCCAAAGATAAATCTGCTCCCCTCAATGCAACTGCATCAAAGGTCGCCTGTGGCGCTGCAGAAGTGGTTCCCTATGTATTGGTGACTAACTTGGCAAGAACCCTCAAAAGTTTGCAGCAGCGTGGTATCTGGACAACCGGTACCGCAGGCGAAACAGATCTGGATGTTTACAAAGCCAACCTAACTGGGCCAATGGCGCTGGTTATGGGGGCAGAAGGGCAAGGCATGCGCCGTTTAACCCGCGAACATTGCGATCAACTGGTTAAAATTCCTATGGCGGGGGAGGTGAGCAGCTTAAACGTATCTGTAGCGACGGGCATCTGCTTGTTTGAGGCGGTTAGGCAGAGGCAAAATTAAGCAATTCATAATCTAACACTTCACTATGGCCGACTAGCATTCGGCCAAAGGTTGGCCGCCTATAGGGACGATCTTAGTGTAGGAGCTCAGCCCCTGAGCGAATGTTTAAGCAAACTTCTGGCGAGGTTTTCCCTTTGTCTAAATAGGATATGATTAGATCAAAGCTAAGCGTGAATTAAAGGGGTTAAGTAAAGGGCTTTGAGCCCTTTATAAGGCACGGGAAAACCTAGGGCCAATGGACGTTTTATGTCAAAGAGTCTAACTCAACCGTCTCGTTGGGCTGTCTTTTAAAGCATGTCTGAATATAGATTAGATACAGGACCGCAACGATAGCGACGACAGCAAAGACTGATCGAATATTGCCAGGTAGTAGCTCTATAAAAGAGGTCAGAAATTGGCCTAGGAATACCGCCATCGCAAAGTAGGATAAGTTTTTTCCTCTATTGCTCGGAGCACTTTTTTCTACCGTCATATGGTTTAAAAGCGGGATCGATAAGCCAAAGCCGACACCAGAAAAAATACCACCAAGGATTAAAATGGAGGCTGTTTCTCCAAAGTAATAGGCGCAATGGGACAGGGCATAAAAACCGAAAGCGATGGATAATGTCCCCTTGTCCTGACAGCGAGTATATATTTTAGGTAGAAAATGGGCTGTGATAACGGCCATTAGTGAAACAAAGGCTAAGAAAAAGCCGATTTTATCTTCTGTGTATCCTGAGTGTTTCATCGTGATAGGGAGCACAACAAAGCCAGAAAAGAACAGCGTCATGGCAATACAAGAGGTGATGAAAATTGGCCTCAAAGAGACTTGCGTAGCCGTTGTAGATTGACGGTTTGCCGCGTCAGGGTCTGAGGGGTATTTATTCGGTACAAGTAATAACATCATCCCTAAGAAAACCCAAGCCAGGGCATAGAGTAAAAAAGGCTGATTCCAGCTGTTAATGGCCAATAAGCCAGCGGCAAATAAAAACACTACCCCACCTAATTCAACCGCCATCCCTTGCTTTGCCATCATAACGAGTCGCTTATGACCAAAATAGAACTGTGAGATCAACGTTGTGCTACCCGCCATGGTTAATGCGGTGACTGCGCCCAATAATATCCGGTTGATAAAAACCATCTCTGGGCCATACAACCATTGCCCTGAAATACCTAGAGCGCCATACAAAAATAGGGCAAGAGACGTACAGTGATAAGCGCCATATTTGTCAATAAGTCGTCCAGCGAAAGGCGCAAAAATTACCACGCCTAAAGAGGGAAGCGTTATTAATAAACTAGCGTAGTCTGTCATACCCAGGTGCAACGCAATGCTAGGTAGGGCGGGGGCAACGATGGATCCAACCATAATGGTTAGGCTGGAAATGCACAGCAGGGTGAGGCTCCCTAACGCGGAAAGGCGGGCCATAATAATTCCTAGTGAATGTCTGTTTTGAATAAGTTGAGGTTATTTTAAGTTGCTGGCTTTTATATTAGAAATGATTTAATTTTATAAAACCTATACATATTTGGTATGAATGAGTGGACGTTAAACCCTTAAAAAGCTTTGTGGCGGTTGCTTCATTAAAAAGCTTCTCGGCGGCAGCTAGAGAGTTACATACGGTGCAGCCTGCCATAAGTCGCCATATCGCGGCGCTCGAGGGTGAATTGGGTACACGCTTGTTCATCCGCAATACCCGTGATGTGAAAATAACAGCAGCGGGCCTTCAACTCTTGAGCGATGCAAAAAGCTTGTTGAAGCAATTTGAAGACGCTAAGAGTCGAGCGAAAAAAGCGGCAAAGGGGGAATTAGGGCAGTTAAGGGTGGGTTATTTACCGTCGGCTTGCCTGACGTTTATTCCCTACTTAGTTAAGCAATTTTATTCGCGCTTTCCCCATGTCGATATCAGTTTGTGTGAAATGACAGTGTCTGAGCAACTGACTGCTTTTAAGCATGATGAGATCGACATTGGTGTATCGCGTCCTTTGCCGGTAGATGGTGGTGATGGATTAGCCAGTCACCTTTTATATCAAGATCATTTATGCGTTGTTGTGCCTGAAGACCATGCAATGGCAGGGAGTCATCGAGTAAAGTTAAGCGACCTTCAAGCCGAAAATATTATTCTCTTTCATCGAGAAGAAGCCATAGGCTTGTTTGATACCATTATCCATTTATGTCAGGACAATGGTTTTTCGCCTAATTTGTCCGCTCAACCCAAGCATATGCAAACCTTATTGACGATGGTGGCGGCTGGATTAGGTATCGCTATTGCGCCTTATTGTGTGGCTAAACTTTATACTAAGGGCTGTTCTTTTATCAGAATAGAAAAAGATCAAACAGAGATATTGACGCAAATTCATTACCGAGAAAAAGGCCTTACGCCAACAGCTGAGGCTTTTGTTGAGTTAGCAAAGCAGTCTACTGATATTATTCAAGAACAGATGAAAGAGTGAAAAAATAGTCAGCAGGGACAGACACATCTAAACACTAGCATTCGGCCAAAGGTTGGCCGCCTATAGGGATGATCTTAGTGTAGGAGCTCAGCCCCTGAGCGAAATTGGGGTAAATAAGGCCAGCGTAGATTTATTAAGATCAGTTGTTCTACGGTTACTTTTCACAAGGATGCATACCCCTTAAGTTTGCTCTTTTCTGAGCTTGTTATTCCAAAGGATGCTTGTATTCCTATCTAGGCTAGGTTAAAAATATTTATAAATCAGATAGATGGATGTCTGGCATGGGTAGATAAACGTAGCCTTTTTGTATGGGCTATGCATATCAATTGTTAATACGCATGCTTGTTTTGTCACGGAAGAGTACGATCGAATTCTTTAGTTTCTCCTTCCTTTTCAAATAATTACATCTGTTTTTAATTAATAGCGATGTGGGTAGATACATGGACCCCTGTATATACAAATGTTATACGTTCTAGGAAAATATCGTGCTCGAGGGATTGTTCTCAATAGTTGCAGCAATAGTAGAAGGTTTTATTGCTTTAATTTCTGTATTAGTTGAATTCATTGCTGGCTTTTTTGTAGCGGCTGGAGAGACTCTGACATTAATTGATCTTGTTGCTGTATTAGTTATTTTCTTCTTCGAATTAATATTTTGGCTCATATTATGGATTGCTGAGTTAGTAGTATCTCTGTTTAAAAGGCGTAAGCCTAAGATAGTTAAAAAGCCAGTATTGTGGCGACCAAAGTCTAAACTTAAAAATATTAAAGACAGCTAGTAGCGTAAACACGTATAACAAACGCATCAAACCTGACTCCGCAAGCAGGCCGGTTTTTTGCAAAACAAACGGCGCAAAAAAGCGTCCAACTTGCTCCGCTGTTTATGCGAAGCGTTAACTATACAAGCGGATACTACAGGCCCGCTCTTGGACACAGAAAAATATGCCATCACCAAAAAACTATAATCAAATGCTTTCAAAGCTGGGGAAGAGGACGTTTCTTTGTACTCTAGTTTTTCTTGTCGCATTACGTTTCTTCGAGCTGGTTCCAAAAGTTGAAATTGATAGCTCGTTAGCACCTCCAGTCAAAGACCACAAGGAGTTGATAGAGTGGCTGTTTTCGTTTGGCGCTATACCTTTGATTGGTGCTGGCATAGCATGGTTCTGTAGCAGTTTTTTTGAAGTGCATAATAAATTGTCCAAAATTATTCAATTGCGATACTTATGGGATAGAGTTTCTATAGTTGCTCCTATGTTGAAAAGGACTGGATTAGAACAGGAGCTTAATCGGACCCGAGTTAGGGAAATAATGAACGGCCTTTACTATCCAGAAGTACAAAATATCGACCAACACTATGTCCATATTTTTTGGCGCTATGCGTTACAGTTTTGGGTTATTTTCGAGCACTTACTGGTAGTCCTCATAACAGTTATTGCCTTGTGGGTCGTCAATCGATCCATTCCTGATAAAGGTCTCTTTATTTATTTGGGGTTAGTGTTCTTGATTGCTGTAGTGCATTGGTTCTTCGTAGTCACTAATAAATCGAAAGATCAATCAGACCAAATACCTAGCCAGTCTATACGGTCGTTTTTTAAAAACTAGGGATGAATATGCGTTACAAAATCAAAGGAGTAGAGATTAGGAGTGAAAACGCCGCTAAACCTAGCAGTCAGAAATCTTCAGCAGTAAATGACTATATTGGAACTCTCTCGAATGCACCTTTGATACTAGACTTTGGGTGTGGGAAGCTTAGATATTCTGACACTCTAGTCTCGGTTGCATCGAAAGTTACATTTGTAGATTCTGATATTCAGCTAAATAGAGAGCAGGTTATACGCGGAGAACGAACTACAGTAAAGCAGTACGTTAAGTCGAACTACAGTGGATGTAAAACAATCCCCTATGAGAATCTAGAAAAACATAGATCTAAATATGATGTGATTACATGTACTAATGTTCTGTCGGCAATTCCTTGTAAAAAGACGATATCTGAAGTTATGGCACATATAAGTAGTCTTCTCAAAAAGGATGGCTTTGCCACTTTTGTAAATCAGCATAGAAGTTCTTATTTTAAAAAATATGAATCCGGAGAGAGAATGTTACATGGATATCTATATTCTGGATCGAAAGGTTCGTCATATTATGGAATCCTTGATAAGGCGGCTATTGAGCGGCTTCTAAAAAAGCATGGGTATGAGATTATTAAAACTTGGATTGTCGGTGAGAGTACATTTACCGAGGCAAGGCCAAATAGTTAACAAGGCCAGGCACAGCGACGACTTTTTCGTTCGAGCCCTTCTGTCTAGCTAAATACAGTGAATGCATCGAATAAGGTCGGTAATTTTCGGGGGGATTACCGTCGGTATGCAATTTACCTTACAGACTGATCAGAATTGATCGTGGTTAGGTAGTACAAACACGTACCTCAATCCCCAATCACACAGAAGTCATGTGAAAAGGATTTATTCTGTTAAAATGGGTAATGATCTTTTATATAAGCGATCAAACTATACCCGTTTCTTTGTAGTGGTTTGATTTGTAATATTTATCTCTTTTTAGCGGTCTTTCCGCGTGACTACTTTTTTGTACGTTAATATCGACGTGCATCGTTTTTTTAAGGCGGTGAGGTTGGGTTTTGCTATCCAGCTCATCGCTTTTCTTGTTAATGAGTACACCCATGTTTACCGATATCGCATTGCATCCTGAACTTGAGAATAATTTGAAAGCGGCGGGCTACCTTGAAGCCACTGAGGTGCAGCAGCGGGCCGTACCTTTATTATTGGAAGGGCAAGACTTACTGGTGAGTGCGCCAACCGGTAGCGGTAAAACGGCGGCGTTTCTGATTCCGTTAATCCAGAGCATGGTGGGGCAGCAGTCACCGGCTAAACAGCCACGTGCGTTAGTTTTAGTTCCAGTACGGGAGTTGGCGGATCAGATACTCCAGCAGTTTAGTAAATTATCGCAGAACACAGAGCTTTCTGCGGTTTCTGTGGTTGGGGGTGAGGACTTTAAAGTACAAGAAAAGCGTTTAGCGTCAGCGGATTTAGTGATCGCAACCCCAGGCCGTTTACTGCCTCATATCGAAAATCAATCTATTGAGTTTGATAGCTTAGATTTTCTTGTGTTAGATGAAGCGGATCGTATGTTGGAAACAGGGTTTAAGGAGAGTTTGCAACAGATTCTGTCCGTTTGCCCTGATGCTCGCCAAACCTTGCTGATCTCGGCTACGCTGCCAACGGCTATACGTTCATTGGCTAATGAGATATTAGATGCGCCGGAATGGGTGCAAGTGGGCCAAAAGCGTGAAGCGGCAGAGGGGATTAAGCAGTATCTTATTCTCTCTGACGATGTAGCGCATAAAGATAAACAGCTGTGCGCACTGCTAAAAAATGAGGAATACACTAAAGCGATTGTGTTTAGTAACAGTAAAACCCAAGCACGTCGTTTAGATGGTTTTCTCCGTTACCATAAATTAAAAGCGGCGCTTTTACATGGCGATGTACAGCAAAAGGGACGTTTTGCCACCATCGAAGGATTTCGTAAAGGAACGACAACCGTATTGGTAACAACCGATCTTGCATCCCGTGGGTTAGATGTTGAGGATGTTGATCTGGTGATTAACTTTGAGATGCCGCGTAAAGGTGATGTTTATCTACACCGTATTGGCCGAACAGGCCGTGCAGGCGCAGAGGGTGAGGCGGTTTCGTTAGTCGATGCGACCGAGTGGAACCTAATGTCCTCTATCGAGCGTTATTTAAAAACCCGTTTTAGACGTAAATTGATAGAAGGTTTAGTGGGTAATTATAAAGGCCCGAAAAAACTCAAAGCCTCAGGTAAAGCGGCCAGCAGTAAGAAAAAGAAGAAAGACGGCGCTGTTAAGAAAAAAGCGCCACGTAAGGCTAAGCGTTAAGGCTTTGTTGAGTATGCGCGTTTAGCCCTAGTTAAAGGGACTTGATAGCATTTACAGGCCTTTATAATTGATACCCTTGTGGGTTAATTACAATCTGCATATTCGCTGGTGGGCCCCGTGGTTTACTTTTTAAACCACAGGGCTAACGAATGTTAAAACTTAAATTGAGAGAGAATCTCACCAAGCTTCTCTGCTTGACCCTCTAAATGGCTGCTTGCATGGCTATTGCTCCGAGCGTTGTTAGCGGTTTCTCCGCTAGCCTTATTAATCCGCTCTAAACTATCTTTTGTTAGGGATGTGACCTGAGCTTGCTCTTCGGTTGCTGTAGCGATAAGCAAGTTGAGTTGATTGATTCTATCGATCTCTGCTGAAACTGTTTTAATAAGAGTTTGTACATTGGTGGACAGATCAACATTGTTAAGGGCGAGCGTCTGACCTGACTCCATCACGGACACTGCTTTCTCAGCTTTAAGTTGTAAAGTATCGAGGAGCGATCTGATTTCTTCCGTCGCTTGCTGTGTACTGTGTGATAGTGCACGTACTTCATCGGCAACCACTGAAAAACCACGCCCATGATCGCCAGCGCGTGCAGCTTCTATCGCAGCATTCAGCGCGAGGAGGTTTGTTTGTTCGGCAATCCCTTCAATAACACTGATAATGCTACTAACTTTATTACTTTCTTCTGCAAGGTTTGAGATCACTTGGGTTGCGGCGAGAATTTCCCGAGAAAGGTTCTCTGTCGCTTGTCGATTTTCTTCAACAATATTACAGCTTTGATTGGCGCTTTGTTTAGCGTCCTCACTACATTCGGCGGCTTCACTAGCATTGTTTGCGATGTCGTTAACTGTACTGTTGATCTCTTCCATTGCGGTGACTGCGTGATCACATTCGATATTTTGTGTTTCAACGGCTTTTAATGTCAGTGTGGAATTTGATTTAAGTGTCTCTGAGGTTTGGGCGAGATCGGCTGCACTTTTTGATACGCTTTGAATCGTTTCGGCTATGCGGGTAACAAAACGGTTAAAGTTAGCAGCTAAATCGGAGATCTCATCATTTCCTTTTTCGGGTAAGCGGACGCTTAAGTCGGCTTCTCCACAAGCGATCTCTGCCATCTGTGTACTGGCTTCTATTACCGGCTTGATGACCATTCTATAACTTAACCAGATGGCGATGAGTGTAAGTATTATGCCTATTGGGAGGCTCGCAATCATCGATGCGTTTAAGCTATTTGCATCGTCAACAGTTGTTAGCGTTTGTTGTGAAACCTCTGTTGAAATTTTGTTATTCAAACTTGCAGTATGGGCGCTAAGTGCGAGGGTGATCTGCAAAAGTTGATCGCGTGTGTTAAGAAATTGTTCTTGGCTGGTTTGAACTTGGATTGTTGCGGTTTTGTGTAATTGAAGTGTTTTTTCTATGGCTTCTGAATAGGAGGTTCCTTTCCAGTTACCGCTATTAATAGTGCTGGTGGCTAAGGGAGAATGGCTTATTTCAGAAAGTGAATCGCTTAGGTTGTTTAATGCGTCGATTACAGATTCTTTTTCTTTTGAGGGGGTAGATGATTGTAGTTGTTTTTGCAGGGCCACTACTGATTCGCCTAAGGCAATACGTGCGCGATAGGTTGCAATAACAAACTCCCACTTTTCTTCGATATCGCCACTCCATGATGTTACTTGGTTACGTTGAAAGGCATCTTCTAATGAGGAGATTTGATAGTTGCCATAGAAACCTAGTCGTTGCATGAATTTATTGAAGTTTTGTGTTTCGCTATTACTGTGTTCTATCGCCGCAACATAAGCGGAGTGTTGCTCAAGAACCTTGTGTTTTATCGACTTTAATTGCTCAACCAATGCATTAAGTGCTTGGCTCTCTGCTTGGTATTTACTTTTATTTAGCTGTGAAAGGGCGGTTTCAGTTGCGCTAAGATGTTTTTCAATGGTGTTTTGAGTCGTTTCGCTTAGCGGTTCTTGATAGACAAGTGCATTAATAAGCTGTTGGCTACTTTGGTTAATATGAAGTCTAAGAGAAGAGGAACTATCAGCACTTTGCCATGCTTCACCTGAAATCTGTTCGAGTGCATTGCGAATACTGCTAACACCGTTTAAAGCGTAAAGGTTACTGATGATTAGAACCACGAGGGTGAGCAAAAAGCATCCACCTATCTTGAGTCCAATAGTCATTTTCATAATAAGCTCTCTGGTAATATTTTTTATATTTTTCATTTCTCAAAAGCAATATGGATGCCATGAGGTCTATTACGACCGGATGTTGGTAAAGCGGAGTTTTCAGGAGGTTATGCACGATAGAGGGCGTGATAAATGGATGGATTTTGACCCAAAGCTTCTATTTTTATGGGTGGTTATTAGCCAAAAGTATTATTCTATGAGCGGAAAGAGAGGAGGCGACATTGCTGAAAATTAAACAGTGCCGCCTTATCGTTTTACTGCGTTAGGTATTATTCTTCGTTAGCTATGGGCTTTTGTGATTTCTAAAACATGAGTCGCAATCATAGCTTCTTCATTCGTGGCTATAACGCGTACAGTTACAGCTGAATCATTTAAGCTAATGATATTTTCATTATTTTGGTTGGCATCTTCGGAGTAAGTTATGCCCAACCAGCGACAGCGATTTAATATTCTTTGGCGCACATCAGCATCGTTTTCACCAACACCGCCGGTGAATACAATTTGCCCTAACCCTTCTAATGCGGCAGACAAACGTCCAATTTCTAAGGCTGCGCGATAGCAAAACATCTCGATGGCTTCTTCGGCTTCAGGTTGCTCTGCACGATGAAGTTCGAGCATATCTGAGCTGATTCCTGAGACACCCAACCAGCCACTTTGCTTGTAGATCAGTGTTTCTAATTGGTCGGCATCCATCTGATGTTGGCGTTGGAGGTAAAGTAGAACGCCGGGATCTATATTTCCGCAACGACTACCCATAGGTAAGCCATCAACAGCGGTAAAGCCCATAGATGAGGCGATTGATACGCCATTTTTAATAGCGCACATACTGGCCCCTGCACCTAAATGACAGACAACTGTATTCAGTGATGGACTTTGTAGTTGAGTGAGTTGGCGCTGAATAAATTCGTAAGATAAACCATGAAAGCCATAACGCCGAACGCCTTCGTCTGTGTATTGTCGAGGCAGGGCGTAGTTTTTTTCTAAGTTGCTTTGCTTGCTGTGAAACATTGTATCGAAGCAGGCAATTTGAGGTAGTGTGGGCTCGAGTGCCTGACAGGCTTCGATTAAGCGAAGATTGTAGGGCTGATGCAAAGGGGCTAGAGGGATAAATTTCTCTAACTGAGCCTTAACTTCGCTGGTCACTATACAAGGTTCACTAAATATCTCTCCACCATGTACAACCCGATGACCTATGGCAACTAGGCTACTCTCAGGTAGATGCTGGCTTAGCCAGTTTAAAATAGTTTGTAAACACGCCTGGTGGCGCTCTTCCTTAGGTACTGATTGGTAATCAGGCGTGCTTTGCTCAAGTGTCGCGCCGCTGGCATCTTTAACTTTAAATCGTGGGGTATTTAAAATATTCCCTAACTTAAAGCCATACAATAATGTAAGTGCACCGTTTCTTAATTCAAATAGGGCGCATTTCAGGCTTGAGGAGCCGCCATTAACGGTCAAAATAGTCTGCATAATTATGAATTCTTGTGGTGAACCATATGGGACGCAAGGGCGCAAGAAGCTAAACGTGCCAATGTTTTATCTGCTCTGCTAGTCAGAATGATCGGTACTTTTGCCCCTAAAGCTATACCAGCTGATTTTGCATTGGCTAGATAAATCAATTGTTTAGCTATCATGTTGGCCGCTTCTAAGTCGGGAGCTAGAAGAATATCTGCATCGCCAGAAACTTCCGATACTATATGTTTATCAATGGCGGCTTGCCGTGAAATTGCATTGTCAAAGGCAAGAGGACCATCGAGTAAGCCACCTGTAATCTGTCCACGATCAGACATTTTACAAAGTGCTGCAGCATCAATCGTGCTTTGAATATTAGGTTTAACTTTTTCTACCGCTGACAAAATGGCTACTTTAGGTATATCAACACCTAAAGCATGGCAGAAATCGATAGCGTTTTGAGTGATGTCTGCTTTGCAATAGAGGTCTGGAACTATATTGATGGCAGCATCAGTAATAATGAGTGGCTTGTGGTAGTTGGGAATATCAAAGACAAAGACATGGCTTAAACGTCGTTCAGTGCGAATCCCTTTAATCTTATGTACTACGGCACGTAATAGCTCTGATGTACCTAAGTGGCCTTTCATTAAGGCTTCAGATTCACCACGCTTTACTAGCTCGCAAGCGATCTCAGCGGAGGCATGGCTATGTTCTGTGTTAATCAGCTCAAAATCGTTTATGTTTAGATTCTGTTCTTCCGCAACAGCCCTAATTTTATCTTCTGGGCCAACTAATGTCGGGATAATTAAATTATGTTCCGCGGCCTCAACAGCACCGATAAGGCTGTTACTGTCAACAGGATGAGCAACAACCGTGCGAATTGGGCGTGCTTTTTCAGCTTGTTTTATAAAAAACTCTAACTGATCATGCAGTGGCGGTTTTTCTTGAATAACCATTGAGACCTCGGGATTTTTTATCAAAAAGTAACATGCCAATACTTATTCTAAAGCGACGTATTAACAAAAGAATATCTTTAGTCTATTGCTTAATTATGACGCACTGCAACATTTTTTCTAATGATGTATGTCATTTTTAGTTAAGAGTTTGAAAATATTAATATTTAAAACTTAGAAGGAGGTTTTATTATTACTTGATATCTTGCTTAAGACTTAATTTTGGGGTGAATTTAAAATAATATGTACTTGTTTTGTACAGATCTATTCTGCAAGGTTGTATCCAATTTAACGCTATTTTCGCCTCCTTTTTTACGGATAATTAGGCATGCTGCAAAGGGTTTTCCGTGGCTGTTAGTTCCACCATTAAGACTTTTTATTAAACGATTTAGAAGGTTTATCTGTGGAGTGCTTAGGGTGGCAATAATCGCAGATGCTAAATCTCTATAGCTAGGGTTACATTGCGACGTTTTTATGGCTCCTCTTATGATTTATGGTACTTGATCTGTGTTTTGTAGGGCCTATTTTATTTAGTTTTATAGGTAGTAGTGATAAAGAATAGGTAATATTTAGTGTGGAAAGATTTTTTATTAGGTTATGTTGATATATCTTTGTTAAGGCAAGAACTTAATGTGCGCATCTAAAGTTATGGGCTGTTAGAATAGAGCTTTCTTGTACGTTAAAACGCAAAATATGTGCGTTATAGCGAGTTTGATCAGGTTGTCAGATTGTAATAGCCGCTTTATGGGTTGAGGAACTTTCATGGGATTATTGATTGATTGGTTTTTGGATTTTTGGGATAACATGCCGGGCGGTAAAATAAGTCGCGCATTCTTTGCAGCGATTTTGTTGACGATTGTTGTTTCTATACCTTTAGGCGTTTATTGGAGTATTACCCCAAGTGCGTTTGATCCTATATCTGAAGCGGAGATTGATGCTGATGAGCGAGGTCTAGAGATTACCACTGGGTACACTACGGTTTTTACCCTACAGCGTTTGGTTGATACATTGCTACATAAGCCGGGTGGATATATTAGTAATGATATAGCGCCTCCAGGTGTGTGGTTAGATAATATTAGTAACTGGGAGTACGGCGTATTAGTACAATCCCGTGATTTAGCTAGAGCGATGCGGAAAGATTTTAGTCGTTCTCAATCTCAATCTGTAGAGTATTTAGCACTGACAGTAGCTGAGCCGCAACTCAACTTTGATGCTAATAGCTGGCTGATCCCTTCGTCTGAATCGCAATATAAAGAGGGTTTAGACGCCTTGTTAAGTTATCAACTTGCTTTGGCAAGTACAGAGGAAACTGAAGCTCAGTTTTTTGCCCGAGCAGATAATCTTAATAACTGGCTGGGTGATGTACAAACGCGTTTGGGAAGTTTGTCTCAACGCTTGAGTGCCAGTGTAGGTCAGAAGCGTTTGAATACGGATTTAGCGGGGGATGCTGAGGCTGAACAGTCCACGGTAGTCGCGAGCGAGACCGAAATAAAAACCGCATGGCTAGAGATCGATGATGTCTTCTTTGAAGCACGGGGATCTGCATGGGCTTTATTACATATTATGAAAGCGATCGAGCATGATTTTGGGCCGGTGCTGGCAAAGAAAAATGCCCGGGTAAGTCTACGTCAAATTATACGAGAGCTTGAGGCTACTCAAGATACCGTATGGAGCCCAATGATCTTAAATGGTGGGGGATTTGGTCTTTTTGCAAATCACTCATTGGTAATGGCTAATTATATTTCTCGAGCGAATGCGTCAATTATTGACTTGCGAGATCTATTGAGCAAAGGCTAATACTCGTTGGTCAGCATGTTTTGAAACTAAAAAGAGAGCATTTATGCTCTCTTTTTTTATATTAGGTCTACACTGAGATGTATTAAAGGCAAAGGAGGAGAGTTATGCCCCGCCGTTTTATAAGACATCCTACGGGAATACCGATTCAACTTTCCATACCTAACTATAACTCAGAACGCTTATCGGGTTACGCTCCGCGCTGTGTTCAAACGAACGATATTAGTGTGGGTGGGCTTTCATGTGAATCATCTGAAGCAATGAGTGCAGGGCAAGCTGTTGAGGTTGAAATTTGGTTAAATGATCCTTCATTTAAAACGATTGGTCATGTTCTTTGGTGTAAAGGAGATGGTGCTGGGTACCTAGTAGGTATAGGCTTTTCTGATTTTGCTACGGCTTATTCGGTAAGGATGGTTGAGCAAGTTTGCCATATAGAGGAGTATCGCCAAAAGGTGCTTGATGAAGAGGGACGTCAGCTGAGTTCAGAGGGGGCCGCAGAGGAGTGGATAGATAAGTATGCTGCAGAGTTTCCTTTATACCCTTGTTAGATAATCAGTAAAAAAACAGAGTACAACCATTACCTAAGTAATAGTTGTACATCCTTTAAATTCAAAGTATCTGCAAGACAAGTACTGTTAAAGCAGTGGTTGCACTTCTAAATTTTGTTCCTTGCTAATAAGCCACTCACCCTCGATATTCTCTATGGTGAGGCGTTTAAGGGTTTTATCTTTATAGCCGTTGGCTGCTTCATAGTTGATCCAAAAATCAACCGTTACCATCGAATCAGACAGCTGGATATTTGAGAACTCAGTTCGTTCTAACTTAATCCATTCCGGTGTTGTTAAAGCGGTGTGTCTTTTCTGTAACCAGCGTTGATGGGTTTTGTATGGGCCATTAAAGACGGATGTGTAAGTGAAAATATAATCTTCATGGTTTTGAGTTTGCCAAGCATTCTGCCAACGATTAATAAGCTCTGTCGCTTGATCTAATGGCTGTTTTTCTTTCTGCGGGGCCGCAACAGTAAGGGTTGTGTTGTTATCTGTGCTTACAACCTTGTCTGTAGCAGAGACTTCTTGAGTTGTATCACCTTGTGACGCTGTAGTAACGCTGGCTTGATCTACGCTTAGAGGTTCTGAAGTTAGTTGTGCTGAGGTTTCAGCAATCGCTGGTAGCGCTTCAGCCTGATTCGCTGCAAGGCTTTCTTTTGAGGAGCTGTCTGAGTTACTGAATGCCGGTTTTGTTTCTACAGCGGAGTTAAGACCCTCTTTCTTTTTCGTATCTAGCGCGTGTTTTATTTTAGCGTCTTGCTCTTTTTGCGCCTCAATCAATGCTAGTTGTAGGCGATTGTTTTCTATCTTAGCCTCGGTTAATTCAGTCTCTAACTGTAGTAGTTTCATTTTTACTTCAGTTTGAAATAGGTCGGGTGAAGCGTTGGTCGCTAGAGGGTTCTCAGATTTGTTAGCTGCGTTATCATTAGCGCTAGCCGTCGATAGGCTGGTGTCTTGGTTTGTTAAATCAGTGGTTTTAAGATCCGTAGTCTTAACCGTGCTTTGCGATTTATCTTTGGCAACACTTGGCGGCGTTACACTGAAATTCGCTGCCTGCTGGGTTCCTGAAGCTGTGGGTTCTGATTCAGCAAAGACCGCCACTGCTGGGAGTTCTGAAGATGGCTGAGGTTCATCTGTAAATAAAAAGTGATTTATGCCGACGCCTAAGGCCAGTATGGCGACAAAAGCTAAGGCAAAAATACCTGAATGATTGGTATGCAAAGGCTTGCTGTTATGTTCATTGTTTGCAAAGTCTTTACGGGTAATCACATCTTTGTGAATCAAAGGTAACAAAAGGGCTTTTAGACGGCTGATCCGCCCCTCTGTTTGTTCTATCATTGAGAAATCTGTGCCTATTTCATAAGGTGTAGGGGGTAGGCCTTTTATAGCGCACAGGTAATATATATAGCCTTCGATATCGTCTATTTGTAGAGGATTAAGAGTGACTTCAGTTTTAATCCAATTATGAAAATCAGCCTCAGGTGTTTTACCTGTGTGGATAACTAAATAGTCTTTGCGAACAACGATGAGTTTAATTGCACCAGCCGTTGTTTCTGATGTTAAGCAAAGCTGTTTAAGCGCGTCAGCGACAGTTGCCGATGAATCTATAGCTTCTTGATCAATAACGACTAAGCAATATTGACCCGCATCTTTAGTATCACGCAGTGCTTGAATCAGATCTTTTTTTTGTTTGGGTACCTTGAGACATTCGGCTAGTTTCGAATAAAACTGTGAAGGTTTAGTCAGTGCCGTATCGAACCGTACGACAGGAACCCCTTTGTGTTGATAATCACTAATCAGCTCAGATACAAGTGTGGTTTTACCTGTGCCTTCCACCCCTTTGAGGATGACTGCGCTGTGATTATCGAGAGCATCACGCAAAGCATAAAGTGCCTTTTTATAACCCCTATGTCGATAAGGGGTTATTAAAGGTTGTTCACTATTCTCTGATCCGTGGTTACTCTCAGCGTGAAGCTGATTTTCCTGTAGCATGATTAAGGCTAATCTCGATTACATTCTATATGTATAAGTTAGCTGCAATTATATTCCTTTTGGATACGACTTCCAATTACAGAGTGCCTCAAGGTTATTCAGTCGGCTGTTTACTGTTCTATCGCTGTTTTCAATTTATCTTGATAAGGGGGCCAACCCATAGCTTTACCACCGAGCAGATGTAGGTGGATGTGGTAAACTGTTTGTCCACCATCTTCATTGCAATTAAAAACCGTGCGGTAGCCGTCTTCCTCAAAACCCATCTGTTTAGCAATAGTAGCCGCACTTTTTATCATGTGACCGATGAGAGGTGTTTGTTCTTCGCTAATATCATTGAGTGTTGATATGTGTATGCGAGGAATAATCAGTAAATGGGTTGGTGCTTGGGGATTAATATCATTAAAAGCAATTACATGCTCATCTTCATAAACGATCTGTGCAGGTATCTCTTTATTGATAATTTTACAAAAAAGGCAGTCCATAATTCTCTCTCAATAAAGCTTTTTTAGCAGTATAGCGAGATTAATTGAGTTTAAACAACAGGGTTGATCGTTTTAAGGGAGGTTGACCTGTTTTAGTTAGTGGCCACTAAAAGTATGCTTTGATTGGTTGAAAGCTTTGTTTTAAATAAGTGATTACACGCCTAATGGGGCGGGGTGTTTTAGAAAGTGTTGATTTAGGTACGATAAAATGACGTTATGGCAGAGTTTTCTTCGAATTTAGCCGTTTATCTAGATAAATTAAGTCCCATTAACACTGAATATCGTTATAATCAGAGCTTAAATTACGTTGGGGTTGTTTGGGTAAATGACAAAAGGTTTGATCGGTTCTGTAATTGCTTGGGGAATACTTTCTTCATTTGGGAATGCCGCAGCGGATGAGTTATCTCAAGGTCCTTATGGTTTATCTGATGGTAATGAAGAGCTTTTATTAAGTGGTTTAAAGAACCTGAGTAGTCATGAGTTAGATTCGGCATTAACTGACCTGAAACAGTTGACTGAACGCCGCCCGGACTTTCGCCTTGCTCAGCTTGTCTATGCAGATATTTTATCTGCTCAAGCACAAGGAGCGCCTTTAAGTAGTTCTGGCAGCCATAGTGATAAACAGAAAATTGATGGATTAATTTCTGAAGCTAAAGTGCGCTTATTGATGGAGATGGAAAAGCCATCCATTGATATGCTACCGGCTGATATGTTGAAAATGTCAGAAAATCAGAAATATGCAGTCGTTGTAGATACGCGACTCTCACGGTTATTTCTGTTTGAAAATCATGATGGTATTCCTGTTTTAGTTAAAGATTTCTATGCTTCCTACGGACGAGGTGGGGTTGGCAAAGAGAAAAGAGGGGATTTAAAAACACCGCTAGGCGTTTATTTTATTACAGGGCGTTTAGAGGATAAGAATTTACCTTCACGTTATGGATCTGGCGCATTGCCACTCAATTACCCTAATGTGTGGGATGAGCGCTTAGGGAGAACAGGTAATGGTATATGGTTACATGGATCTCCGGTTGAAACTTACAGCCGCCCACCTAAAGCCAGTGAAGGTTGTATCTCCCTTACGAATCCAGATTTCATCGAACTTGACCAAAAGATCGATTTTAAAGATACCCCTGTCTTGGTGGGGCATAACATTCGTTGGATTAAAAAGCAGGATTGGTTAGCGCAAAGTAAACGTTTTAATAGTTTAATTGAACGTTGGGCTGCTGATTGGGAAAGCCTTGATCATTCGCGCTATATTCAGAATTATGCGACAAACTATCATGACGGGAAAAGAGATCTGAAACAGTTCTCTAGTTATAAAAAGCGCGTAAATAGCAGTAAAGAATTCATAGATGTTAATGTTGATAACCTAAGTCTCTACCGTTATCCCGACAATCCAGATCTCGTTGTGGCTACTTTCCGCCAAGATTATAAAAGTAGCAACCTTCAAGGGAAGTCTATTAAACGTCAATATTGGACGTTTGAGAACGATCGCTGGCGAATTGCTTATGAAGGTTTACCTTCTGTAGGTAAGCCTTAATCCATGCTAAGTGAGTTGGGCGCTATAATATATGAACGCTTCTGAGCTATTACTTCAAAATATAGATCAGCATCAGGTTGTTCGTATTGAGGGCTCTGAGATTTGGATAAATAAGCTTTTAGCACAAACTCAGCAACATTATCCAGATCACTTCCAATGTGAAGGCAAGCTAGAACTCCTTAGTTTACAGGCGGCGTTGGCCAGCTACCTTTCCGTTGAACAAAGTGCTTCCTTAATTCTTCAAGCCTTAAAAAAACGCCTCTCCATGGGTCGTAAGCTGTTAATCACAATTAATTGCGAAAGTGTTGATGTGCAGGCGTTAACTTATCTTTTGAGTTTGCCTTCGATATGTGACGAGCAGGGCACCGCTGTTGTTGTTTTGTTAGTGAGCACGCCCGCGCTTGTATCGGCTTTGAAGGTTAATCCCTCCCTAGCGGCTAAGCTGGATGGCTTCTATCAAGATGGTTTTAATGCCAACAGGCCTTCCGCCTCTTTTGCTAAGAATATACTCTGGGTTGGGTTTGTCGCTGTAATCGGGCTGGGTCTTTGGCGTTGGTATAGTGGTTTTATTGACCTGGCTCCAGAGGATAAAGTTTCAGCGACTATTGATGAGGTTGTTAAAGACTCAATGGTGCCTTTAACGGTCGAACTTCTGGATGATGCAGAAGTTGCTAAGAGTGAGGTAGTAGAGCAAGTTCCAGAGCCGATAACACCGCCGATTGAGTTAAATAATGAGGCTGTTATTTCAGAGTCGACACGAGCTCCTCAAAATATTGACCATGCTGGCTCAGTCGCTCAGAGCCCAATGATGTTAAATCCGGCTCTTGTTGCCGATTTGAGCGTAGTCGTAGAAGAGGCAAAAAGTAGTTTGCAGCGCGACAAGAGTGAGCTAACTCAGAGATATATGGTTGCTAATAATGCCGATTTGCCCCCAAACCATAGAGGGGGCCCTGATGGTCGAGATGTTCTGAAGGTCATCTCTGCCACTCCAGGAAAGGTGTTGAATCATTCTTTGTTAGAGGGTGCTACATCCAAACAGCAAGTGACCTCAGTTGCTGCGCTTAATAATGAAGATGAAGTAAGGAAAGTGTTCGAGATTTGGCATCAAGCTTGGCAATCTCAAAACTGGGATGCGTATATAGGGAGTTATATTCAAGATGCTTCTCTGTATGGCGTAGATATGCCAGTAGAGGAGTGGAGGCGGTTTAGGAAAGAACGATTATTGTCGCCAGAATGGATAAAGCTTGAACTAGGAACACCAACCTTTACACGTTTAAATACCCATTGGTATCGTATTGAATTCTATCAGCGTTTTGAAAAGCCGGGCTATGCTGATGAGACTACAAAGCGTTTAGAGTTGGAGTTAACGACAGAGGGCTGGAGAATTGCGTCAGAAGCAACGGATGGTACCGTCGTATTAAAGCGACCGGGATCTGAGTTGTAATATTTGTGAGCTTGTGACCAATAAAAAACGTCCAGTAAAGGACGTTTTTTTATTCATACTCATTAATAAGTTTTACTGGATTAAACCTAGGCTTCTTTCGAGGCTGATCTTCCACTGTCCGTTGGAATTAACCATCATTACCCGCTTTTTGACCGCATCTTTATAAGTGTCGGATTCATAGCGTTGCTCAAAGTAAACTTCGGCCAAGTCCTGTCCAAGAATCTTAACCTGAATATTACTGACATCTATACGAATGAATTTAGGTTTAGTTATACGTTGTTGGCGCTGAGTAACCCACTGCTGGTGGCTTAGTTTCACGTTTGGACGGTACATAGGAGTATAAGCGTTTATGTAGCCTTGATAATCTTTATTGCTCCATACTTGAGCCCAGTTCTGTAGGCTTTGAGTGATCTCTTGCTCTGTTGAAGCAAGGGGAGCAGAAACTGCTTTGGAAGGTACTGCTTGGTCAGCAACTTGTTGGTTTTCAAGTTTTGTATCTAGTGCTTCTACTATATGGTTTGTTGGTTCAGGTTCTGCCTCGTGAATGATTGGTTCATTTGCAGGAGGCTGATTTTTGTTACTGAGTGCCGCAATTTCAGTAGTTGTTTTTTCGGTTTGTACGACATTAGGAGATTGCTTAGTTACATCAGCTTTCGACAGTGTAGGTATGACTTCAGCTGGATTTGCTTCCTGCTGTTGTAGTGGTGCACTTAAGGTCGCGGCGTTGCTAACCAGCAGTAACTGATCAGAACTATTACCTGAGATATCGCTAGGCACTCGATCGATCATTGTGAGTTCAGGGCTAGCGGCGATACTTCCAAGGTCAAGCGCTTTGTTGTAAGCCTGAGATGCCAATGTCGCATAGAGCTCTTTTAGATTGCTATGTACTTGGGCATAGCTTGGGTGGGTCTGAAAGGCTTGTTGTAAGGTTTCTATTGCTTGGGCAAAGTTACCCTCTTCAGCATAAATCACCGCGAGATTGTTAAACGCTTCGGGTCTATCAGGGTAGGCTGCCATCAGCTGTGTAAAAATGGATTTAGCGGATGTTTTGTCGCCCATCTGGTTGGTAACAATCCCTTTAGTCAACTTTGCTGCAGCCATATTGGGATTTTCAGCAATGAGTTTATCAATCGCTGTAAGTGCCGCTTTATGTTGGCCTTGTTGGCTGAGACGTAAAATTTTTGCTATCTCAGGAGAGGTTTGCTGAGGTGTAGGTGTGCTTATGCTGACTGTTGTAATGTATTCTTGAGGCGTGGTGCTTTTTTTATCCGTTGGAGATGCTTCACCATTAAGAATGGCTTGTTTCTCTTCGGCTAGCCAAGAGCGAACTTCTGATAGCTTTGCGCTCATCCATTCTTCATCGATATCTGCTGTCCGCATGTCTGCTTGTGCGGTTGCTTTTTCAGGGTCGCAGCTATATTCGTTTGTGCGTCCACCGTTGTAGCAAAAGCCAGAATCTGTTTGTTCGTTGTTCGACTCTTGAGGTGCTTTTGGGGTAAGAGCACCACAGCCCGTTAAAATAGCTGTGGAAATAATAGCGCTAATCGCTGTGCGGAGTCGTTTTCTTTTAGAATCTATTTCGAATGTCTGCATGGATTAAAGCGTATCACGTAATGATTTAAGGGATGATTATACTCATATAATTGGGTATGTCATATTATAAAACGGCTTTTTCCATGCTGGCTAGATAGTTGAATTAGTGGGAAAATGATAAGTTATATATAGGGCCTATGAAAGAGTTTTAATGTTAATGCGGTTGTTTGTACTAGGCTTAATAGAAGCTTAATTAAAACTCGATTCTCCATCTCTTTTAATACGCGAAACAGGACGTTATTCAGTGATGAAATTAAAACAAAGTTTAGCATTGCTCTGCATATTAATGTTTTCTCAGACAGTGTTGGCAGAAACAGAGAGTGAATGGAATTATCCTATGCAGCCTGGGGAGTCTGTGTGGAGTATTGCTCATGAGCTTTTGACGGATTGGCGAGAATGGAAAACTATAGAGCGTCTGAATAATATTAGTAACGATAGACAGATGCTACCGGGTACTGTGCTTAAAATACCGCGTTCATTAATTAAAGAACGTCAGTCGGATATTACAATTCTGGATGTTAGCGGTACAGTCACAGCACAAGTGGTTATGAATGACGGTACAGTTAAAGCTCATTTGCCATTAGTTCGAGGCCAAAGCTTAGGGCAGGGCGATCAGATAAAGACCTCTCCTCAATCGTCAGTGTTGTTGGAGTTTGATGACAGCACACAGGTATTGATTCTTGAAAACAGCTTACTAAAGATTAGGCAAGCGACTGTTGTCGGCAGTAAACGTAAAGTTGTAGATATTAAAGTGTTTCTTGAAGAGGGTGAGGCAGAAATTAGAGCGAACCCTGCAAAAGTACCGGGTTCCCAGTTCTTAATCGATACCCCTGTTGCCTTTGCAACGACCAAAGGCACTACATATCGAGTGCGTGCTCAAGGCTCAAGTACAGCGGCTGAAGTTGTCGAGGGTAAAATCGGTGTTGAAAATAATTTAGGTGGTACTACTGTAAATCAAGGTTATGGGACATTAGCAAAAGCGGATATGCCGCCAGCTAAGCCCACAAAGCTTCTTCCTGCACCTGAATTGCCTGATTTAAGTGCGCCGATTCATTACCTTCCGGGTAAGTTGGTGTGGAGTGAATTGAAAGGTGCGGCTAAATATCGTGGACAGATCTCACCTGATAAGCTGTTTACCGCCATTGTTTATGATTCTGTTTCGGATCAGCCGAAAATGGGGCTACCTTCATCGCTGCAAGATAAGAGCTATTGGCTTAGGGTTCGTGCGATTAGTGAAGAGGGCCTGCAAGGTTTTTCCTCAGTGCAGGAAATTACTATTGATGCACGACCATTTCCACCTGTTCGACAAGCACCACGCTCCTCTGATTCTATCTATTCTGGTGAAGTGGAATTTGTTTGGTCTCGTCCAGAGCTAGCAGATCGTTTTCAACTTGATATAGCTAAGGATGAGCATTTTGAAACCTTAGCTTTACAGGAAAGTGATATCTCAGATACTCGTTTTACAGCAAATATTATGGAGCCTGGCGATTATTATTGGCGTGTAACGAGTGTAACCTCGCAAGGAAAAGTGGGCCCACTCGGTTTTGCTGGTGAATTTACCGTCAAGCCTGTTCCTGCGAAACCAGAACTTCAGGCGCCGGTAAGTAGTGAAAATGAGATGTTTTTTAGTTGGAATACTGAACCAGATATTAAATATTACCAACTGCAATTTGCAAGTGACCAAGAGTTTAACGATATTCTGGTTGATAAAAACACTGATAAAGCTGAATTAGCTATAGATAAGCCACAGCCTGGTACATATTACATAAGAGTTAGGGCATTCGATGCTGATGATTATGCAGGTGAATGGACGGCTCCACAGCAGGTTGAGCAGCCAATAGAGAATTGGTGGCCACTTATCTTTTCTGGTGCGGCAACGTTACTGTTGATTTTGTAATGCTCCAAGGGGTTAGGTTTTTAGTCTTTCTGACGCTGCCATTAACGATTGTTGTTTTGGTAAGCTCTTCAGCTTTGACTGTTTGGTTTGATCGATTCGCCTACGACTTGTTGAATCAGTACTACGCATCTGTGGACTATAGGCCTAAAGATGTTGTGTTAATTGATATCGACCAAGAAAGTATCGACCGCTTTTCGGGGTGGCCGCTAAATCGTGGCATCCATGCGGAGGTGATAGAGGGGCTATCTTCAGCTGAAGCCTCATCTATCACTTATAATGTTGCGTTTATCGGTGAAGATGTTGATAACAAGTTAGGTGATAAACGTTTGGTTGATGCAATCAAGCAGAGCGGTCGAGTGATATTGCCTTTGATCGCAGAGAATGGCCGAGAATTAAAACCTTTAAATGCTGCTGAACTACCAAAAGCAGTGATGGGTCATGCCGATCTCTCTTTAGACGAGGATGAATATCTTCGGCGTAGCTATCTTTATGCCGGCATGGGCTTTCCTCGGTGGCCTAGTTTGGCGCTGGCTTCTCTTCATGTTTATGCACCTGTGAAAGCAGATGACTTTTCTGGTTTAAGAACACCTTATCTGCATGTGGGCTTCTCCAAGTTGTGGAGCCGTGATTATGAGCTTTTGTTGCCGTTTGGCTTAGCCTCGTTTGATCAACATGTACTGCGTTACCCATTGTGGGCTTTACTTGATGGCTCAGTTCCCAAAGATAAGCTGCGTAATAAGGCTGTTTTTGTGGGGATTAGTGCTCCAGCCATTGAGAATAAGTTAAAGGTTTTACCGCAAAAATCATTTTTTTCCACAGAAATTCACGCCTTTCTTTTTAGTACATTAAATCGTGGATATACGTTGTCGCCCTCCTTATCTGTGTGGGCAGTTACCCTTGGTATATTAGCAACATTGTGTTGGGGGCTTTTTTTGGCGAAGCTGCCAGTAGGTTGGCGATTGGTTGGGTTTTGTATGGCGCTCCTACTAGCTGGGGTGCCGGTGTGGTTGCTGTCGTTAGGTTACTGGTTGAGTATGATGCCTATGCTGGCTGGGGTTATATCGATTAGCTGTATCTTTGCTGTCGGGCGTTTAAGCGGTTTATTACTAATAAATAAAAAAGCCCCAGATTAACTGGGGCTTTAATTAATTAGACAGGCAGTTTAGCTATTCGTCTCGCGAGCAATCGCACGGTAAGCAATATCGGTGCGGAAATAAGCGCCTTCCCAATTGACCTCTTTAAGTAGATCATATGCACGTTGCTGAGCTTCAGTTACTGTATCGCCTAGCGCGGTAACACAAAGTACACGTCCACCGGCTGTAACAACCTTGTCGTCGACTAACTTTGTACCTGCATGGAATACTTTGGTCCCTTCTGGGCAGCTAGCAGGGAAGGTGATGACATCACCTTTGCCATAGTCTCCAGGGTATCCGCCGGCAGCCATCACAACACCAACAGACTTGCGCTCATCCCACACTGCTGTGGTCTGATCTAGCTTTTTGTCGAGCGCTGCATTGCACATATCAACGAGACTAGATTTCAAACGTAGCATAATCGGTTGCGTTTCAGGATCACCAAAACGACAGTTATATTCAATAACTTTTGGTGTGCCGTCTGCTTGAATCATAAGGCCTGCATATAAAAAACCAGTGTACTCATTACCTTCAGCTTTCATGCCGTTTACAGTCGGCATGATCACTTCATCCATAATGCGCTGATCGATCTCAGGGGTTACAACGGGGGCTGGGGAGTATGCACCCATACCACCTGTGTTTGGCCCTGTGTCGCCATTACCTACGCGTTTGTGGTCTTGGCTGGTTGCCATAGGAAGTACATTGTCGCCATCAACAATAACGATATAAGAGGCTTCTTCACCTTCTAGGAACTCTTCAATAACAACTCGGCTACCTGCTTCGCCAAAGGCATTGCCTGCAAGCATATCTTTGATCGCGTCTTCCGCTTCTTGCAGAGTCATGGCTACGATTACGCCTTTGCCTGCAGCTAAGCCATCTGCTTTTACAACGATAGGAGCGCCTTTTTCACGCACATAGGCTAGGGCTGGCTCTATCTCTGTAAAGTTCTCATATTCAGCAGTAGGAATCTTTTGGCGTGCAAGGAAGTCTTTAGTGAACGCTTTAGAACCTTCCAGTTGAGCAGCGCCTTGAGTGGGGCCAAATATACGCAGGCCATCTTTCTGGAAGTGATCAACAATACCCGCTACTAGAGGGGCTTCAGGGCCAACAATAGTAAGGTCGATATTGTTCTCTTTAGCAAAAGTAGATAAGCCATCAAGGTCCATTACATCGAGCGCTACGTTTTGCATCTTAGCTTCTTGCGCTGTTGCTGCATTGCCCGGTGCGACAAAGACATTATCTACATTAGCATCCTGTGACACAGACCATGCTAAAGCGTGTTCGCGGCCACCAGAGCCAATAATGAGTATGTTCATTTTCATTAATTCCTAAACAGTAAACCCCGCGTCTGAATTATGCAGACCGGGGTTTTTGGCAATAAGCTTACTTAAGGTTTAAATTGACTAGGATTCAACCCGCAAAGTAGACCTATTGCTAAATGTACTTAATGGCGGAAGTGGCGCATGCCGGTGAAGACCATTGCCATACCATGTTCGTTCGCTGCATCAATCACTTCCTGGTCGCGCATAGAGCCACCCGGTTGGATAACGGCTTTTATACCAGCTGCTGCGGCTGAATCAATGCCATCGCGGAATGGGAAGAAAGCGTCAGATGCCATAACGGAACCTTTTACTTCTAAACCTTCATCAGCGGCTTTAATACCAGCAATTTTAGCACTGTAAACGCGGCTCATTTGCCCAGCACCAATGCCAATAGTTTGTCCATCTTTTGCATAAACAATCGCATTAGATTTAACAGCTTTGGCAACTTCCCAACAGAAAAGTAGATCTCTGATCTCCTGCTCTGTAGGTTGAACTTGAGTAACAACCTTCAGTTCAGATGCATCTACTCGACCTAAATCACGGTCTTGAACCAGTAAGCCACCATTAACGCGTTTGTAGTCGAAGCTATGTGCGCGATCTGCTGCCCACTCGCCACATTGTAGTAAACGGACATTAGGCTTAGTAGCAACAATATCGGATGCTTCTTGAGTTACTGTAGGCGCGATAATTACTTCTACAAATTGGCGATCGACAATGGCTTGGGCTGTTGCAGCGTCAAGCTCACGGTTAAATGCAATGATGCCGCCAAAGGCAGAGGTTGGATCTGTTTGGAAGGCACGGTTGTATGCATCAAGAAGATCTTTGCCAACGGCTACGCCACATGGGTTAGCATGTTTAACAATAACGCAGGCAGGTTCGTTAAACGGTTTTACGCATTCGAGTGCTGCGTCCGTATCTGCAACGTTATTGAAAGAAAGCTCTTTGCCTTGCAGCTGACGAGCTGTAGCAACGGAGGCTTCTGATGGATCAGCTTCTACATAAAAAGCCGCGCGCTGGTGTGGATTTTCTCCATAGCGCATATCCTGTGCTTTGATAAACTGAGTATTGAATGTGCGAGGGAAGGTTGCTGCTTTATCTTCTTCGCTTTCAACAATTGCACCTAAGTAGTTTGCAATCATGCCGTCATATCCTGCGGTATGCTCGAAAGCTTTTACTGCAAGATCAAAGCGTGTTGCGTGGGATAGGCCTTTTTGCTTATCTAATTCAGATACGATGTTGTCGTAGTCAGACGCATTTACAACAATGGCAACATCTTTATGATTTTTCGCAGCGGAGCGAACCATTGTTGGCCCACCAATGTCGATGTTTTCAATCGCCATTGGAAGATCGCAATCAGGGCGTGCAATGGTGGCTGCAAATGGATATAGGTTAACTACAACCATGTCGATAGGATTGATGCCGTGTTCGGACATGATGCCATCATCCTGTCCGCGACGACCTAGAATGCCGCCATGCACTTTAGGATGCAGAGTTTTTACACGGCCATCCATCATCTCGGGGAAGCCGGTGTAATCGGATACTTCCACTGCGGGAATATTATTCTCTTTAAGCAGTTTGTAGGTACCGCCTGTAGAAAGGATCTCAACGCCGCGAGTGCTTAGGGCTTGTGCGAATTCAACAATACCTGATTTATCAGATACGCTGATCAAAGCACGGCGAACGGAAGTGATGTTCTCTGCCATTGTGTCTGGATTCCGAATAGTCAAAAAAAGGAGAATTAAAGCAAGCCGTACTGCTTCAGTTTTTTACGAAGCGTACCGCGATTTAGTCCCAATAATTGGGATGCTTTAGTCTGATTATCTTTAGTGTATGTCATTACCGTTTCAAAAAGAGGTGCTTCAATTTCAGAAAGTACCATCTGATAAACATCGGTGACAGGCTGTCCATCAAGTTGACGGAAATAGCTGTTTAATGACTGCTCTACGTTATCGCGTAACGTGTGATTTGCAGCTTCTGTTGAGTTTGGCGCGAATGTTGGTTGCTTAATTTCTTTATATTCCACAGTACTTATTATCCAATCTATTAGGCGGCTACGCCATTGTTTAAAGCGCTATCGAAATAATCTTCAATAGAGGCGGCCTGATCTGCTGCTGTTTCAATGATATTAAATTGTTTGCGAAAACTGCTTCCGTTAGCGTTGTCCTGTAGGTACCAACCTACGTGTTTGCGCGCAATGCGTACACCTAAGTATTCACCGTAGAAATCATGCAACTCTTGCAGGTGTCCTAACAAAATGTCCCTTATCTCCTCTAGCTTAGGAGGGGGCAGAATTGTACCTGTTCTTAAATAATGATCAATCTCTCTGAACAACCAAGGCTTACCTTGTGCTGCCCTGCCAATCATTACTGCGGAGCAGCCAGTATGCTGAAGTACTTTCAATGCTTTCTCAGGTGAGGTGATATCACCGTTAGCAAAGACAGGTATTGAAACTGCTTCATTAATACTGGCAATGGTGTCGTATTCTGCTTCACCTCTATATCCGCAACTACGAGTACGGCCATGTACAGCGAGCGCTTGGATACCTGCTTCTTCAGCAATACGTGCAATAGTTAGGGCATTTTTGTTTTCTGTATCCCAACCGGTACGTATTTTGAGAGTTACAGGTATGTCAACGGCAGAGGTAACTGCGTTGAGGATATCGCTAACAAGTTGCTCATCTTTCAATAGCGCTGATCCTGCAGCCTTGTTACAGACTTTTTTCGCAGGGCAGCCCATATTGATATCAATAATTTGAGCGCCTCGTTGTACGTTCATGATCGCTGCATCAGCCATCATGTCAGGATCTCCACCGGCAATTTGAATAGAGCGAGGCTCTACTTCACCGGTGTGATTTAAGCGATAAGCTGATTTACGTGACTTCCATAACCGAGTGTCTGATGTAACCATTTCTGACACAACTAAGCCTGCACCCATGCGTTTACATAACTGGCGGAAGGGCCGGTCAGTAACGCCTGCCATTGGTGCCAAAATTACTTGGCTGTCAATGGTGTATGGGCCAATATGAAACATGCTGTGCCTTAAAAAATAGTTAAAAAAACACCTGTCGTATCACGAATGATACGGTTAAAAGAGGTATTTGGGAGGCGGATAATCATACTCCTAAGGAGCAGAGTCTCCAAGGATTTTTTGATGATTTTTTGTACAATTTGAGCTTGATTTTTTATTGCTCAGGCGCTAGTAGCTCGGCCTTGTAATTGATTGCACGTAAACTAGGTGACATTAATTCTAATGATATTTGAGCGGGTTGGTTAACCGGTAGAAGGGGGGCTATATTGTTGCTGAAATTGAGATACTCCTTAGGCTGGAATACTCTTTGAGCAATAGTTTTCCCTTTTAAATCAGAGAATGTTAACGCAATAGCTGGATAAGGCTGCTCAAATGAAGCGCTATTCAGTAATAATAAGTTGATGCTGATCGCGCCTTCTAGTTCTTTGTGAGGCTGGATGATGAGTTTTTGATTTTGAATTTTATCAAGCTCAAATCGTTGTGGGATATTGCAGTCTAAATGTTGGCATAACGTCTCATAAAAAGGCTGGTAAGGTTTATGCCAATACAGCTCAGCACGATTGAACCAGAAGTATTGTATAGCTATGCCAGTGATTGCAGCAATTAAGGTTAAAAGCCAGAAAGTGTTTTTCGTCTTTCTTTTTTTTGCTGAAGCGGATGAAAGTACAAGGGCTTCCCGTTCAATCGTTAAGGTTGGAATGGGAGCTGTGGGCTCAGCCGCGGTTTTTATCTCCAATGTTCTTAGCGGGGAGGTAGGGGGAGTTTGTTCCGTTTGTGCTAGAGGTTCTAGGTCTTTTTCGCTGGATAAGGAGACTGAAATTGAGGGTTTTTGTGGGGCCGTTGTTTTTTTGTTTTTTGTAATATCTTTGTTTTCGGCAGCGCTTTGGGTTGGTGTAGTTAGGCTATTTTGTATCTCACTTGATCCGTCTGTGTCATCCGTATGGAAGCTCTTTTCTTCATGCTCGGTCGCTGAAAAAACGTGTAGGCAGTTTCCGCATCTAACCTGCCCGTGGGCAATTTTTAGTTGTCCTTTAGTGACACGAAACTGCGCTTTACAGTTAGGACATGTAGTGATGATACTATCGCTAAGCATGATGAACTGTTGTTAACCTTTTCTAGTGCCTGTGACTCTTATCCAGCCGTCTTTCTCAGCGATAGGATCAAGATCAAACCATTCGGAGTAGGCTGTTCTTATTTCTGTTTCCTGTGCACTCAATAAACCAGACAAACAGAGTTTACCTTTAGGTTTTACTAAGTTGGCTAGGGTGGGGGCTAGTTGAACTAAAGGTCCTGCTAAAATATTGGCAATTAACGTGTCGGCGGTTTCTTGAGGTGCATTCTCTGGTAGGAAAACGTGCAGTATGTCATCTGCTAAATTATTGCGAAGTAGGTTGTCTTTAGTGGCTTGTAGGGCTTGAGGATCAATATCTACGCCAATGGCTTTGCTTGCACCTAATAATAATCCGGCAATACCTAAAATGCCTGAGCCGCAACCGTAATCAATAATATATTGGTCCGTAAGCATTTGTGAATCTAGCCATTCTAAACAAAGTGCTGTGGTGGGGTGTGTGCCTGTACCGAAGGCTAAGCCGGGATCTAGCATTAGATTAACAGCATCAGGTTCCGGTGTTTCTTTCCAGCTAGGACAAACCCAGAGGCGATTACCGAATTTCATTGGATGGTAGTTTTCCATCCACTCCCGTTCCCAGTCTTTATCTTCAAGAATTTCTGCATTTATGCTTGGTGCTGGCATGTGGGGGAAAAGCTGTTCATGGCCTTGAGTTAAAAATCTAAGGGTGGCTTTTAGATCATGTTCTGCTGCAAAGAGCCCTGTAATGGTTGTATTGCTCCATAGGGGGGTTGTTCCTAAGTCTGGCTCAAAGATTGGCTGATCTTCACTATCCTCAAAGGTCACTGCTGCGCATCCGGCGCTTAATAGTAGATCTTCGTAAGCTTCAGAATTATCGGGATTAGTTTTAATTTTTATTTGCAGCCAAGGCATTATATTCTTCCATATGGGACAGTTAGACAGGCCAATAGTACCAGTCATCAAGGCGCGGATGAATAGTTCTAGGTAGTGTGTAAGTAATAAAAAACCCGCTAGATAGCGGGTTTTTTGTTTGACTATGCGGTTATAAGCCTAGCTTCTTCTCAAGGTAGTGAATATTCACGCCACCTTCTTGGAATCTGCAGTCTTTTACAATCTCTTGCTGAAGGGCGATGTTGCTACGAATGCCGTCAACAACCATCTCATCTAAAGCAATTTCCATACGTTTTAATGCGGTCTCACGATCTTCGCCATAACTGATAAGTTTTGCGATAAGTGAATCGTAATGAGGAGGTACTGTATAGCCATTATAAATATGTGAATCTACACGAATACCATTCCCACCAGGTGCATGGAAGTGCTTGATTGTACCTGGGCTTGGAAGAAAGGTTTTTGAATCTTCGGCATTGATACGGCACTCAAATGAGTGGCCCTGAATTTTAATATCTTCCTGTTTTAAAGAAAGAGGTAATCCAGAAGCGATTCGTAACTGCTCTTTTACAATATCTACACCAGTGATCATCTCTGTTACAGGATGCTCAACTTGCACGCGGGTGTTCATTTCTATGAAGTAGAATCCGCCATTTTCGTATAAAAACTCAAATGTGCCTGCGCCGCGATAATTGATTTTGATACAAGCATCTACGCATGCTTGTAGTACTTGGGCGCGAGCATCGGGATCTAGATGTGGTGCTGGAGCTTCTTCAACCACTTTTTGGTGGCGACGTTGCATTGAGCAATCACGATCATAAAGATGTACTGCATTGCCCTGTCCGTCAGCTAAAACTTGGACTTCGACATGGCGAGGGTTCTCAAGATATTTCTCCATATAAACAGTGTCATCACCAAATGCCGCTGCGGCTTCTGATTGAGTCACGTGAATGGAGTTTATAAGTGAAGCTTCAGAATGCACTACGCGCATACCTCGTCCACCACCGCCAGCCGCAGCTTTGATGATAACGGGGTAACCAATGCGTTCGGCAATCTTATAGGTGCGCTCTGTATCATCATCTAATGCGCCGTCAGAGCCTGGTACGGTAGGTACGCCAGCTTCTTTCATTGCTTCGATAGCTGAAACTTTATCTCCCATCAGGCGAATTGTTTCCGCTTTTGGGCCGATAAATGTAAAACCTGAGCGTTCTACTTGTTCAGCAAAATCAGCATTTTCCGCTAAAAAACCATATCCCGGGTGAATACCAACAGCATCAGTTACTTCAGCTGCAGCGATAATAGAGGGGACATTTAAATAGCTTTTTGCTGAAGATGCAGGACCTATACAAACAGCTTCATCAGCTAAGCGGACGTGCATGAGATCTTTGTCTGCTTGGGAGTGGATAGCAACAGTTTTGATATCCAACTCTTTGCAAGCGCGCAGAATACGAAGCGCAATTTCGCCTCGGTTCGCTATGACTACTTTATCTAGCATCGAAAGTGATCCTTGCTTATGCGTTATTGGCTTAAACGATAGTTACAAGAGGTTGATCGTATTCAACCGGCTGACCATCTTCAACAAGGATAGCTTCAATAACGCCACTCTTGTCTGCTTCTATTTGGTTCATCATCTTCATTGCTTCTACAATGCAGATAACATCACCGGCCTTCACTGTTTTTCCTACTTCAATGAATGCAGGAGAACTTGGTGATGGAGCACTGTAGAACGTGCCAACCATTGGAGACTGGACAACATGACCTGAAGTTACAGGTGCATCGCTTACCGCTTCGGCTGGTGCAGCAGCTGGTACTGGCGCAGCTACAGGGGCAGGCATAGGTGCAGCAGGGTAAGGTGCTACAGGGGCTGGGGCACCGCGGCTAATGCGCACGGACTCTTCACCTTCTTTGATTTCAATTTCGTTGATGTTGGATTCTTCCAACAACTCAATCAGTTTTTTGACTTTGCGAATGTCCATTCTGATCTCAGTCTCTCTAAAAGCAACAATAATTAGTTTTAAGCAATCTGTTTTATGACAGACTGCAAAGCAAATTCGTATCCTTGGGCGCCAAAGCCACAAATAACACCTTGCGCAACATCCGATAAATAGGAATGATGGCGAAATGTTTCTCGTGCATGCACATTTGATAGGTGTACTTCAATAAAGGGAATATTAACTCCCAGTAAAGCGTCACGTAGTGCAATGCTTGTATGTGTAAAGGCGGCCGGATTGATAATAATAAAAGCAACCTCTTCCTGCTGAGCTTGATGTATTCGCTCAAGCAAAACGTATTCTCGGTTACTTTGGCAGTGCAGTAATTCATGGCCTTGATCTTGCGCTTGCAGTATCAGTTTTTGGCAAATATCGTCCAATGTGTCTGTACCGTAAACCTCAGGTTCACGCATGCCCAATAAATTTAAATTTGGGCCATTTAGTAACAGGATTTTTGCCATGGTCTATTCCTGAAAATTGGCAGAGCGACTTAATCAACTACTATAGTTTGCCGTAGTCTTTTTCTCTTGTCTATAACTTAGCAAGTTTTTGCTGTTTTAGTGCTTTTTTACCGAAAATGTCCTCTCATTCACAGCGAATACTGAACATGAAATGAATATTTGTTGCGGATGTGTATTAGGTTTTTTTAATATTAGTCCTTTTGGCTATAGTTTTATTCTTTTACGCTCAAGATTGTTGACGTTAGCTTCATAATTATAGATATTGCAATGCGGTACTAGTGTTTTTTGTGTGGGATTGAAGGAGAAAGAAAATGGCGATGATTAAGCGCGTAGTTTTCAATCAGAAAGGCGGAGTGGGTAAGTCTAGCATTGCTGTGAATTTAGCAGCAATTAGTGCAGCTCGTGGTAAACGTACTTTGGTGATTGATCTTGATCCTCAATGTAACTCTAGTCACTATCTTTTAGGTGAAGGCTATCAAGATGTTAAGCCTGATATTAAAGATTTTTTTGAGCAAACGCTGACTTTTCAAATAAAACCTAATGGGCCGGAGCACTATGTACATGCTACGCCCTATGAGAACTTAAGTGTAATACCCTCTAACTCAGATTTAGGTGATTTGCAGTCAAAATTAGAATCGAAGCATAAAATTTATAAATTAAAAGATGCCCTAGAGCAGTTATCAGATCATTATGATGCTGTTTATATAGATACACCGCCAGCGTTTAACTTTTATACGCTTTCTGCTTTAGTGGCTTCTGAAAGATGTTTAATTCCTTTTGATTGTGATGAGTTTGCGCGACAGGCGCTATATAGCTTGTTAGCTAATGTGCATGAAACGAAAGAGGATCATAATGATGCGCTTGTTGTTGAGGGTATTGTGGTGAATCAGTATCAACCTCGCGCTAGTCTGCCTAAACGCATTGTTGAAGAGTTGTTAGATGACGATCTACCTGTGCTTAAGGCAAAAATTTCAGCGTCAGTGAAAATGAAAGAATCTCATGATGAGACGCGTCCACTTATTCATATGGCGCCAAAACATAAATTGACGCTACAGTTTATCGAATTATTCGAAGAACTCTCTCACTAGCTTATTTGCACTCAAGTTTTAAGGGTGGGTGCAAATCCTTGCGCTTGCTCTTTTAGCTTTGCTCTTCAGTATTTTCGTTCTTTCGCAGACTTAAGATCCAAACTATAAGTAGTGGGACGCTAACTGCTAGTATTATTATTTCAGCCATCTAACTTCCAGGTAAATATACGAATCTTCGATTTTAATTAGATTACACGGCTGAGCAATAGAAAGTTTTTCAAGAAGATGGGGTTATTTGTTGTCTGATTCATGCTGATCAGAGATGCCCATATGCTGTGATCTGAGGTTGGAATAAAGAGGCTGCGTCTAAAGTCTATAAGACCTAAAATGTACCCTTTAGACGCAGTGTTTGCGGTGCTTTAGCAGCTTTTGTTTCCGTTGCACGCGATGGTTTCGGGTGCAACTATTGCGCTGCCAATTTTCAACTGTCCTTTGTGCTCGCCAACAAAAAGGGTGCTGGTCGTGCGCTTCCCTTTATTGTTGATGTAAATAATATTAAGTTGGCCAGTTGGTTTTAAGTTTAAAGCATACTTTTTGCCATCTTGGACATATGATTGCGGAGCATTTTGAGCAATTGGATCTATATAAATACGACGAATCTGTCGGCCTTTAAAGCCTGATTTGATGTATTTTTGTAGAGAGCGGCGAGATTCTTTATCAACCCCTTCCCAGTTAATTAGATTGAATATGCCTTGAGCGTCGCGGCTGGCAAAAGAGTTAAGATAGTTTTGTACTAACAAACTGTTTTTATCGGCCATGACCATGCTGGACATTAAAAGGCTTATAACGCATATACAAAGTTTGGGAAGTGTCATTATTCACCTCTATTCTTATATTTCCCTGAGACAGCTGGGGTAAGTATATCTATTTTTACTGATACGTGAAGTGGTAACTTGCAATTTACGGCAAGTAAATGTGTGCATAAGGACTTAGCGCAGAGGGCTATGAGCTGCATATAGGCTGGTTTTATAATAAAAAACCTCGCCGAAGCGAGGTTTTTTTATACTGCATAAATAATACTAATTATTTAGCAGCTTCGTAAGCTTTTACGCCAGCAACAATGGCTGCGCGAGCAGCATCTGCGTTGCCCCAGCCTTCAACTTTAACCCATTTGCCTTCTTCAAGGCCTTTGTAGTTTTCGAAGAAGTGCTTAATACGGTCTAGTTCAAGCTGTGGAAGATCTTCGATATCTTTAACGTCACGATACGCTTTAGTTAGCTTGTCGTGAGGTACAGCGATCAATTTAGCATCTTCGCCTGCTTCGTCAGTCATGTTTAGTACGCCGACTGGACGGCAGCGAATAACTGATCCAGCAATAACTGGGTAAGGTGTCATAACCAGTACGTCTACAGCGTCGCCGTCATCAGCAAGCGTATTGTTGATATAACCGTAGTTTGCTGGGTAAAACATTGGTGCCGCCATGAAGCGGTCAACGAAGATTGCGTCTTCTTCTTTCTCAATCTCATATTTTACCGGAGCGCTGTCTGCCGGGATTTCAATAATAACGTACAGATCGTTCGGTAGGTCTTTACCTGCGGGTACTTGTGCGAAGCCCATAATTGTCTTCCTGTAAACTGTTTTTAAAAAGGTTATATCTAACTCGAATTATAAGCGCAGCGTGAGGCGCTTAGAATACTACTTAAAGCTGAAACTGATGCTTTTATGTATTTAATTTTGCTGCACGGCCATCACTTGATTCTGAGTGATAGGTAAGCAATGTTTCAACTTCTTTAGTGGAGCCTAGTGCTACAGAGCAGCGTTGGTGAATATGTTTAGGCTCTAGGTCGAGAATATTTTTATAGCATGTGCTGGAAGTGCCGCCAGCTTGTTCGATTAGCATGCTCATCGGATTACCTTCATACATAAGACGAAGCTTTCCTGGTTTGTTTGAGTCGCGGCTGTCCCAAGGGTAAGCAAATATTCCACCGCGTGTGAGTACGCGATGTACTTCTGCAACCATAGATGCGATCCAGCGCATATTGAAGTTCTTTTCGCGTACACCTTCTTCGCCTTGGAGAAGGTCGCCAATATAGTTACGCATCTCTTCTTCCCAGAAGCGATGGTTTGACATGTTGATGGCAAACTCATTTGTTTCTTTAGGGATGCTGACCTGTTCGCGGGTAAGAATGAAGTCACCCGTATGGGCAAGCGTAAAGAAATTCACACCTTGGCCAGTTGATAGCGATAAGATGGATGACTGGCCATACAATACGTAGCCAGCAGCAACTTGTTTACGACCGGGCTGCAGATAGGCTTCGTCCTTAGTTGGATCCATGCCTTCTTCGATTTCTAGTACCGAGAAGATGGTTCCTACTGAAACATTAATATCAATGTTTGAAGAGCCGTCTAGAGGGTCGAAAATAACGAGATATTTCCCTTTAGGGTTGCCGCCAACGGGATGGTCTTCTTCTTCTGATGCGATACCTGCAACTAGCGGGTTATCTAAAAGAAACTTTTTCAGCAAATCATTTGCTATAACGTCCATCTTTTTTTGGGTTTCGCCCTGAACGTTGGTGTTATCCGTTGATCCAAGAACTCCGGCTAATTCGCCTTCACGAAGCTGGATTGCAACTTCTTTGCAGGCAAGCATTAACGTGCCAATCAAATCGACTAATTTGTCTTCGGTTTCCTGTTGTTTCAGGAACTGGCTCAGGAGCAGCATTCTTGTATTATCTCGCAGATAGAATAGTTGGAAAGTTGGCGAAGAATTTTACGTGAAACTTAGAGAGAATGCATTGTTTGTAGAGCATTTTCCGCGGTTTATTATAAGATTTTCCGCTGGATAGTGGATAAAGTTTAGTGGACAAGTTACCGCACCCGCAAAACTGTTATGATAGCCCCATATATTTGCTTACTTTTTAATTATTTATCAGCCGGAGTTTGGACCTTGCATATTCATATTTTAGGCATCTGTGGGACCTTTATGGGATCGTTGGCGATTTTGGCCAAACAGTTAGGTCATAAAGTGACAGGGTCGGATCAAAATGTATATCCACCTATGAGTACGCAGCTTGAGTCGCAAGGTATAGCGTTAATTCAAGGCTTTGATCCTGCGCAGTTTAGTCCTGAACCGGATTTGATTGTGGTGGGTAATGCAATGTCGCGTGGTAATCCAGCTATTGAATATATGCTTGATAAAGGGCTCGATTATATCTCTGGCCCACAGTGGCTTTCGGATCATTTGCTTAAAGATAAATGGGTTTTAGCGGTAGCAGGAACCCATGGAAAAACAACAACCTCCACCATGCTTGCTTGGATTTTAGATCATGCAGGTATGAAACCGGGTTTTTTAATCGGCGGTGTGCCTTTGGACTTTGGTGTCTCTGCACGCTTAGGTGATTCGCCGTTTTTTGTAATTGAAGCCGATGAGTACGACACGGCTTTTTTTGATAAGCGCTCAAAATTTGTTCACTATCATCCTCGCACGCTTATTATGAATAATCTTGAATATGACCATGCGGATATTTTTCCTGACCTAGCGGCGATTCAAAGACAGTTCCATCACTTAGTTAGGATTGTGCCAAGTAATGGTCAGATCATTTTTCCGCAAGAGGAGTCGGCGCTTAAAGAGGTTATTAATATGGGCGTGTGGACTGATGTGGCTCAGACCCGTATAGGGGTTTTTGATCCCTCTTCTGAGGTGGAGTGGCAGGCGGTTTTGCTTAAAGATGATGGTTCCCAGTTTGAGGTTTGGCATCAAGGAAGTATGGTGGGAGTGGTTGCTTGGAAGATGACTGGGAAACATAGTGTAAATAATGGATTGGTAGCTATTGCCGCGGCACGAAATGTAGGTGTTCAGCCACACCATGCGATAGAGGCATTAAATGAGTTTGCTGGCGTGAAGCGTAGAATGGAGCTACTGGGTGATGTGCGTGGCGTTAAGGTTTATGATGATTTTGCCCATCATCCAACGGCTATTGAGACCACATTACAAGGTATTAGGGCTCAGGTAGGCGATGCAAAAGTTATTGCTGTAATCGAACCCCGCTCAAATACAATGCGTCTAGGTACGCATCAGGCTTTATTGGCCGACTCCGTTGTTAATGCTGATCGGGTTTGTTGGTTTCAACCGCCTGGAATGGATTGGTCGTTAGATGATATTGCCGCGCAAAGTGCTGTTCCTTCCGCTGTTTATTCAGATACGGGTGCCTTGATCAACGATCTGGTAAAAACATTAGAGCCTGATTGCCATGTGGTCATTATGAGTAATGGTGGTTTTGAAGGTATTCATCATCGGTTATTAGCGGCGTTAAAAGGGGAGTGATCATGTCAGATGTGAATGTCAATGTTGCAGATACTCCAGAGACGATTACCTTAGCAATAACAGGCGCGTCTGGTGCTCAATATGGATTGCGGCTGCTGCAGTGCTTGTTAGCAGCCGATAAACGCGTTTTTGTTATGATTTCCCGTGCTGCGCAGGTAGTGATTAGTACTGAGACAGATTTTAAAATGCCCGGTACGCCAGCGGATCAAGAGCAGTTCTTGAGCCAGCTGTATAAGGCTAAACCCAATCAGCTAAAAGTGTTTGGACGTGAACAGTGGATGGCACCTGTCGCCTCAGGTTCTGGGGCACCGAGTAAAATGGTTGTTTGTCCTTGCAGTACTGGCTCTTTATCGGCGATTGCTACAGGTGCGAGTAATAATCTGATTGAGCGTGCTGCGGATGTGGCATTGAAAGAGCGGCGTCAGCTGATATTGGTTCCCAGAGAGGCGCCGTATTCTGAGATCCATTTAGAGCATATGTTGAAATTAACGCGTATGGGCGTGATTGTGATTCCTGCGAGTCCCGGTTTTTATAATCGTCCAACAACGGTTGAAGATATGATCGATTTTGTTGTAGCAAGGATTATGAATCAATTAGATATAGAACAAAATTTGCTGCCTAGATGGGGCGACGACTTAATTTAATTAACTGTTGGGTTGCATGGATGAAATTGTCAGCTCAGCGGAGTAGAATTCTCAACGAGTTGTTGTTCATTGTATGCCTATCCTCATTCTTTGTTTAAGTGATCCAATTTAATGTCAAAAATCTTAGCACTTGATACCTCTACTGATGCGTGCTCAGTCGCGTTGAGTTTGAACGGCGAAATCACAGAAGATTTTCGAATAATCCCTCGTCAGCATACACAGCAATTGCTCCCTATGATTGAGGTGATGTTAGCAGAGGCGGGTATTTCTGTTTCGGCATTAGATGCGATTGCTTTTGGCCGCGGACCTGGGTCGTTTGCTGGTATTCGTATCGCAACTGGGGTTGCTCAAGGCTTAGCTTATGGGGCCGACCTTCCAGTACTGCCAATCTCTACCTTAGAATCATTGGCTGTTTCTGCTGCAAAACGAGAGGGTGCTGAAAAGATAGTAACCGCATTAGATGCTCGAATGGATGAGATCTATGTGGCAAGTTACCGTATAGAGAATGGCCTACCGATTACTGAGTTAAAAGAGCAGGTGAGTGCGCCTGATGCTTTGAGTCTTGAATGTGATCAGTACTTAGCTGTTGGAAGTGGTTGGCGTTATTTGGATGGAATGTCAGAGCAGATAAAAAATTCCCTTAAAGTCAGTACTGAAACTTATTATCCATCTGCAAGAGATATGCTTGTACTTGCATTGGATGCTTGGGCGCAAGATAAAGGAATGTCTCCGGAACAGGCTTTGCCTGTCTATCTCCGCGACGAGGTCGCATGGAAAAAAAAGGATCAACAATAAATGGAACTCTTTCAGGTCGTTATACTGGCCTTACTGCAGGGATTGACAGAATTTTTACCAATCAGTAGTTCTGCCCATCTGATTTTACCCTCACAGCTTTTAGGGTGGCCAGATCAGGGGTTAGCTTTTGATGTTGGTGTACATATTGGTACGTTGTTGGCTGTGGTGATCTATTTCCGTAAGGACCTCGCCTCTATGTTTTGTGCTTGGAGTGCGAGTTTTAGCGGTAAGCGTTGCGAAGATGCAAACTTGGCGTGGCTGACTATTTTAGCAACATTCCCAGCACTGATCGTTGGCTTGCTGTTGAATGATTTTATTGATCATAACTTACGTTCAATTTTAGTCATTGCTGGAACAACGCTTATTTTTGGTGGTTTACTGTGTTGGGCCGATCTTTTTAGAGTTGAAACGCGTCAGTTAAGCGCTTTAACGGTTAAAGATGCATTGTATATAGGTTGTTCGCAGGCGCTTGCATTGATTCCGGGTACTTCGCGTAGTGGTATTACCATTTCTACGGCATTGATGCTTGGGTTTGAGCGTCAGGCCGCTGCTCGTTTTTCTTTCTTGCTCTCTATTCCAGTGATTCTTGGGGCCGGGCTCATTAAAGGTCTAGATCTGTATCATCAGGGTGAGAGTGCGCCTTGGGTGATGGTGCTTATAGGTACAATAATCGCGGGTATTAGTGCGTTTAGTTGTATTCATTTCTTTTTACGCTGGTTGGATCGTATTGGAATGCAGCCATTTGTTATCTACCGTATGATTTTGGGCGTGTGCTTGTTGGTTGTTTGGTTTACCAGTAGCTAAGGTCTCTGTTTGGAACGTGCTTTATATGTCTGTATCTGACTTTACAAATGATCTAGGTGGTGACGGCATGATTGCCGTTATCGCGTTAGATCAGCAAGCTAGCGAACAAGCTGCTTTGTTAGCTGATCATCTTAAACTTCCCCTGGTCGACTCATCATCTGCAACCGCGTTTAATCTGTTACTTCAGATCTCTGAATCAGGTGTTCAGTTGCAACCAACGGGGAAAAAAGCACCTGGCGCTACTTATGTCGATTTTGTCTCCGGCGCAGTTGCCCATCGCCGTCAGTTCGGTGGTGGTAAAGGGCAGATGATCGCCAAAGCTGTAGGCATTAAAGGGGGTGTTAGACCTCAGGTTTTGGATGCTACAGCTGGGTTGGGAAAAGATGCCTTTGTGCTTGCAACTTTGGGTTGTGATGTAACCTTGCTTGAGCGTTCGCCAATTATTCATCTATTGCTTAATGATGGACTTGCTCGAGCAGCTCAGGTTCCTGAGGTCGAAGAGATCATTCAGCGTATGACGTTGTATCAAGCGAATAGCATCGAGTGGATGCAGCAACAGGCGTTACAAGGGGAACATTATCAGGTGGTGTATCTTGATCCTATGTTTCCACATAGCGATAAAAGTGCATTGGTAAAAAAAGAGATGCGTAGTTTTCGCCCCGTTGTTGGTGATGATCTGGATGCGGACCAATTATTAGAGGCTGCTCTGGCCATTGCAGAAAACCGTGTAGTGGTTAAACGGCCTAGAAAAGCTCCTTTTTTAGCTGATCGTAAACCCTCTTTACAGTTTGAGGGGAAATCGAGCCGCTACGATATTTATCCGCTGAAAAAACTATAAGCTCCTGCAGTAGGAGCTTATACCTATAGTGTTTTGGGTTAGCCTTTACTTCCGAGTTTATAATCCACAAGTGAAATCATATGTGGTTTCAGAATCTTTTTAGCTTGGGCGAATAGAGCACTTGTATCGAAATTACAGCTTAAGCGACCATTTTCCTCCCGTAGAAACTCTAACGCATGAAGTTGCTCAATAAATGAGTTTAAAACTCTTTTATCTTTGTACTCAGGCGTGCTGTAGCCATACTCTTTGTGAATATGTTCGGCAATATTTTGGCTGCTTTCAATCAGATCTTCTGCGCTAATCTCGTTATAGCGAGCGAGTATGCGTAGCACAATGTAATAGCGTAAAAGAATAGGTTCAGCGGTTAGGATTAGGGTGTTCACGAGAGGGTTGGCAGTAGTTGTCCAGCCTTTATCTGCATCACCTTCTAGTAAATTCTGTTCGATCAGCGCTTCACGTACTTGTTTAAGTAAATCTGTGAGATCAGTTAGCTCCCACTGTAAGAAAAGTTCTGCCTGAATAAAGGGATAGATCATCCGAATTGTACGGTTAATGCTTTGGGTTTTACCGTTTTCAAGCCTGTGCGCAAGTAGTAAATACATACTGGGTAGAATAAGCAGATGCTGAATATTGTTTCGATAGAAGCACAGCTCTTGCGCTTGATGTTGATCTATTTTAATTAAATTGATCTTTTGATTAACTTGCTGCATTTTTGCGGCTTCGTTAATCCAATCGGAAGGTTTTCCTTCAGGGATGAGTTGTAGCTGGGGGTTCAGCGTTTTGATTAGGTTAAGTAGGCGAGAGCTTTTGTCGCTTAACTCTGCCACCGATTGTAATGGACTTCCGCCTAGTAGGCAGGTGGCTAACAAGCTGCTTTGGGTTATTTCTGCCGCTTGATTTATTCTGCGCATAACCGTTGCTGCTATCTGTTTTACATCCTCTTTTGATGAGTACTCAGGGTGAATATGCTCTTCTAAAAGAAGAGGCTCACCAAAGCTCAATAGAGTATTACCAAATTTTTGTCCGAGTATTTTGCTGGTGCCTAATACAGTGGATATAGATTCTTGCTGTTTTTTTCCGCCTGACAGTTCTTCTTGATAGCTTTTACTTTCTACAAGGCGGTCGTATCCGACCCAAACAGGAATGAGGGCAACAGGCTTTTGAGGATTGTCTCTGTAAGACTCCACGCTCATTGAGAGTAATCCGGTCTTTGCTGCCAGTAAGCGTCCAGTACGGCTGCGACCCCCTTCAATAAAATACTCTAAAGAGTGGCCCCTATGGGTCATCTGTTCTAAGTAAGTTTTATATAGACAGCTATAAAGCGGGTCCCCATGAAACTGGCGGCGCATAAAGATTGCCCCTCCGCGTTTTAGTATGGGCCCTATGACTGGGATATTTAGATTTTCGCCTGCGGCGACGTGAGGAATCATTAATCCGTGTCTGTACAGTACCCAAGATAAAAGCAGGTAATCCATATGACTACGGTGACAAGGCAGATAGATAAGTTGATGGGTTTTAGCGATCTCTTGGACGCGGTCTATATTTGCGATCCTAACTTTTCTGTATAAGCGTCCCCATACCCAGTTTAAAAGTGGATCTAATATACGTGTAGTTATGGGACTAAAATCGGCAGCAATCTTATCGAGTGTATGTGCGCAATGCCGTTCAATACGATGCCGGCTAGTGCCTCGTTCTTTGGCTTGTTGATCAATGGCTTGCTGTACATTTGGATCTTTTATAACAAGGTTAATTAATGTGCGTCGATGGGATAGATCAGGTCCTATGATTGATTGGCGAGTGATGCTGAAATGGGTGCGTAATACCCGAGCAGCTTTACGAGCGGTGGCTTCACTATCATCTTCTTGTTGGAGTAGCTGTTTGAGATCTAATGCTTTGTCTATGCGGACTAAGGTTTGGCGGCCATTAAATAGAAGTTGGAAAAAACTACCTATAGGCCCAGCTTCATGCCAGGTCTCGGCATACAAAAGGTTAAGCCATGATTTTTCTCTATTAGGGAGGCGGCCGTGAAAGATCGCAACAGGTATAATTAGAGTATTAAATTTTTCACTGCTGTTTTGGGCATTAACCAAAACTTCTAAGGCTTCTCGTAGAGGGGCTTGGCCTTTTGAGTCAGCAAAAAGGATTTGTTCCTCTTTAATATGGCGTTGCTGTTTGCGTAGTAGATTTTTTAAAAGAAGTTTGTGACTGAGCCTATTGGATTCAAGTATGTAATAAATATGATCTGAGGTTGGTTGTGTAGGTAATAATAGTTGTGGATTAACCAACTTCGGACGGGTTACTAAATTTATAAACATACCCCCTAAGGAGTGTATGCCGCGCTCGAACAATGGGATCATGTGCACTTACCTTAGTAGTGTGGAGGAGGTGGCTCATCCTCAGGTCTATTTGCAGGTAGATCAAGAGTTAGACTTTTTACTTGCTGACTGAATACTTTCATCATTCTTGTTAGCTTTAGTATTTCTAGCTCTTGAGTAGAAACAATACTGTTAAGTTTATCCAGCGTATCTTCTTGGAAAGCAACGCGAGTTTCCAGTTCATCAATACGTTCCTGCTCTGTCATGATTGTTTCCGTTTCTAAAATGGCTAATGTTACAGTGTTCGGTTTAAGGTTGTGATAAGACTTAATTCGTAGCCTACTAGCATAGTTTATCAGGCCCCGATATTAAACGGTGTTTGATTTTTATTCGCTTTATTTGCATAAGCTGTTGAAAAAAATCATAAAATTAGATATACCTCTGTAGTTGGTGGGAATAATGATTTATGCTGCCAATTCTAAGTGTTTTTAATGTGATAAATGACAATATAATAAATGAGGGTTAATCAGTTGATTCGTAGTCTGATTGTGAGTGCTATCGCCGCAGTGTTGGTAACTGTTTTGTTGGGTCCGGTAGCTGGTATAGAAGTTGAGTTATCTAATATTGCTGCGTTAGCAGTTGTGTTCGTTGTGACATTTGCTGCATCTTTCTTTGCTGCACTTGGTAACAATGCTCAATCTGGGGCTTCGGCATTTAATGGTGCTGAAGAAGAGTATATTGATGAGAATGACGATCGTGAGCAAGGCACAGTAAAGTGGTTTAATGTGTCAAAAGGTTTTGGTTTCATTACCCGCGGTGAAGATGATGATGTCTTTGTTCACTTTCGCAATATCCGTGGTCGTGGTCACCGTTCATTAGCGGAAGGCCAAAAGGTACGTTTCCACGTACGTGAAAGCGACAAAGGCTTACAAGCAGAAGATGTTTCAGTCGTTCGCGACTAAACCTGTTTGTAGCACGCCCAGCGAGACTGATCAATTCAGTCTCGCTGTTACACCTTCCAATGCTCTTCCCCATTTTATTTCGCCTCTGTTAGCACCGAATCTATTCTGCTTTTTATCTTGATGGCGTCCGTGTAGCCGTAACTAAGTACTTTGATGATCCCTTCTTTGGTTTCAATAAAGAGGCTAGGGAACCCTTGAGCACCAAGTCTATGGGAGGCATTTATCTGTTTTTCAAGTTGGCGTTGAGTCTCTGGGCTACTCATTAGTGTTTTAAACGCGGAAATATCTAGGCCTTGTTGTTGAGCTAACTCTATTAACGTATCTAACTCTGATGGATTTTTTGCATTTAGGTAATAAGCGTTTTGTATTAAGCGAGTCATCTCTAAGCCGCTTCCCGGTGAAAGTTCTTCTGCACTAATGACTGCTCTACAGCTAGCATATGTACTTCTTTTGGGCGTGTTGTTCGACCAGAAATCGTAATTGAAAGGGGTGCCTGTTTGCTGCTCGATATGCTGCCATATAGATTGCAGCTTTTGTTGCATTTCTATGGGCATAGGCTCATTACTATCTGGAGCAAGGCCGCCCATTAATAAAGTCCAAGGAAATGGGTAACTACGTTGTAATTCATGCACTGTGTCACTAAAAGCCCAGCACCAGCTACACATTGGGTCTAAAACGTAGATAAATCGTGGATAAACCTGTTCATTCTGAGTAAGTGATGTCATATGTCAGCTTTTAAATAAGTAGTCAGTCACTAAGAGACTGTTATTTAAAAAGTTAGTTCATTCTTTTTGTTCAAAAAAAGTGAACAGATGCTTCTTTATAATCTTATAGTGTTGCGGAATCTTGCACGCTAAGCTTGTTGCTAAATATCAAGCTATCCAAGGAGTATGAAGTATGCCATATGTAAATATTAAGATTACCGATGAAGCTGTGACAGCAGAGCAGAAGAAGCAACTTATTGAAGGTGCAACTCAGCTTTTAGTGGATGTATTAAATAAAAACCCTGCAACGACAGTTGTTGTGATTGATGAGGTTAATACCGATAACTGGGGAGTCGGTGGGGAGGTTATCACTGAAAGAAGAAAACAAGGAAAGTAGAGCCTCAGTAGATCATAGCATTTTTCTATATCGCCGCTCAGATTGAACGGAGTTAATTAAGAGAAGATGGGAAGAGCTGCTAATAAGTAGGTTTCCTCCCTGACTATTCTGATTTATAGTCGAAAGCTTACATGATCCATAACAAAGGAGCTGCATAATGGAAGTAGGTACGATTGTCTTTTTGGTGATAGTTCTAGGTGCTGTCTTTTATGTAGTAAGTATTTATAACCAGCTTGTTACCTTAAAAAATAGGCATCAAAATGCCTTTTCTCAGATCGAGGTTCAGTTAAAGCGCCGTTACGACCTCATACCAAATTTGGTTGAAACGGCTAAAGGTTATATGAGCCATGAGCGAGAGACGCTCGAAGCTGTTATTAATGCGCGAAATGAAGCGTCTGCGCTTTTAAAGGGTGCAGCAGCCACCTTGACTGATGATGCAATACAGCAGCTATCCGGTGCAGAAAATGCCTTACAGGGCGCTTTAGGGCGCATGAATATAGTGATGGAAGATTATCCAGACCTTAAGGCTAATGAAAACATGATGCAGCTTTCAGAAGAGTTAACAACCACTGAAAACCGTGTGGCATTCTCCCGCCAAGCTTTTAATGATGCTGTAACCGCTTACAATATTTATCGACAATCTTTCCCGCCTGTATTTTTCGCGTCCATGTTTGGTCACCCTAAAGATGCTTCTCTCTTAGAGTTTGAAGATAGTGTTGAAATCCAAGCTGCGCCTAAAGTTAGTTTTTAATATGCCCAACTTTGCTATGAATAGATTAGTAGAGATTCTTGTTAGGTAAGGGATAAATGGACTTTTTTACACAGCAGGATAAGGCTCGGCGTCAAACAGGCTGGCTGGTTTTTCTTTTCATATTAGCGGTTGTTGGCTTAATTGTACTTACGAACCTGTTAATAGGGCTTGTGGTCTGGTCTGTCACCCAAGAGGAGACCATGCAGCGGGGATTGAGTGTTGTATCACAGACCGATACTCAAACTATCGCTGCGCTGTTTTCTTGGAATACTTTTGGTCTAGTTAGTTTAGCTGTTGCGGGTGCTGTTGGTTGTGCCATTTTATACAAGTGGTTTCAATTAAGTTCAGGGGGCAAAGCGGTTGCTGAATCATTGGGCGGGGTCCGTCTTTATCCGAATAGTGAAGATGCAGATCACCTACAAGTACTTAATGTAGTTGAGGAGATGGCCCTTGCTTCAGGTATGCCTGTTCCTGCGGTTTACCTGTTAGAACATGAGATAGGTATCAACGCTTTCGCCGCAGGTAATGGACCTGCGGATGCGGTCATTGGTGTGACTAAAGGCTGTGTTCAGCAGTTTAAACGTGATGAACTTCAAGGTGTTATCGCCCATGAATTTAGTCATATTCTAAACGGCGATATGCGACTCAATCTGCGACTTATTGCCTTATTGCATGGTATTGTTTTTATTGGTTTAGTCGGGGAGTTGTTGGTTAGGGGGAGTCGAAGTCGTCGATCAGATAGTCGGGTTGCCGTACTGGGAATTGCGTTACTAGTGATTGGTTGGCTAGGCACCTTTTTCGGTAATCTTATTCGTGCAGCTGTTAGCCGTCAGCGAGAGTTTTTAGCCGATGCCAGTGCTGTTCAATTTACCCGTAATCCTGAGGGTATAGCTAATGCCTTAAAGTTGATCGGTGGTTATAGTAGCGGTACAGAGATCAATGATAGCCATCGCAGTGAAGTCAGCCATCTGTTTTTTGGTCAAGCGATTAGCAAGCTGAGCAACATGATGGCGACTCATCCACCGTTAGTGGATAGGATTTTAAAAGTCGATCCCGATTGGGACGGTAATTATCTTTATCGAAGTACGGTTACACGTGAACGTAAAAAGGAAGAGGAGAAGCTAACTCAAGCAGAAAAGCGTGAGGCTTTTTCTCAGGCGATTATTACTGGTGCTGCCGTTACCTCGGGTATAGATCCAGAAGTGCTCTTTTCTGGAAGTGCTGATTTAGATCAGATCAGGCGAGAGATCGATGGTATTCCTGCCCTATTACATGAACAAGCTCATGATCCTTTTGGCGCCATTGCTGTATGTTATTTATTGATTACTCATATAGAACCCTCTCTGCAAGAGAAGCAGTGGCAGGTTATAGCGCAAAGCGGAATTAAGGGAATTGAGCCATTAATGCGTCAGCTTTACCCTGTCGTTGAACATTTAGATATTAGTGCTCGTTTACCTTTAATTGAATTATTGCTACCGGCCCTGAAGTGTATGTCGCAGGAGCAATATAAAAGGTTCAAGCATACTTTATTGCTACTGATTAGAGCCGATGCGAAGACTGATCTCTTTGAGTGGTGTTTATATCAACTTGTACGCCATTATTTAGCGGGTGAGTTTGAACCGGTTAAGGCCTCTAAACCACGTTACAAAGAGGCTAAAGCACTGAGTGATGAATACCAATTAGTCTTGTCGGTACTTGCGCATAAAGGCCATGAACAGGAAGCCGATGCACAGAGAGCATTTAATCGAGGGGCTGGCTCAGCGGGCTTATATAATATAAGTCTGCTATCTGAAGATGCGTGTGAGTTAGAGCGTTTTATTCGGGCGGTCAATGCGTTGTCATACGCTTATCCCACCCTTAAACCTCGTCTTATTACAGGTATTAAAAAATGTATCTATCAAGATGGCGAGGTGACTGCACTTGAAAGAGAGATCGTCTCAAGTATAGCCGTTGTTATGGATGCGCCTATTCCTCTATTTATTGAGCCACATTAATCTTTTTGCCACTCGAGTGAAAGTGATACAGAGTCGGCAAATCTAAGCGCGTGGGGTTTGTCTATAGTGACTTTAGCGTAGCGAGTCCAAGGATGGTTGCTACAGATTTCTAAGACATCAGAAACCAGCTTCTCAAGTAATAAGAAACGGCCATTTTCCACATGCTGAATAATATCTTTAGTAATTGTTTTGTAATTTAAGGCTTGTTCTACATCATCGTTGGCAAAGCCATTGCTAGCGGGGTATTGAATCTCAATATTGATTACAACATCCTGCTGTTTTTGCATCTCGTCGGGATTAAACCCGATAAAAGTACGTAGGCGAAGATTGGTGATGTTAATAATTGCGTTGCTGAGCATGAACCTGTTTCCTTGAAAAACCTTAATGCATTAGGTTAGTAAGTTTTATACGCTTATTCGATCGATTCGGATGGATGAGTGGGTAGCTTAATTGTAAATGTTGTCCCTTGACCTTCAATGCTGTGAACACTGATCTCTCCATCGTGGTCTTTTATAATACCGTAAGCAATGGCTAATCCCATCCCAGTGCCTGAGCCTATAGGCTTAGTTGTATAAAAAGGAACAAAAATCTCTTTTTCTACCTCCTCGCTCATACCTGATCCATTATCCGTGATTTCAATAATAATTTCAGATTGTGCGGTGCGAGTAGATATCTCAATTATTGGTTTTTCTCTGTCTTCTGTCGCGTGCTTGGCATTGATGATTAAATTTAGAAAAACCTGGTTAAGTTCGTTTAAGTTGCAGGGAAACTCTGGTATCGGCTCAAGATCTAATTTTACTTCTACGGTGTTCTTTAACTCGCTATTGAGTAGCTTTAAGGTACTGAGAATACCGTCTACTACATTTGCAGAACTGCGGCCAGTTGACTGTATTCGCGCAAAACTGCGTAAATTCATCACAATATCGCGTACGCGAGTTAATCCCTCAACTGTATCAGTCATCAGTTCAGGAAGGTCTTCTTGAATAAATTCAATATCTTCCTCTTCGAAGAGCTTTTCCAAATCAGCTTGTACTGTACTTGGTAGCGCTTCATTGATGTTCTGTATAAATGAAATTAACCGAGTATATGAACAATGGTATCGCCCTAAGGACTCTATATTACTTTTTACAAACGCGAGGGGGTTATTGATTTCATGGGCCATGCCCGCAGCTAAGGTACCGAGTGTAGCTAGCTTTTCGTTTTGTAATATGGTGGTTTGTTGCTTTTGTAGCAGATCCAAGTTTTCTTTTAAGCGTTCATTTTGCAGGAAAATTTCCCGCGATTTATTTTCTAATAGCTCTTCTGCTTTCAGGCGTGCACGTTTCTCTCTTTCATAGGCTACTTTATAAGCGTTTTCTTGATCCTGTATACCCATTATATGAACCTCAATATCAAGTCACAGTGGTCTGAGCCTTTATGCATGCAGACAGGGTGATCAATAGTAATGGCTGTATCATAATGAGTGGCGGCGCCTCTAATGAGGCCTTCAGCAAGAATGCAGAGCTTTCTCGGTGAGCGATAGCGCATTAATAAAGTGTCATCTGTATTCTCAGCGTACTCAAAATCAGGGAGGTTTGGATTATCGTATAATTTTCGAACTTCGGTATGAATAACGCTATCAATACTTTTCAAAAAGCCTTTGAGTGTATCTTCTGCTTCAATAAACAAAGGGTATCGAGTAGCGAGGCCTTTAAATAAACGTATGCCAAAAGCTTCAATAAGTGTATTAGGCATCATGCCTGTTTTGTCAGAAATTGAGCTGACTAGGTTGAAAAGTTCTTCGTCAGGATAGCTTTCACCCGCGGTATAGATACCATCAACAGATTGTGATTCCAGAATCTCATTCCACACTTGCATACTGTATTGTTCAACTACCATCTCTTCGAGAACATTAAAAATCACACCTTTCATAATCTACTCCGTTTACTCAATATAGATCTGGGTTATTTATCTGTTTATCTCAGAGGTAGTGAATTAGTTTTTAATAATAGCTGTTTTTTATCGATAGAGTCAGGCTATGTTGATTCTGCTTTTACTGAAGTTTATCGGTGTTAATCTTTTTTTGACAATATTTGATCTCTATCCATTGTTTATCCTGATTGGAGAGATTAGGCCTCTATAATCTGTATATTTATTGATTAGGTTATATTAGAAACTTCACATCAGGGTAGAACCGCTGCATTTAACGGTTATACTGAGTACTACCCGCTTCTTCTACCTGTAGGTTGTGCCATGGATAAATCCCTTTTATTAGTTGATGACGAGCCTTCAATTTTAAGAGCCTTAAAGCGGATTTTTCACCGTGCTGGTTATAAAGTCACTATTGCAAATGGCCCAGAAGAAGCATTGGCCATTCTTGAAGATCATTCGTTTCCCATCGTACTTTCTGATTATCGAATGCCTAATAAAACTGGCGGTGAGCTTTTAATCGAGATTAAAGAAAAATATCCCTCTACATTAGGGCTTATTCTGAGCGGGTATGCAGATCTGCAATCAGTCATTGCAGCCTTAAATAGTGGGGCTGTCTATAAGTTTTTAGAAAAACCTTGGGATGAAGCTCAGTTATTAGAAGAGATTGATCAAGCCTTTGAACATTGGCGCCAAGAGAATATATTGCCTCTCGATGATGTTAGTTCTGATGAGTTGGGTGTGGTTTCCGACCTTGGCAATGTAGCACGGGCTAGCTCCGATTTAATCTACGGAAAGATGACGGTCATGGAGAGTATTGACCATAAAATATTAACCCAGGCTCATTTCTCACTAGTTTATCTAGATATTAGGCATTTTAGGCATTTTAATGATTGCCTCGGCTATCAGAAATCTGACCAACTATTACACCACATTCATGCCTTGCTGAAGAAACAAATCAGGGCGGATGTTGAATTTAGCTTAATGAATGGGGCTGCTTTTGTTTTTTTTGTTCCAGAGGTATTTACCGAGGCGAGCGCGTTTGATTTTATTACCTCGCTCTTATCGCCTTTTAAGCAATTAATAACCTTTGATGAACGGGAATTGTTACTGACCTTTAGTGCTGGTTATTCGGTCTATCCTGACGATGGCCTAACTGCGGAGGCGCTTGTTCGAGGTTCCCAGTTAGCTGCAAATTACAGTAAAGATCGGGGGCTTAATGTTTATCCTCATTATAAAAAAAGCATGGATGGTAACCGTGATGATATGGTGAGTTTGCAAAGTGAACTGTGCCAAGCGTTGAAGCGTAATGAATTTACATTGTATTACCAGCCAAAAATATCCCTTGTAAACGGTAAGATATTAGGTGCTGAAGCACTTATTCGTTGGCATCACTCCAAAAAAGGGCTGATCTCCCCTGATAGGTTTATTCCACTGGCTGAGTTAACGGGATTAATCGAGCCGATCGGGGAGTGGGTTTTATCCACTGCGATTGCTCAAAGCTTTCTTTGGCAGCAGGAGGGATTACCCGCCTTTATTATGTCGGTGAATGTTTCAGGCCGCCAACTGGTTGAACATGATTTGGCTACTAAGGTAAAAAAGATTATCCAAGACAGTGGTTTATCACCTGAGTATATAGAGCTGGAAGTGACTGAAACATTTTTGATGCAAGATATTGAGCACAGTATCGATGTGTTAAAAGAGATTCGAGCTTTAGGTGTCAAAATTGCTATTGATGACTTTGGCACAGGTTACTCTTCCTTAAACTATTTAACGCGCCTTCCTGTTGATACGCTAAAAGTGGATCGTTCATTTATTACTGATTTCTCGACAGAGACTGAAAAAACAAATTTAGTCAAAAATATGATCGTCATGTCCCATGATTTAGGTATGCGTGTTGTTGCTGAAGGTGTTGAAACTCTGGAACAGCTCCAGCAACTCAAGGAAATGAATTGTGATGAAGTGCAAGGGTATTATTTTAGTCGTCCAGTAGTGGCGGAAGAGTTTAAAAAATTGTTACAGGCACAGTCTTGGGCTCATTGTCCTTAGGTGAAATCAGGAGAGATAGTAAAAATGCATGGATCTGATGTGATGGATATTAGCCAAGCGACAGTTTATTTTATTGATGATCAGTCTCAGGTTCTTAGTGCTTTACGTCGAGCATTACGCTCGCGGTTAAAAGGTTGGACCATGATCTTTGAAGCATCCCCCCGTCAAGCACTAGATCAAATGGCAAAAACGCTTCCTTGGGTTGTACTGGTAGAGAAAAAAATGCCGGAGATGGATGGTGCTGATTTTCTAAAGCAGGTTAAAACCAATTACCCCGATGCTGTTAGGGTGATTCTTTCCGCGGATATTAGCCATGATACCGTGGTTCAATCTTCCGGCATAGCTCACCTGTTGTTGTCTAAACCGTTTGAATTAGATGAAATTGTTGAAGTGATTGAACGTGCGGTTTGCTTAAGAACATTTCAGCTAGACGACAAACTACGAGCTGAAATGGGACAGGTTGATAATTTGCCGCTCCTGCCAGCGAACTACCAAGCTTTAGTCCAGTATCTAGATTCAGTCGAGGAACCTGATCCCGCTAAAGTAGATACGCTGCTGAGTCATGATGTGGCGGTCTTATCAAAAATACTACAGTTAGCCAATTCTGCATTCTTCTGCGCAGTTAATCCTGTTTACTCAGCACGGGAAGCGGTTATCCGCTTAGGTTATGACTTGGTCAGAAAGTTAGTGCTCTGTTTTAGCATCTATACTGCAAATGGAGATACTGATTTAAATAGTCAGTTACTCAGAAATTCAGAACGCGTCGCTGAAAAGTGTATTGAGTTGGCAAGCTTCGCTCGATTGCCCAAAGCGCAAAGAGAGCGCGCTTATTTTACTGGTTTACTGCATAACATCGGAGCATTAGTTATTTCGGGTAGAGAGGTTAACGCTTCATTCGAGTTGGTTGGTAGTTTTCTGCTCCGGCTATGGGGTTTTGAACAATTGATTGTTGATACGCTTCGTTACCAATCAAACCCTGAAGCATCAGGCAGTGATGATGTAGTGCTTTATCAGTTACATATCGCTAAGGCTTTGGTTGATGCAGAGAATAATAATCAGCCACTGGAATCGTTGTTTGATGAGCTTGACCCTAAACTTATAGAGCAAGCGATGTTATCTGAATACCTGGAGAGTCATGTATGAAAGGGCGGTTATTCTGCTTATTCTTATATCTTGTGATCAGTTCGTCGTTCGTTACTGCAGAAACATTAACGTTTGGCATAGTGCCACAACAGTCAGCTAAAAAACTGGCTAAATTATGGACGCCTATTAGCCGCTATTTGAGCGAAAAAACAGGGGTAACCGTCTTGTTTAGCACCGCTCAAGATATTCCTACCTTTGAAAAGAGGTTGCTGGCAGGGGAATATGATATCGCGTATATGAACCCATATCATTATACGGTGTTCCATCAAAAGCCTGGCTATGAGGCGATCGCGAAACAGCAAGATCGAGAAATTAAAGGGATTGTTGTTGTCGCTAAAGAGAGTGATATAACATCTCTAGATCAGCTATCAGGGGCTACTCTTGCCTTTCCTTCTTTAGCTGCCTTCGCTGCGAGTGTTCTACCGAGAGCGAAAATGGCGAAGGAGGGGATCGATATAACACCTAAATATGTTTCATCCCATGATTCGGTTTATTTAACGGTTTCTAAAGGTTTATTTCTAGCTGGGGGCGGCGTTATGCGTACTTTTAATAATACCGCACCCGAAGTAAGAGAAAAGCTTCGGGTGTTATGGGCGACCCCCGGTTACACCCCTCATGCTATAGCGGTTCATCCCAGAGTAAATGCTGATTTAAGGCAAAAGATCCAACAAGCATTAATTGATATGGACCAAAATCCAGAGGGAGAAGCGTTATTAAAAGCGATTCATTTCAAAGGATTAGAGCGCGCAGAAAATAAAGATTGGGATGATGTGCGAGACTTAAATATTAAGCTACTAGAACATTTATTGTAGTGATCTTTGTCTAAGAGAGAAATTTTGTGTCATTACGACTGAAAACCATTTTAGGTATAGCGATAATCCAAGCGGTTTTACTCCTGCTTTTAGTCTCTATGACGTTACATTATCTTAGAACAACTAACTACGAAAGCCTTTCCAAGCGCGCTTCAACAACAGCGACCTTGTTTGCTACAACTGCCGCCAATGCCGTTTTAAGTTATGACTTAGCCTCCTTAGATGCCTTTGTTAGTGAGGTTATGAAAAACTCAGATTTAGTCTATGCACGTGTCTTAGGTCCCGATAATCAATTATTTGCTGAGGATGGTGAGGCTAATATTTTGAGCCGCCCATTTGTTTTAGATACAGATGTTGAAAAGGTCAACGACTCGATCTTTGATACTTATGCAGAGATTAGTGAAGGTGGCGTCGTTTATGGAAGAGTAGAGATTGGTATTGATACCGATAGCCTTTCTACCATTATTGACGAAGCGACTAATAGAAGTGCAACTATTGCTGCTGTTGGGATGTTATTTGTAGCGCTATTTTCTTCGATGTTGGGTACCTACTTAACAAGCCAGCTTAAATATTTAAGGGCTGCCGCTCGATCGATTTCAAAAGGTGATTTAGCGATTAAAATACCGATTAATGGCCGCGACGAGATCGCCGATGTGGCACATGCATTCAACTCTATGGCATCTGATCTAAAAGATGCCAGCTTACGTCGAGATCAATTTGAAGCGGAATTAAGTGAATTTAACCGCTCCTTAGAAGATAGAGTTAAACGTAGAACTGAAGCGTTAGAAAAAGCCAACAGTGAAATAAAATCAGCCCAGACACAGCTTATTCAGTCAGAAAAAATGGCGTCAATTGGTGTGTTATCAGCCGGTGTTGCCCATGAAATTAACAATCCCCTAGGCTTTGTTATTAGTAATTTATCAACCTTAGATATCTATGCGCATAACTATCGTGCCTTAGTCACTGAATATCAGCGCTTACTGGAAATTAACGACACCGCTGAGCGTGAAGAGCAGCTAAATAAGATCCAAGATTTAATTAAAAGCATAGATCTTGAGTTTATGAATGAGGATCTTGATGATCTGTTAAAAGATACCCACGAAGGCTCAGTTCGAGTTAAAGAGATTGTAAAAGGTTTAAAAGCATTTTCCCATACAGATCAAACGGGGCGTATGCAGTTAGCTGATATTAATGAGTGCATTACGAGTACCCTTAAAGTGGTCAATAATGAACTGAAATACCACTGCACTATCTCGACCTCCCTATCAGATATCCCCCAAATATATTGTTTACCTAGCCAGATAAAACAAGTGTTACTCAATATTATTTTAAATGCTGGACATGCGATTCAGGGACAGGGTGTTATTGATATATCTAGCAATGTGGTTGAAGATCATATCGAGATACGCATAAAAGATGATGGTTGTGGTATAGCTGAAGATGAGATCAATAAATTATTTGATCCCTTTTATACAACCAAAAAAGTTGGTGAAGGAACAGGCCTAGGTTTAGCAATCTCCTACGGCATTATTGTGGATGATCACCACGGTGAAATTAATGTGCAAAGTGAAGAGGGTAAAGGAACCTGCTTTACTATTATATTGCCGATAGTTACTGAGCCTCCTAATGAAGAGGATGATTCGGTTGTGTCAGCATAAAACGGTCAAATAGGGATGAATAACAATGGAATATCCTGATAATACAGTCCTTATCGTTGATGATGAAGCCTCAGTTTTAACCGCATTTGAGCGATTGTTACGTGTATTAAAATGCCATGTAATTACAACAGTTTCCGCTATAGATGCTTTAGCTATACTGGAAAAACAGCCTGTTGATATAGTGATTAGTGATATGCGTATGCCGGAGATGGCCGGTGAATGTTTTTTAGAACAGGTCGCCGAAAAGTTTCCCAACTGTGAACGTGTAGTGATCAGTGGTTATGCGGATGTTCAAGCAACCATTGATGCTATCAATAAAGGCCAAGTAAGCCGCTTTATCTCTAAACCTTGGGAAGATAAAGATGTGCTTAACATGGTTAAGAAAAGCTTTGAACTTGCCCAGCTTAAAAAAGAAAATGCGCGGTTAAGTGCCGAGACACAACAAAAAAATCTGGAGTTACAGGCGTTAAATCAATCATTGGATTTAAAGGTTCAGGCACGTACCGAGCAGCTTAAAGTTGCGAACCAAAGTCTTAAAAATAGTTACCGTTCCGTTGTGAGAATGTTTTCAACATTAACAACGAGACGTTTAGGTATTAAAGCATCGAGCAACAACCAAAAGCTCAATTTAATTTTTGTCTCAGTTGCTAAAAAAGCAGGTATAGAAGGGGGAGAATTAAAACAGCTCTATTTTGCATGGCAGCTACGCCAAATAGGGAAACTAAGCTTTTCCGACGATTTAATCAAAGTCCCTTATCTAAAATTAGACGCTGAGCAGCAGCGTGTATTTCAAACCCATCCCCTGTTAGCGCAAGCGGCAACGCTAATGGTTAAACCTCTCTATCCCGCTGGAAAGATAGTTTCTCAGCATAAGGAATACCTTGATGGCAGCGGTTACCCGAAAAAGCTTAAAGGGGAAGAAATTAGTTACCGAGCGCAAATTTTAGCGGTTGTTAATGATTATGTTGAGTTGATGTATGGCTTTTATGATGAGCGCCAGTACAGTACAACGGAAGCGATTAACTACTTACAAACAATAGCGGCAGAACGTTATAACCAATCCATAGTGACAATTTTAATGGAGTCGATCCAAGCGTTAAGCGATACAGGCGATGCCATTAACGATAAGTGTATACATAGTGATCAGCTTACAAAAGGGATGCGTTTAACGCGAGATCTGATCAGTGATGAGGGGATAATGTTACTCAGTTCAGAGCAGGTATTGGATGAGGTTTCTATTAACCGTATTCGTGAAATTGAATTTAACTTAGATGAAAGCCTACAGATCTACGTCTCTCAATAACTGTTAGAGATGGCTATTAGAAAAAAACGGATCGAAGAGGATTTATTTTGATCCGTTTATTATGTGATTTATCATTAAACATACTTAAGTGGCATCGCTGTACTATCGACCACTTTACGCATAATAAATGCAGATTTAACCCCTGTTACTCCCTGAATACGGGTTATTTTACCTAATAAAATATCTTGATACCTATCCATATCGGGCACCGCTATTTTAAGTTGGTAATCCGCATCATGTCCGGTGATTAGATAACACTCCATCACTTCAGGGAGTGACTGTATAGTGCGCTCAAACTCCTCAAACCGCTCAGGAATATGTTTATCCATACTGATATGCAGTATGACAAATAGATTAAGTCCTACTGAGCGTTCATTTAAACGTACAACACGATCACGAATAACGCCTGCTTCCTCTAGAGCTTTTACCCGTCGGGAGCAGGGCGCAGCGGTTAATCCTACCCGCTCGGCTAAATCCTGATTGGATAGCTCCCCATTAGCTTGTAGCTCGTGCAATATTTTTAAGTCAAAACGGTCAAGCGAGAAGGAAGTTTTCATAGTTTTTAATAGTCTGGCAATAAAATGTATAGGTTTAGTGTATTTTCTTTTTATTAATTGCGCAAACAGGTAAAAATATAATGAATAAGATCGGTAATTGCGCAGGGTGCGCTATAAACTTATCTCTATCGGTTAAGGGGCTTGTTACACCTAAGTGAGAACAGGTTGTTAGGTTGAAAATCACATATTAATCCGTATGTGAGGGGGCAATCATCATAAGTGAGCGCATCCAGCCCAGAATAGTTTTATCGAACTAACCCTTAGTGTCAAAAGCAGATAACTGAAAAATTTCCTGCTGTCATATTCGCCAAGAGTACCCGACAGCAGGTTTTACAGATTGTTTTTATCCATATAAAAAATTGTGTATTACTGAGCTATAGGTAAACCTTATGTTTGACCATAAAAAATATCGCCGTTTTGAAACCGTCCGCTTAACTGACCGTACTTGGCCGGATCAAGAGATCAATAAAGCACCTGACTGGTGTAGTGTAGATCTGCGTGATGGTAATCAAGCACTGGTAAATCCTATGTCAGTTGTGCAGAAAACCCGCATGTTCACCTTGTTGGTGAAACTAGGTTTCAAAGAGATCGAAGTAGGTTTCCCTTCAGCCTCTCAGCCGGATTTTGATTTTGTCCGTAAATTGATCGAAGAGAACCGCATCCCTGATGATGTAACCATACAGGTATTGACTCAAGCACGAGAAGGATTGATTAAACGTACCTTTGAGTCCCTAGAGGGTGTGAAACGCGCCAATGTGCATGTGTATAACTCCACATCTATTGTTCAGCGTGAACAAGTTTTTAATATGAGCCGTGACGAAATAAAAACTATAGCGACTCAAGGAGCGTGTTGGGTTCGCGACTATGCGGCTCAATACCCTGCAACTGAATGGGAGTTTCAATACTCACCTGAAAGCTTTACCGGAACCGAGATTGATTACGCTATAGAAGTTTGTGATGCGGTGATCGCTGAATGGACACCTGAAAACGGCCAAAAGATTGTCATCAACCTACCGGCAACGGTCGAGATGTCATCGCCTAATGTTTATGCCGATCAGATCGAGTATTTCTGTCGTCACCTTAAGCAGCGGGATCAGGTTCGTATCAGTTTGCATACCCATAACGACCGTGGCTGCGGCGTTGCAGCGGCCGAGTTGGGTGTGATGGCGGGTGCAGATCGAGTTGAAGGTACCTTAATTGGTAACGGTGAACGTACCGGCAATATGGATATAGTGACCATGGGGATGAACTTGTACTCTCAAGGTGTCGATCCTGAGTTAGACTTTTCCAATATTCCCGAGATTATTGATGTGGTGGAATACTGTACTGAGCTACCGGTTGCTGCACGTCACCCTTGGGCGGGCGAGTTGGTCTACACTGCATTTTCCGGCAGTCATCAAGACGCGATTAGAAAATCAGTTAACTACCATACCGAGCATCAACAAGCCCATTGGAATGTAGCGTATCTACCGATCGATCCACGGGATATTGGTCGTGAATATGAAGCGGTTATTCGTATTAACAGCCAAAGCGGTAAAGGCGGTGTCGCCCTTGTTTTGGAACGGGATTTTGGTATTGAGCTACCTAAATGGATGCATGCACCTTTGAGTCAGCAGGTACAGCAGGCAGCTGAAACCCAAGGGGTGGAGCTATCTGCGGCGACCATTAAAACTATTTATGAGCAAAGCCTTGTCAGCGTACCTGCTCAATGGCAACTAAATGACTATGAGCTGCATACAGACTCAAACCAAGTGAGTGCACAGTTTAGTATTGGTGAGGCCCAATTCTCAGGTAAAGGAGCTGGCGCCCTAGAAGCATTGTGTGATGCCTTGGCCAAGCAGTACCAATGTGAGATTGAAGTCAGCCATTTTGATGAGCACTCAATCGGCGCCGGTACGGATGCCCAAGCTTTAGCTTCTATCTGTGTTGCTATCAATGGTGCGCTAGAGTACGCCGTTGCAACCAATGAAGACACCTCGGCTGCTGCGCTACAAGCGATGTTAACCGCTTTTAGCCGGCAAGCCATTAAGGTCGCACCTAGTATGCAAGGTACGGAACAAGTCGCCTAAAGTAGTGAAGCGTTGTAGTGATACACAGCTAAAACAGCCCGCGTTACCGCTAATCAGGATCTTAAAACCCGCTTTCTAGTTAAAGCGGGTTTTTTTATGTCACCGAATCAAGGAAAGAGGGAGGCTGCGTATCCATAGGTTATATCTGATGCTTATCCGGCTATTATCCGTACAAATTGAGTTGATTCAGCAAGTGCAGTATAATTTTAATATGTACGGATATATTCCGTACATTGGAGGGCGTATGGCAACGGCACGTTTAGATATTCGTCTTGATGAAGAGATTAAGGCAAAAGCAGAAAAAGCCTCAGCGTTACTTGGTTTAAAGAGTTTGACTGAGTATGTTGTTAGGGTAATGGATGAGGATGCAACTCACGTAATTGAAGCGCACGAAAGTATGGTTGTTACAGACAGCATCTTTGACGAATTTATGGCAGCCTGTGATAAGGCTAACGCACCCAATCAGGTATTGCTTGATGCAGCAAAGCTTGCAGATGAGAGCGGTATCAAGTGAGGTGGGGTAAAACCTTCGTTGAGCTGAGTAAATCGGAACATGACCGTAATCCGTTTGATTGCGGCGAAGAAAAGTTAAATAGCTTCATAAAAACACAAGCCGTTAAGCACATGCAAGCGAGTATCAGTCGTACCATGGTGCTGCCTAGTGCTTTACCGCTGCCTAATCAGAAATACGCGATTTGTGCATTTTATACGGTCGCGCCTAGCTCGATTAGTCGTGAAACCTTGCCTGTCCAGATAGCAAATAAACTCCCTCGATATCCAATTCCTGTATTTCTACTAGCGCAACTTGCCGTACACAAAGAGTTTCAGGGGGAAGGTTTAGGAAAGGTTAGCCTGATCCGTGCGCTAAAGTACCTATGGGATGTTAATCACCATATGAGGGCTTATGCTATTGTTGTCGATTGTCTGACCGATTCTGCGCAAGCCTTTTACGCAATGTTTGGCTTTAAAAGGCTATGTGAGCATAACGGACATGTGCGAATGTATTTGCCGATGAAAACGGTAGAGCAGCTTTTTAATCGATAAGGTATCAATCAACGTATTTAAGAGCGGCTTAAAATCAGGAGAAAGAGGAAAAGGGCTACACAGGATTTTAACCCTATGGCAGTATAAAAATACCAAGGAGAATCAAAGGTTCCCTCAGATATGGCTTGTAGATGGATGGACTCATTGTTTTTTAAGCACTGTATAAGCACGAAGGGCGTCTTTTTTATCGGAGATACTTAGGTTTAGGTCTAATAGATCCCAATATCACTGTTGATTGTAAGGTGCTCTAAAATAGAGCGTGGAAAGATACGTTAAAGTGGCGTGTTGTTCACGAAGAATTGTTATGTATTTACATGTTAGGCATCAAAAATGGAACTTATCCCAGTTACGGTTATCTTTGCAATCTTGCTGTTTGTTTTGAAAGAGTCTATTGAGATATATCGAAAGCGGAAAGCAAAGCAAAGAAAGATAAACGCTATTAAAGAGTTACTAAAATATGAAGTCTTTCAGAACTATAAAGCATTAAAAAATTTTTATTCGGCAATTTCTTTTTCTGAAAGGTCCGAGGTTCTACCTGATGAAGATGAGCGGATTGTATCTTTAGTTACTGGCGAACTTAAATATCAACGAGTTAATTCAGAGGGTACGGTCGTTGCTGGTAAGCATATTTATCGTGCATTTTTTGATGAATGTACAAGATCACTACCTGTTTTAGCGGAGCTTAGCCTTGATGAATACAAAATAGTTAAGAGTGGGTATGGCTTTATTCATGAACTCGATTATTTAATTGAGTCTTACATCGAGTACCTGACTATTCCGGGGAAAGAATTTCTTTTTAATGGTTTTTGTGAGTATGCAAAAGAAAAAAGAAAAGAAATGGATCTTGGAGTTTTAGAGCTATATGAGCACTTGGCAGGTAAACCCATGCCTAAAAATTTATATCAGTATGGGTTGTTATAAATTAAATAGAGACAAGCGCTAAGCAAAGAAACGGCCTTTTTCTCCGTTTCACATAATAGAGGGTTAGTTCTAATCACTAGATAAATGTCAGAAATTGACTGAGTGTGTTAGTTCGCTGACTTGATCGATCATAAAAACTAAACCGATGAGCGATCATCGGTTTAGTTGTTTTAGTGTCGGTTAACTTTTTACTTTAAGCGGGAACGCCTGCTGCTTTATCCAACCTTCTGGTACGTAGTCACCTACCACCCCATAGGCTTCAGGCCACTCGTTTTGTCCCCGTACGGCGGTGCCGAAAAGGTAATCAATAAAGGCAAAGTGTGCGGCATAGTTGCGATCAATGGCTGCTTTATCGGATGAGTGGTGCCAGTGGTGAAACTGAGGGGTGACGATAATATATTTCAGCCAGCCAAATTTTATCTGCGCATTGGTGTGGTTTAGCACGGCTTGGAAGCCCACGATGATGATATAGGCATCGATAACGCTTTTATCAAAACCTAAGATAAAGATCGGGGCGAGTACGCCACAGCGGGTTAAGGTGAGTTCGGCAATATGCTGACGGGAACCTGCGAGCCAATCCATCGTTTTCGCACTGTGGTGAATCGCATGGAAACGCCAGAAAAAAGGCACTTCGTGGTAAACGCGGTGCAGTGCATATTGGACAAGATCGGCCACCAACAACACCAATAATAGTTGGCTAAACCAACTAAAGTTCTGTACCCATTCTTGGGAGCCCCGTTCAACGGCCCAGCCAAATGCGTTGGAGACAAACTGATTGGCTGCAAGTAGAACAAAGCCAACAATCAGGTGATTTACAAAGAAGTGGTGTAGATCGGTTTGCCATTCAGGTCTTAGGATCGCTTGTTTTCGGTGGGGAATGATCTTCTCTATAAAGATGAAGATCAGTGTGGAGCCAAGAAGATCCAGAATAAACCAATCTAGCCCTAAGTAAGCGCTACTTTGTTCAAAGTCAGAGACCTCGACACGATGCCCACCTAACGCGATAGCGATAGTAATCAGAGACCATGCCACTAAACCTGCCCGTTTATTAGTGTTACGGACAAAGTTAAGCAGACCTAAACTACCGGATATGATTAGGGCAATAAACATAATCATACGAATAAGTTCTACATCGTAGGCTGCTCGCAGTTCTGGCGTGGTCAGGTATTCGGGGAAATGAAAGGCCAATACACCGAGTAAACTAAGTGCAGCTAACGTAACTGCTATATAGCCACTAATTCGCCCCTCGCCGAAACGTAGTTGCCCCCCTTGCAGATTCTTTAATAGCATCCTATGCCTCTTGTCGTATGTTATTAGCTAATGGTATTGAACGAGAGCATGGCGCCTCGGCTCTTAATCTGTAGGGATTATATAGTAGAGTGGGGCGCTCACATATAGCCGTTAATGGCTTAGGCTAAGAGGATGAACGTTTTTGCTCGACTCCAATAGCTGGGTTAAACAGGCGATGCATCTGTCTACTTCTGCTTCAGTTATATTAAGGGCAGGCATAAATCTGAGTGTATGCTCTTTGGGTGCATTGATTAATAGGCCCTGTTCCCGTGCTTGTTCAACTAAGTCTGGGGCGGAATAGCTCTGTGTTTCTAAGGCTAACAAAAGGCCTTTGCCTCTTACTTCCCCCAAGCCAAATTTTGCACTGAGGGCTTTTAGCTGTTGTTGGAAGTAAATACCTATCTTCTCTATGTGCGGCATAAACTGTGGTTCCAATACTGATGAGAGTACCGCATTAGCAACCGAACACATCAGAGGATTACCATTAAACGTACCACCCTGATCGCCATAATCAAAACAGCTTACCTGTTTAGTAGCGAGTAACGCGGAGATAGGTACACCGCCGCCAAGTCCTTTACCTAAGGTCATAATATCCGGCTGTATATCAAACTGCTGGTAAGCGAATAGGCTGCCTGTTCTGGCGATGCCGGTTTGTACTTCATCGATAATCAGTAATAGATTATGTTGTTTACATAGGGCTGCAAGGCCTAACACAAATTCACTATCTGCGCTGATAACACCGGCTTCACCTTGAATTAGTTCTAGCATGATGGCGACGGTTTGCTTATCTATCGCCTGTTCGGTCGCCGCCAATTGGTTAAAAGGAACTTTAGTAAAGCCGCTCACTTTAGGTTCAAAAAGTGGCGCAAAGGCGTCTTTCCCTGTGGCGGACATAGTGGCTAAAGTTCTGCCATGAAAGCTCTGTGCGAAGGTGATGATTTTAAATGCACCTGATTTATTTTTTTGTCCCCATTTTCTAGCGAGCTTTATTGCGCCTTCATTCGCTTCTGCGCCGCTGTTGGCAAAAAAGACCTGATCGAATACGGAGTGAGCGCATAAAGTGGCCGCAAGATTGATCATTGGTTTATTAAAAAAGGCGGGGCCAGGGTTAATTAACTGAGCTGATTGGTCTAACAGTGCTTTTTGAATCACATCAGGGCTATGGCCCAAGGTATTAACTGCCCAGCCTTGCATAAGATCTAAATAGGCTTTGCCTGATTGATCGTATAAATAATGGCCTTTGCCCTTAGTAAAGCAGATGTCAGGTCTTGGGGTGATGGGCATTAAATGTTCTTTCTGTATAGCGAGTGTTGGGTCTATAGGTGTAGACATGGTTTTTTCCTTAATGGTTAATCAAGTTTTTCATCCGCTTGTTAGCTCGATGCAAATAGAATTGAGGTTCTTTAGGGCACAAAAAAACCGCGGGGGTTAGCCTGCGGTTTCTTAAAGGGTGATACGCTTTAGGTTATTTAGCGTCGTCGGTCAGCAACACCCAGTAAGGCACAGGCAATGGATACACGACGTCGTAGTGTATTGTTGGCTGGCTGAATAGGGCCTGTTGGGAGATTGCTTTGAGTATTCATAGTTAACGGAGTATGTCAGCGGAGCCTTTATTGGGTCAACAAAAAATTTAGCCGCTTAGCGTTTTTTGTTTTAACAGATTAATAGCTGCGGCAATATTGGTTTATAAATGTCGGCGGCATTAATCAGTGATTTAGCCGTGAGTGCTTGTACGGCATACACTTCAGTTGTGACATGGTATTTTTCACGCACCTTTTTTAATAACAAGTCAAAGTCACCATCTCCTGAGAGTAAAATGACGGTGTCTACGTCGGCTGAATGCTCCATCACATCAATGGTAATACCTACATCCCAATCGCCTTTGGCGGAGCCGTCTTTACGTTGGATAAAGGGTTTGAGTTTTACATCAAAGCCTATGTGACGTAGTGCATCTTGGAACTTACGCTGACCATCATTGTTACTTTCAATCGCATAGGCGAAGGCGTGAGTGATCTCACCCTCTTGGCTAATAATCTTCCAGAATTTACGAAAATTAAAAGGGCAACCAAACGCCTGACGGGTGGTGTAATAGATGTTTTGTACATCAACAAAGATGGCGATTTTTTTAGCTGATTTACTCACGGATAACCTGTAACGCTTAAATTAAGGGGTTCACTATATCAGACCCCGTCGCTATCTCACGGAAATGCTGGAAAAAACAGTTCGGGTGAACTATCGTAGCAATAATAACGAGGTTTACTGAACCTTACTGATTGATTCATCGGAGCTTTTTAATGTCTGTTTCAGACGAGACGCCTACCTCAAGTAAGCCCACATCTACCATGTCTGCTACTGGTAAAGCGAAAAAACGGATTGATGTCGCTGTTGCTTTCGCCCTTTGTGGTGCGTTGTTTTCCCTACTTATCTTCCTTTATATGTTTAAACAGGAAAGGGATACAGTTATTCAGAGCTTTTATGTCCAGATTGCAGAAGATGTAGCACTTTTTGAGCAAAAACTTACCTACACCTATTATGGTATGGAATCTTTACAGGCTTATTTTGATCTGGCGGCTGAAGAGAATAGTGTTGATTTAAGTGTTGCTGCGCGGCGTATAGTTAATTCTAGCCAAGGAATAGAGGCATTACTCTGGTTGCCTGAAGGGCAGCTGAGTCCCACTCTTTTTACTGTTTCAGAGAGTGATTTAGCTACAGGGCATGTAGAGCAGGTCTTAGTGGATATTTTTAAGAGTGATATGGCCGTAACTCAAGTTATCCAGTTAGCTGAAAAGCCTGTATTGGTCGTGTCTACAGGCCAAGATCAGCAGCGCATGCTGGGTCTTCTGGATGTGGAAAAAGTGATGAAAACAAGTCTTGAAAATAGTTTGCAGAATGAGTTGGTCGTTCATCTTTTTTCTTCGACGGCGGAGTCTGATAAGCCTATTTTCTCTATGGGACAAGGAATTGTTGCAGAAGACTCGATCATAGATAAAGTCATCACTTTACCGGATGGCACTGAACTTACTTTGAGTTTTGCGGCTACAGAGTCTTATCTTGCTGCAAAAATGAACTATACCTCTGTGTTGTTTCTACTAACCGGCTTATTGTTATCTTTACTCTTAGCCTCTTACCTTAAGCGACTTGGTTTGCAGCTAACAAGACTGAAAGATGAGCAGGAGATTCTATCAGAGCAGATGATAGACACATCATGGAATGATCCTCTTACTGGCTTAGTGAACCGTACCCACTTTGATGAAACTTTAGATATTGAATGTCGCAGAGCGGTACGTGAGTTCTCTCCTTTATCTATGATTTTATTGCGCATTGACGATTTTACTCGCTACCGTGATCATTATGGTGTTGATGCTGCGGATATTTTGGTTCAGCGTATCTCTGAGACCTTAAAGAGCTGTGTGAGTCGGCCGGGAGATATATTGGCCCGTGTCGATGACAGTCAGTTTGGATTTATTTTACCATCGACCAATGAGCTGGTTGTTCAGCTAGCTGAACGTTGCTCTCTAGCGGTAAGGACATTGGCGCTGCCAAATGAGTCAGAGGCGCAGGACTTATGCGTCACGGTAAGTTTAGGTGTTGTGACACTGCAACCGACCCGTCTGTTAACGGCTGAGCGTTTATTTGATGTAACTAAGCAGCAGCTAGCGCTAGCCAGTGAAGCTGGAGGCGATCAATATAAAGCTTATATTGAGAATAACTCTGAGCCCTCGCTCACTTATTCAGTCTAAATGCCTCTTTAGGCTCAGTGATCCTAACTTAAGAGAGATATATGGCTGTCATTGAATCCCTATTTACACGCTTGCAGAACGATGCAGAACAGCATAATCATCGTCGTTTGCTGGTGGTTAGTGGTTCTAAAGCGTGGTGTGGGATTCAAGCTCAGCATCTTAATAACCTACCGGATTTACTTTGGATTGGTGAATCGCTCTCTTTACAAGGAAAAGCTTCTCAAACTTCTCCCTATATTAATGCTTCTGACCTTCATCTTCTTTTAGGGCAAACAGTCTCTTCTGTTGTGTTTAATGCTTGGGATGGCTTTAACCCGAATAGTTTTGGTCAAATAGCGGGTGCATTGGCGGGGGGCAGTTTGCTGGTGTTGGTCTGCCCTGATTTAGATGAGTGGCCTGAATATGATGACCCGGAACATAAAAGCATAGTGGCTTATCCGTATCAGAGTAGTGATGCGGGCCGCCGTTTTATCTCTCGGGTGGTTATGTTGTTAGAAGATGATGCTTATACGGTCATCTATCGTGAAAAAAACACCTTAGCGGGTGTAGAGATTGAACTACCCGAAGTGTTGATCTCTGATGAAATGCGTGGCGATGATGATCCTATTCTGCCTAATAAAACAGTAGATCAACAACATGCCGTTGAACTGATTCTGAGTCAGTTTAGGCGTGGTCGTCGTCCCGCCGTATTGACTGCTGATCGAGGTCGAGGGAAGTCGGCTGCTTTAGGTATTGCGGCAGCTCAATTGTCGGGATTGGATTATAAACAGGTATTAATTACTGCACCAGATTATGCCGCTGTAGATGAAGTTTTTAGTAGGGCTCATCAGCTCCTACCGGATTACCAATACAGTAAAGGTTTAATGCAGAACGGGGATCATCAGATACGTTTTTTAGAACCTGAGTTAGCATTGAGAGAGTTGGGCGAAGGACAGGTTTTATTGGTTGATGAAGCGGCAGCGATCCCCGTGCCGATTTTGTCGAAGTTACTACAGCGTTTTCCTCGTATTGCCTTCGCCTCGACGGTTCATGGTTATGAAGGCACAGGGCAGGGATTTAGCGTTCGATTTAAGAAAGTACTCGATCGTGATGCCCCTAATTGGAAAAATCTTCACCTTCAGCAGCCCATACGTTGGTCAGCACAGGATCCGCTGGAATCATTGACGTTTCAGCTGTTGTTACTGAATGCGCAAGCGGTTGATAAGCACGTTTTATTGGATGCCTATAGCGCTGAGCAGACGCGTAATATTCAACCTGTAATAGAAAAGATAGATCGTGATCTGCTGATTGAGGATTACGATACTTTAGGTCAGTTATTTGGGTTACTGGTACTGGCTCATTATCGTACATCACCAGGTGACCTACGTGTTTTGCTAGATAGCCCTAATTTACATATATGGCTACTTAAAATAGATAACAACGTTGCCGGGGCGGTATTAGTGGCAGAAGAGGGACCTCTACCCGCGGAATTAGTTGATGATATCTGGTCGGGAAAACGCAGGCCACGAGGTCATCTACTTCCGCAAACCTTAGTCTGTCAGGAAGGTGCTAAAGCGGCTGCCCATTTAAGGGCGGGGCGCATTATGCGTGTTGCTATCCATCCAGTACTTCAGCGAGAGCAGTTGGGGAGTACCTTATTAAGTGCAGTCCAAAGATATGCTAAAGCTGAAGGGTGGGATTATTTAGGGGCTAGTTTTGCTGCCAGCACAGACCTTATGGGTTATTGGCAAAGTAATGGTTTTGAAACGGTTCGATTAGGGACAGCTAAAGACAGTGTGAGCGGTAGCCATGCAGCGGTCGTTATTGTGGCTCTTTCCGCCGAGGCCAAAGCATTACAGGAACACTTGCGGCAACGGTTTTTAGAGCAGATTAATTACCGTTTAAGCGATGATCTGATCGATTTGGATATACCGCTCGTTTGTCGGTTATTACAGCATGGGGAAGGCCCGTTTGAATTAACCACTCATGATTGGTCCGATTTAGATGCGTTTTGCTACCATAATCGAAGTTATGAAAGTTGCGCTTATATCCTGCATAAGCTGTTATTGCTTTTCCTGAAAAAGGTGTCAGAGAATCGGTTGCAGATCTTCTTACAGAATAATGATTTTCGCTTGCTTATGGAGCGTAATATGCAGCAAAGAAGTTGGGCGTTGCTTGAAAAACGGGGGCAAGGCCGGAAGCAGTTAATGCGTCAATTCCGTGAAGTGGTATTGCGCATCATGGCGGTTGTTAAAGAAAATTAAGACTTAGTCTGTTGTGCTGACAAGGAGTAACAGTAGTGATACCTGTCGAATCTATTATTATGTTTATTACGGCTTCAGCACTACTGGCGGTTGTGCCGGGACCAGATAATCTTTTTGTGTTAACTCAGTCAGCAATTCATGGGCGGGCTGCGGGGATTATGCTTTCTTTAGGGCTTTGTACCGGTTTGATTGTCCATACCTCAGCCGTTGCGCTGGGTGTTGCTGCTATTTTCCAAACATCGGTTGTAGCGTTTACTGTGTTGAAAGTAATAGGGGCTATCTATCTTGTTTATTTGGCTGTGCGTGCATTTCAAGCGTCTGCTGACAGTGTTGAATTAACGCGCCGAGGTGCTCTGTCACTAAGTGCCTTATACCGTCGCGGTATCCTTATGAATATCACTAACCCTAAGGTTTCTATCTTTTTTCTGGCTTTTCTTCCGCAATTTGTTGTGCCGGAAAAGGGGGCGTTTACCCAGCAAGTTTTTATGCTCGGTGGTGTTTTTATGTTGGTGGCGTTGGCTGTTTTGTGTGTTATCGCGATGTTAGCGGCGGGTTTGGGGTATTGGCTTAATCGCTCACCGGTCGCTCAGCTGTATCTGAATCGCCTAGCTGGCGTGGTATTTATTGGGTTAGCGTTGAAATTGGCTACATCTAAAGCGATACCAAGCTAGTGAGTGCAGCTCTTAACGTCGTAAAGTTAGCGTATTGCCTTTTTGCGTAATTTCAAGATGTTTCATAAAACTCATACCTAGCAATACGGTCTCACCGTCCATATAAGGGTTTATATGGCCACGAATATCGTATAGTTTAATGCCTCCCAATTGCACGCTATCGAGTGTGCTGTTATAGACCGAGATATTGCCGTTTGCGGTGCTTACTTCAGAGCGAAAACCTCTAGTTAAGCCGATTTTTTCTGCAACAGCTTCAGGAATGCTGATCGTTGTTGCACCGGTATCAAGGAGGAAGGTAACCGCTGTGCCGTTAATCTTGCCAGGCGCTACATAATGGCCTGAACGGTTTCGCTGCAGTACTACTTCTGCGTTGCTGCTATCGCTGACTAAGCTTTGATTCGGGTTGTACTGCTGGGAGATGGTATCTTCAAAGAAAAGGTAGAGCAGGCCAAGCAGTAACACCCAAGTGATCATCCACATGCCTTGGCCAATACGTTTGGGAGTATGTTGCTGTGTCATTTTGGTACTCTACCTTTTGTCATTTAAGGGGTTATGCACGTTCCATAAATTTACCGGTTTCGGTATTTATTTTTACTTTTTCCCCTTCTTTAATGTATTCAGGTACTTGAACTTCCAAGCCATTTGAAAGAATGGCTGGCTTTGTTCGGCCTGTTGCACTCGCCGCCTGCATCCCAGGAACGCACTCCGCTATAGTAAGTACGACACTGCTGGGCATTTGGATGGTAAGAACTTCACCGTCAATCATCATTGCTTGGATATTTTCCATACCATCTTGCAGGTAGGGCAGCTGTGCTTCAATGGCGGCAGAGTTTAATAAATACTGATTGTAATCTTCACTGTCCATAAAGGTGAATGTGTCATCTTCACGGTAGAGGTAGGAGCAGCTACGGCGCTCCAGCTGAACCTCTTTTAATATATCACTGCCGATAAAGGTGTCTTCATACTTTCCGCCGCCGGGTAACTGGCTAAAACGGACTTTGTATAAAGTGTTTGCACCGCGTGAGCTTGGGCTGCGAACATCAATGCTGTGAACTGAGTAGTAGTTATTGTTGATTTCAAGGACCATCCCTTTCTTTAATTCTGAAGCCTTAGGCATAGCAGTATCCGTTAAACGCTTATAATTAGCGTTGATTGTATTGGAGTGCAGTAGAGAGGAAAAGGGCAGTTGGTATAAAAAGGGCCAGCTCTGATATGGTTAGAGGGGCCCTTTTATATATGGAGTAGATGGTATTGTTAGCTGAGCTGGTTAAGATGCTCTCGTGTAATGGCTAACTGTTCATCAATCGCTAGGGTTAGCTGGTCAAAATAGATGCGTGGTTCTATCTGTATTTTTTCTGGAGAAAGAATCTCATTATTAATTAGTGTCACTATCTGTCTTGTATTGCAGCGATCCAATTGGGTGCTTTCTAAGTTTTGTAGCTGATAGAGCAGTTGCACGCGAACATCTGCTGGACATTGGCCTAGAGAGGCTGCTTTGTTGCCTAGGGCTCTTAAACGTCCGAGTGATTCAGCAAACTGTGGGCGTTTTAACACATTATGCCAGAGGTTTTGATTGTCATGATTAGTTTCCTGCGCGGTCAGTGAGCAGGTATCTGCAATCACGGTTAGCTCATGGAGTAATTTTTCGATGAGCTGACAATGGGGCATAAAGCTATTGTCGGGTGATGCACTGATCTTTTGCCAATTAATATGTTGGAGCCTTATACGGGTAGGGTTACCGCTATAATCGCTTTTTAAGAGGGGAGACCAGAGGGCGTCGATTTCTTGGCTTAATCTATGCTGTTCTGACTGATTCTGTTGTAAGTTCGCGCACAGACCACGATGACGTTGCATCTTTTGCATAAGCTCTAATATTTGAGAGAGCTGGTTGATGCCCCGTTGCCGTTTGGCTGCTCGTCGTTTGGCCAGTTTGTTACGATGATAGAAATTGACGCTGAGCATAATAATTAAAAGAGCGCCGAAAATGCTGGCTTCGATCATACTTGCTTCGATCATTTTGTAGGCTCCTTTTGAACAGATTTTTCGGCTAACTTTTCAAGATACCCTGTTAATTCCGTCAAGGAGCTAGCCTGTTCGCTATGTTGCTGTAGAAGCATACCTATATTAGTAAGCTTCTCACTGAGTTCATTACTGGCTGAGGCATGTTCATCGATTGAATGGTTAACTTCGCTTATGAGTTCTAAGCTGGTGTTGCTGCCGTCTTCAATTGCCTGTAAAAGATCGAGCATATGAGTACATGTATCAGATCCAGTATTAAGCATTGTTTCACAGCTATCCATGCTTGTTGTAACTTCACCAACGCGATTAAGCATGGAGCTTACTAATTGGGTGATATCTCCTGTCGCTTTTTCGGTACTACCCGCGAGTAGGCGGACTTCATCGGCGACGACGGCGAATCCTCTTCCTGCTTCGCCCGCACGTGCTGCTTCTATCGCTGCGTTTAAGGCTAGTAGGTTGGTTTGCGCTGCAACCTTCTCGATTGTACTGACAAATGCTTGTATAGCTTCAGCTTCGTTGGTTAGTTGGTTTATTTTAGTTACAGCTTCAGAAAATTGGGTACGAACATCGGTTATTGAGTGGCTGAGTTGTTGGGCCTCTTCGCTTCCTTTAATGCATAAGGATTGGGAGCTCTGGGCGTTACTATGTGTTTTTTGTATGTGTTCTCTAATTATGTGTACCGTTTGGCTCATCTCTTCTGAGGCGCTTGCAACGGTTAATAACTGGTTTTGTTGTTCAGATGCTGCATCGGCTGTATGTGTCGCCAGATTTTCCAATTCGTGCGTAGAAAACTTCATCTCGCTGCAAAGCTGATTTGATAGATCATTTAGCTCTTCGTAATTACGTGAAACGCTATAAAGGCTTTGTGTTAAGTCTCTTAGAGGTTTGTCGCTACTGGAGTGTTGTTCACGAAATTGCAGGTCTTGATTCGCGAAAGCATGAATAACCGATGCAAGGTTGCTCCAGCGCTGCTGGCACATATATATAAAGCTGATTTGTAAGTAGCTCAGGGGGATTAAAGCCCACAAGGCTGATTTGATGTCGTATGCTTGGGAGATTACCACTAAAAGCCAGCAGCAAAGTAATAGAAGACCTGACGTTTTTAGTGATACTTTGCTTAGTAGTGAATAGCCAAAAGATAATAGCAACATGCTTTTTCCTCAAAAATTCCAGTCCCCTTGGTTAGTTCTGCAAGAGTTAAGCCATAAATAACCTTCTGCCTTGCGATGCTCATTTTTCGGGCGTTATCTTTAAGTTGAAGGAACTATAGTGGGGCAATTTAATGGTTTTTTAGAAGCCGGGTGCACGCTTTAGGTGCTTTTCAGTTTTTTGTGGTGCGTTATTGAGGAATAAACTCAATCGAGGATTATGGCTAAGTCAGCGTAGCTATTTGGGTTTTGATCCAAATTTATTAGTATATTTCTTATCGGGTAATCCCGATTGAAGTATTATTGTCATGATGGAACTTTATTCTATTTTTGACAGAGGATATCTATGCATATTTGGGTTGATGCCGATGCTTGTCCAAAAGTAATCAAAGAGATTCTTTTTCGCGCGGCTGAACGAAAAAACGTATCAATGACTTTAGTAGCTAATCAGTATATGGCTACACCTCCATCGCCGTTGATCAATGCGGTTCAAGTACCGCAGGGATTTGATGTAGCGGATAACCACATTGTGGCTAAGATGGAAGAGGGGGATTTGGTCGTTACGCAAGATATTCCTTTGGCATCTGAAGTGATTGATAAAAAGGGTGTTGCTATTAATCCCCGTGGAGAGCTTTACACTCCTGAAAATATCAAACAGCGGTTATCGATGAGAGATTTTATGGAAACTCTACGTAACTCTGGTGTTGATACGGGTGGTCCTAACACTTTTAATCAATCTGATCGTCAGGCGTTTGCTAACCAGTTAGATCGTTTTTTGGCTAAAAGTTGCCGATAGAAATTTTTTTGTGCACTGCACAAAAAAACACTTGACTAAAAATCGTGCAAGTCGTATCTTAGCTGTAATGGATTGCTGCACTGCAGCATGAATAACATTTGGAGATATAAATATGAACGCTGCTAACCCTTTTGCTGATTTTTTCAAACCTGAACTTACTAAAGAGATGGCTGATCTTTTCAAACCAATGCAGAGCTTAGTTGAAGTAAACACTAAGACTGTTGAAACTTTGGTTTCACTTCAGAAAGCATACGTTGAAGAACTAGCTAATGCTTCTGTTGAACAGTTCAAAACTTTGTGCGAATGCAAAGATCCTAAAGCTGCTCTAGACCTACAGGTTAAATTCTATAAGTCTGTAGAAGCTAAAATGACAGAAACTGCTGAAAAAGGCGTTGCTGCAATGACTGAAGCTAAAGATGCTTACGTTGCAACTGTTGAAGAGTCTGGTAAAAAAGTAACTGAGCTAGCTGAAGAAGCTGCTAAAAAAGTTACTGAATTGAAAGTTGCTTAATTTCAATTAACAAATTCTAAAAAACCGGCTTATTAGCCGGTTTTTTTTGTTTAAAATTTGATAGTGCAGTCTGATTTAGGAATGCAACTACAGGCGAGAATAGTTCCTTGCTCTATCTCTTTTTCGCTTAATGGAATTTCAGAGTCCCGTTCTACCTCGCCTTGGATTAAGGTAACTTTACAGGCGCCACATACTCCCGCTCTACAGCCTGAAGGGATAAAAATACCGGCTTCTTCTGCTTGATCTAATAAGCTTGTTTGATTGTCGCCAGAGAAGCTTTGACCATTAATGGAGAGTTCAACTTCTTCAAGGAATGGTGGGGGAGCTAATAAACTGGGTGGTTGTCCAAAGCTTTCTTCATACCAATTCGCTTCTTTATGGCCTAGTTGCAGACATAGCGCTTTTGCTTTTGTCATAAAGCCTTCTGGGCCGCAACAGAGAATCGTGCGCTGTTCTATATTAGGGACAAGTAGTTTTATTTGCTCCTGACTGATTCCCCCTTTTATTCCGCTCCATTTTTCGTCTGGCTGACTTAGGCTGAAAATCAGTTTCAAGCGTGGATTTTGCTGTGCTAGCCAGAGTAATTCATCTTTGCAGATTAGATCTGCTTCTGTACGGGCTTGATGATAAAAGAGAATCTCCCGCTTAGAATGTTTATCTGTGAGTGAACGCGCAATGGATAGCATCGGAGTAATCCCGCTACCTGCCGACAGTAAAACAACAGGTAGTTCATGGGATATAACTCTTTCATTAAACTCGCCTTGCGGAGCTAGTGCCGTGATTTTATCACCGTCTGTAAGGTGGTCATGTAGCCAGTTAGAGACCTGGCCACCCTTCACTCGTTTAACGGTGATAGCTATATCACTTGGTCTCGAAGGGGAAGAGGACAGAGTGTAACAGCGGGAAACCCTTACCTCTCCTATAGTTATTTTTAGCGTTATAAACTGCCCAGCTATGTATTCTGCTTGGTAACCTGCGGGTAATTGAAAGCGAAGTGTTGTGACATCAGGGGTTTCATCTACTTTGGCAACGCAAGTTAAGTTAAGTGCTTGGTCTGACTTCCAAGTAGTTAAGTTACTAGCTCCTTGCGTAGTTAAGGTCATATCTTTATTAATAATAGGGGCATTATTGGGATACTGTTCAGCTGTTTTCATCTCGAGTATTTCAACTTTGTCGTTCTGTCTTATCTGACCTTCATTTAAGGGGATAAGGTTTTGCCCAAAATAGACTTCGTTATCATCGCCCCTGCGATAGTTCGCAAGAGTTTTAATAGGTTCGCCCTTGTCTATAGGGTTGAGAGAGGTTAACTCATAAGTGGTCATGACGCAGCGGGAGCAAGGTTTAACGATTTCAAACTCTACCTCCCCTATACGGATACGTTTCCAACTATCTTCGGCAAACGCTGCGCAATTACGGACGACTAAATTTGCACGAAACTGATCCATGATGGAGGGGCTTGTACTACGGCTATTTAGATCAGCTAACGAAGCCTCGGAAATTAGCAATAAAGGATAACCATCGGCAAAAGCGACAGGTTTGTTTGGGTGGCGTGAGGTGTATCGTTCGGACTGTTCACCAAAATAAAGGAGTTGGCATGCTTGTCCTAATTTGTCTGTAAACCATTCATCAAATTGAAGTCCACAGTGTTGCGCATTAATTTCTGTTCCCCATACAGTAACCTGACGATAATTTTGAAATAGCTCAGGGTAGTGGAGGCTAATACGATCCCCATCAGGAGAGATGACGACTATGCCGTCATCTATAATAAGTGCTTGGTAGTGTAGTAGCTCTGGGATTTGTCGAGCGGATAACAGCTCTCCCGTTGGGGTACTCAGCATAAATCGGCGATCAAAGGCTAAACCGGACTCACCGACGAAAGCTGAGGATAATGAAACGTTTGCCATCGATTTTACGGGGAAAATATTGATGGTACTTAATTGCGTGTTTGGCACTGATATTATCCTTAACGCTTAATAGGGTAGTGTACTGGTAATGTGATCTAATCGGATTTTGTAAGCTGTCTGCTCTTGGCTTTCTGCAATAAGATACTCCGCACCCTGCTCACATTGTAGGTTTAAACACCGTAATTTGAGGGTATACGTTTGGCCCTGATCTGACCATGTGAGCTTGTGTACCTCTTTCCGCATACATGCGAGCTCAAATCCGTCATATAAAGCACAATGAATAGGTTGATATTCTATGTTGTCAGACATTACTCTAACCCGATGTGATTTAGAAACCTGTAAACAAGAATAATATCTCAGTTCAGCGATGAACAGAGGGATAATCGATGAGATGTGAGATAAGTTTTGGATTTAGAGAAGAAACATCTACTTAAGTTGGCCAATATGAAGATGCCATTTGGTAAATATCAAGGCCGCGTGCTGCTAGATCTACCCGAAGAGTATCTATTGTGGTTTGCCCAGAAAGGGTTTCCCCACGGGGAGTTAGGCTCGTTGATGGAGTTGATGCTGGATATCCGGATCAATGGGTTAGAGTCAGTGCTTCAGCCTTTGCGGCAAACATCGAGGGTGCCCAAGCTGAGATGAATGGTATTGATCTGGATGCTTAAGGAGCGATAAATCTTGTCGAACCTAAGATTAAACTGAGTAATTCCCGTTGGCCGAGGTGCGTTGATCTTCTTTGGCCTTTGTAAAACCGATATAGGTATCGGTGGTGAATAGGGCGAACGAAGGTTCTAACATTAGTAGGAAATAGGTTTATAACTATGAAAAAAATCATGCGATCACTGAGTGTAGGTATTTTGGTTTTTGTTTTGTTGCCCATTAATAGTTATGGGGCAAAGCCTGAATGGGCAGGGAAAAAAGAGAATAAGGCAGATTATAAATCGTCCCATGTACATGAGGATAAAACGGGCCTTAATGCTGACTCACTTGTGAGTGAAGCCGAGACAATTTTAGAGGGCCTTTTTTCTACTGCTGAGCGGAAAACCATCTTAGATTATTATCGGTATGCGGAGTCGGATGCCCACCCTTATACAGGTAAACAGTGGGGGAAGAAAAAAGAGCTGCCTAAGGGGTTGCGTAAAAAGTTAGAAAGAGGAGGCGAGTTACCTCCGGGTTGGCAGAAGAAAGTTGCGCGGGGAGAGGTGTTGGATGTCGAGTTAAGGTACCAATCAACCTATCTACCAGAGTCCCTTTTATCTCGATTATCTAGAGAGCGTACTGCGACAGAAATTATTAAACTAAAAGATAAAATAATTCGAGTCAGCAAAGGTGAAGGTACTATTGTGGATATAATCGACCTTGCTGATCTCCTTATTCGAACGACAGAATAGTTAGCGACGCTTTCCATAAAAGAGCAAGCCGCTTTAAAGTCATTTTTTATGTGTTGTTAGGTTTTGTTATGACCCCAGCTATCGATATAGCCATTAAAGCAAACGTGCCCCATCAAGTGCATGAGTATAAACATGACCCAAACGCTGCGTCATATGGTACCGAAGCGGCTGAGGCGATAGATATTGATCCTGCACGGGTGTTTAAAACCTTGCTGGTGGAGCTAAATGGCGACAATAAACGTCTCGCGGTAGGGGTTGTTCCTGTATCTGGACAGTTAGATCTTAAGGCGATAGCAAGTGCCTTAAAGGTTAAGAAAGTAGCTATGGCACAGCCGCAAGATGCAGAGCGTGCAACCGGTTATGTTGTAGGTGGGATAAGCCCTTTAGGACAGAAAAAACGTTTGCCTCTAGTGCTAGATAGCTCCGCAGATCAGTATGAGACTATTTATATGAGTGCAGGTAAACGAGGGTTAGAGATAGAGATGTCAGCTGCGGATCTTTTAAGGTTGACCCAGGGAATATCGGCGGCAATTGGCCGAGGTTAGTGAAGGTTAATTACAGGGTTCTTATCAGCCTATCTTATGTTAACGTTAGGTTAGTAACTTGTTTTTTTTGGAGCATTCTACTTATCGCACAGCTTAAGTGTCCTAATATAATAGACTTAGAAGCCTCTGGCTTTGGCGTTGATAGCTACCCCATTGAAGTAGGCTTTGTGCTTTCTGATGGCACACGATATTGTAGTTTGATTCGCCCCAAAGATGATTGGTTACATTGGAGCGAAGAGGCGGAAGAGCATCATAAAATACCGCGTACTGATCTAATTCAGTCGGGTGCATCTGTTGAACAGGTTGCTAGTGAGCTTAATCATAAACTTTATAATCAAACGGTCTACAGCGATGGTTGGGTGGTTGATCAAACTTGGTTAATCAAGTTGTTTTATCGTGCAGGTATGCCGATGCAGTTCCGAGTAAGTGCTTTAGATATGATCTTATCTGAGCCCCAAATGGATATCTGGCATCAGGTTAAACAAGAGGTTGAGACGGAGCTGAATATCGTCCGTCACCGTGCCAGCAATGATGCTTTAATTATTCAGCAAACATTTGTAAGAACTCGGGAAATTAGCCAAGCTTTACAGCATACGTGAGGATAACTAACCGCTTAAGTCTAAGTACGATTAGTTATCTTTAGTTGGTTCTTTTACGTCGACGATTAACTGAAATTAGTTCCAAACATTTCGCCTATGGCGGTCGTTAATTCAGGGCTCCTATCTTCATTACGGAACTGCATTAGAATGAGTGCTCGTAGTGCAGGCATAAACATCAGATCTGATAGTATCCTTGAAAAACCGTTTTGGCCGCCTTTCCCTATAGCTAATTTTTCCAGAAATATGGCCAGAATAGCTGGATCTTGTAAGCATTCATGACAACGGGTTGCTACGGCAATAATCACTTCCGGCTCAAGTGCGTATTCACTTGTGACTATCTGTTTAATTAACGCCATCTTACGGGCACCGTTGGGGCCATTCGATAGTCCACGTGTGAGTGCCGCAATGTGATTAGCATTAGCGGTACCTTTTGCCAGTGTTTGTTCTGCGCGTAGGCAAAGGGCTTCATAAAGTTTGTGGTCTGGCTCAATACTTTCTAGGCAAGTGCAGAGCACCTCAAACGGAACGTCTGGCAAGAGGGGAATAGATTTCGTCAGTATTTTGCTGTTATTACCGTTTTGATGACGAACAACTAAATCAGCAATACCTTGGAAGCCTAGAGATTGCCAATCATCAAACCCCATCTGTCCTGAAAAGTATTGTTGTGCCTGTTCAAAATACTGAGAGGCCGGGTCGCTTGAGGTCAGTGTAGAGTAAGCATGGAAGAGCGCCATTTTTTCTTGGTCAGGTTTAAACGAGAAAGGGTTATCTTTAAGCGCGTCTTCTGGTACTTCACCGCTCTTTTCATGCTGCATTACCCCGCCAGCATTTTTTAGCAACCTTGAAAGCAGATCATCGCGCACCGCTTGAATTAGAAAACCTTGCTCATCTAAGGGGAGTTTTAGAAACCATGCAGCACCTTGCTGTTTATCTTTAGGATTCCATACCATCAATGCGACCCAGGCATGTTGTAGGTAAGGGTACGGATAAGGGGTTTGCTGGTTTTCAATCTTCTCAAATTGTTCAATGGAAAATTTCTGCACCCGACGGCCCATATCAAAGAATCGGAATTGACCGCCACTTTGGCGAAGTAACTCTGTAAGCGAGGAAATTTCAGACATGATCAGCACCTAAATAAACAGGAGCGCAATTTTAGCAGCTTTAGGATAATGAACAATAATACCTGTGGCTCAACTTGTTAGATGGTTGTTCAGATGATGACAAAACGATTTTTACCCGACTCTTTAGCTTGGTACATCGCTCGATCTGCCAAGATAATTGCTTCTTTGGAGCTTTCTGTTTGGTCGGAGAGAATATAGACACCAATACTGGCCGAGATAGAAATAGTGTCATTCTTGACCGTATATTGTGTATCTAAAATCTCAAGTAATTTATGAGCAATAATCGCTGTTTGGTTGGGGGATTCAATTTCGTTGATGAGAACTAAAAATTCATCGCCGCCTAAGCGTCCTAAAATATCGAAGCCGCGGAGCACGCTTATCATGTTTTTAGTTAAACTTTTTAGGCATTGATCCCCAAAATCATGACCAAACGTATCGTTGATGCTTTTGAAATTATCAATGTCGATAAACATAATAGCAGCTAAGTTTTTCTTACGATGGACTAGGGAAAGTAAACGCTCTAGTTGCTGAAGTAAAAACATACGATTAGGTAAGCCAGTGAGATTATCGTGGCAGGCTAAATGTTCGAGTCTATCATTCACCTTTGCTAGCTGTTGGCTTTGCTTAGTAGTGGTCATAATGACGTAAGTGGCAAACATAAAACCACCGGTGATGATAAGAACCATAAACATAATCAGCGTGGAGACTAAATCTGATATCTCTTCAGCTGAATGATAACGGGCATATTCATTTTGAGATTGCTGTAGGGCGATCATGCTATCCAATAAATCGGCTACTATAATTTGATCAGTTAATGTTTGATTGAGTGATTGTGTGTGCTCAGTATTTTCCTCAGCGAGTAAGAGCCTATCTGCAAATGCTCGTAAAATAGGGGCTCGTTTTGTTGTTTCTTTATCGAGTACCTCCATTAAGCTTTTTTCTTCGGATGATAACTGTGATGTTAATATCGCCATTCTGGCTTTATGGTAGTTTGAGCCATGATTATAGAACTGCTGTAGGGCTTCATCCCTTTCAAAATAATCTGTTTGTAAGGTCATGCGCCAAAGCAATATAGCCCGTTCTCTAACGGCTACACGCATCTCCATAGCCGCATTAAGTTGACGGTCGTTATTTTGGGTTGCTGTGAGTAACTCTGTTCTAATTTGAGAGTATTGTAGGTAGGAATATGTGGATGTGATGGCAAATGCTATGAATATCACAAAGAACCCCAGAAAGTAGAAGTAGGCCTTAATGTTGTTTTGTCCTGGGTTCATATGCTCGCATCATTTAGTTAAAAAGGTTTAGCTGAATGGTTGGGGCTGCCTCGATGAACTTTTTTATAGTTATATCTATATAAGTTTAGTTTGTTTTGAGTAGATTGCAGAAAGTTTACTCAAATATTAGAAGTAGTTTTTTTTCGAGATGAGCTTGGACTAGGAAAGTGGTTTTTATACGGTTGTTTTTTATAGGTATATGACAAGAAACGGGTGGTTGTTGTGACATAGGCCCCATAAAATATATTTTTGGCCTTTCTACGTTGTTGTATCTTGGTGTAGAGGCTATTTATTATGAAGTTGGATACTGTAGCGCAATTTCTGGGTCTAATACCCGTTGAGGGTTAGATAGCTAATCAATAGCAGGTAAAAAATGGCTAATAATTTTGCAGAAAGCACGACCAACTATCTTCGTATTGAGCGAGCTATCCATTTTCTTTGTGAGCATGCTGAAGAACAGCCATCGTTACCTGATCTAGCTGCTTATGTTGGCATTAGTGAGCATCACCTGCAAAAGATATTTAGTCGTTGGGCCGGCGTATCACCTAAAAGGTTTGTTCAGTTCTTGACCAAACAGAGAGCTAAGCAATCCCTTGCTCAATCACGAAGCGTATTAGATACGGCTCATGAGCTAGGTTTATCCGGCCCTAGCCGGTTACATGATTTACTGATTAGCTGTGAAGCGATGACACCCGGTGAAATTAAATCTTTAGGGGCTGGATTACTCATTTCTCATGGCTATGCGCTTTCGCCTTTTGGATTAGCGTATATTGCTTGGACGAGCCGTGGTATCTGTCATATGGCATTTTGTCAGTGTCCGGAACCTGATGTCGAGAGGGCTCTAGGGAAGCGTTGGAGTAGAGCATCTTTCTTGCGTGATGATAGTGGCGCCGCGAAATATATAGATCAAATATTTCAACCAAAAGGTAAAAAACAGCCATTACAGATAGTGTTAAAAGGGACCAATTTTCAGCTAAAGGTGTGGGAGGCGCTGCTTAATATAGGGGAAGGGGAGTTGATCTCATATTCTCAGTTAGCAACGATGATCGGTTCCCCAAAAGCATCGAGGGCGGTGGGGACTGCTGTCGCGTCCAATAATATTGGTTTTTTGATCCCTTGCCACCGAGTTATTCGTGAGAGCGGTGACTTAGGTAATTATCGCTGGGGTATAGAGCGTAAGGCGGCAATCCAAGGCTGGGAAGCCGCCCAAAGCCTAGCTGAGAGAAGCTAAGCAGTTCTTACTCTAACCAACGGTCTAGCTCATTGATATCTTCAGGGCTTAGGGTGCCGATCTGTTGTTTGAAGGTGATCAAGTTTTGCACAAAGTTAAAGCGTGCTGTCGCGTAGTCCCTTTTGGATGTATAAAGCTGTTGCTCAGCTTGAAGCACGTCTACAACATTTCGTGTACCTACGTTGTAGCCCTCTTCTGTAGCTTGTAAGGCAATTTCGCTAGATTTAATACTTTGTTTCAGGGCCCTAACACTTAATGCACCGGTACGAAGGTCACGTAAAAGGCTACGTGTTGATTGAGTGACCGCTCGCAAAGTATCATCTTGATTAAATTGCGCTTGAACAAGGCGTTGCTCTAATTCTCTTGATTTGGAACTGACTGAACCGCCAGAATACAAAGGAACAGAAAGGGTTAGGCCAATGGAACTTGTGTCTATTCCATAGTCTGTTGATGAAGTACCATCATCATAGTCATAACTAGCGCTCAGGCTTAAGGTTGGATAATGGCCTGCATGACCCGCTTGAGCTGCACGTCGTGCAGACTCTGTAGCTAGGCTGGCTACTTTAAGTGTCAGGTTGCTACTCATGGCTTTATCTAGCCATGGTTTTGCTTGTGAGGGGGTAGGCTCTTCAATCGGATAATCATCGGAAAGTTGTGCAATAACCTCAAAGCCTGTGCCTGTGAGCCTTGCAAGCTCTTCATAGCTATTATCTAGATCACCTTCAGCAGCTATTCTAGCTACGCGCGCATTGTCGTATGAAGCTTGTGCTTCTTGCACATCCGTATTTGCAATTAAGCCAACTTCAAACTGAGCGTTTACTTGATCCAAACGACGTTTGATTGCACGTTCTTGCGCTTCTGATGTTTGCAGATCGCTTTTTGCGCGAAGCACGCTTAGGTAAGCTTCAACGGTGCGGCTGATCAGGTTTTGCTGCTCAACATCAAACTGAAGAGACGCCTGTTGTGATAACACTTTACCTTGTTTAAACGTAAACCATGAGGCGGCGTTAAAAACTGGTTGCGTCAGCGCTAAGGTATAACCATGGTTGTTGTAATTAGCTGTATCTGAATCAATTGATGTGGTGTTTGCACTTAAGCTTAAGCTAGGTAAAAGAGACGCGCGGCTTTGTATTTCTATCTCTTTTTCCGCATTGTAGGCAGCTTCAGCCGCTTTTAATTGCGGATCATTGTTGAGTGCAAGTTGATAAATATCAGCCAACTGTCCAGCATTGACTGATGTTGCGAGCACTGAGCTTACTGCTAATGTCAGGCACGAAATTTGGAAAAGTTGTGTGATTTTCATGGAGTGAATGTCCTTAAACCTGTTCAGGTTGAACTTCTTTAAAAGTTCGCTTACCTAAGTAACTGTAAACTGTTGGAATTACGAATAATGTCAACAGTGTACCAAATGTCATCCCGCCGACAATAACCCAACCTATTTGTTGTCGTGATTCGGCGCCCGCACCAAAGGCAAAGGCCAGAGGGAATGTGCCTAATACGGTTGCGCCTGTTGTCATTAAAATTGGGCGTAAGCGTAAAGACGCTGCTTCTAAAATTGATTCTTGAAGTGTTTTGCCTTGATCTTGTAACTGATTGGCAAACTCAACGATCAAAATACCATGTTTAGTGACCAAACCGACTAGGGTGATAAGGCCTATCTGACTATATACACTTAAAGAGCCGCCGCTGTAGTGTAACGCAAACAAAGCACCAAAGATTGCAGGCGGTACAGATAGCATAATAATCATTGGATTTTTGAAACTCTCGAATTGAGCAGCAAGTACCAAGAATACAACAACTAGCGCCAATACAAAGGTCACCTGCATGCTACTGCTAGACGTTTTAAACTCTCTAGAGGAGCCGGTATAGTCATAAGATGCTTGCGGTGCAATTTCCCCTAGCTCCTTTTCAAGAAAGGCGAGGGCTTCCCCTAAGCTATAATCGGGGGCTAGCTGTGTTTGTATTTTAACCGCCTTAACTTTATCAAAATGGTTGAGCTCACGTGGAGCGACGGTTTCATTGATTTCCACTAAGTTGGATAACTGGACCATATCACCGTCATTTGTGCGCATATAAAGGTCTGTTAAGTCACTGGGGTCGCGGCGTTGTTCATCAGCCGCTTTAACTATGACTTCATACTGCTCACCAAGACGCTTAAAACGTGTCACTTCACGACCAGCCATATAGCTTTCTAAGGTTCGACCTAAGTCAGAAATATCGACATTCATATCAGACAGCTTGTCGCGTTTTACATCTATCTGTAGTTCAGGTTTGTTGAGTTTTAGATCGGAATCTGGTTGGGCAAAGCCTTTGTTTTCATGAACTTTAGCCATTAATTGATCGGTAATGTTTTTTAAATCTTCATAAGTCCCGTTTGTTTTGACGATGAATTCTACAGGGCGAGAGATAAAGCTCTGTCCAAGGGATGGGCGGTTAAGCGAGAAGCTCATAATGCCTGGAATGCCGCCGAAAAGCTTAGGCGTTTGCTCCTGCACTATTGCTTGTTGTTTCTTATCTCGATCTTCCCAGCGTTTAAGGCCTTGGAATACCAGCGCGTTAGTTTCTGAAGGGAACCCGACAACGGTAAAGTAGCGTTCAGTTTCAGGTGTTTTGCTGATTGTTGCTTCGATCTGGCGAGTATAGCGATCAATATAATCTACAGATGAACCGTCTGGTGCTAGGGCGAAGTTAAGGATCGTACCCCGATCTTCATAAGGTGCTAATTCTTGTGGAAGTTGTTGATAATAGAAGGCAGCACCGGCAAAGCTTAATCCCATAATAAGTAAAGCTAATAGACGGGATTTGAGCAGTTTCCCCAATAGCTTTTGATAGCTATGGGTGATCCAATTAAGAAAACCTTCAATTAAATTGAAAAATGCAGAGTGGCGTTTTTCATGTTTAAGCAGACGTGAACACATCATCGGCGATAAGGTCAGCGCGACAAAGGTCGATACGACTACCGCTCCTGCAAGTGTTAGCGCGAATTCAGTAAAGAGCTTTCCTGTACGCCCTTCAGAAAAGGCAACGGGGGCAAAAACGGCTACAAGGACAATCGTAGTAGCTAGTACGGCAAATCCGATCTCTTTTGCGCCTTTAAAGGCTGCTTGAATAGGGTGTAAACCTTCCTCTACGTGGCGGTAGATATTTTCCAGCATAACGATGGCATCATCGACAACGAGTCCTATTGCCAGTACGAGAGCCAGTAGGGTTAATGTGTTAATACTGAAATCCATCCAATACATCATGGCTAAGGCGCCGATGAGTGATAATGGAATCGTTACAACCGGAATAAGTGTGGCCCGAATATTTCTTAAAAAGAATAGAAGCACCAGTATGACGAGGATGCCTGCTTGTATTAAGGTTTGGTAGACGGACTTGATTGATTCTTCGATAAAAATAGAGGAATCATAGGCAACCTCAACATTCATACCTTCTGGTAAGGTCGGTTTTACCCGTTCGAGTGTTGCACGAATCCCTTTTGAAACATCAAGGGGGTTGGCGGTCGATTGTTTGACGACCCCTAATGCGACTGCATTTTCACCTTTGTAGCGAGTGATTCGGCGAATGTTTTCTGGGGCGATTTCCACACGAGCAACATCCTGTATACGGACAGGATAACCATCAACGTTACGAATAATAAGCCGTTTAAATGCTTCGACATCGTTTACGTCAGTTTTAGCTAATAGGGTAAATTCTCGCTCTTTACTTTCAATCCGACCGGCGGGTATCTCAATATTTTGGTGGCTTAAGGTTGTTTCAATATCACTAGGAATAACCTTGTAAGCGGCCATGCGTGCAGGGTCTAGCCAGATACGCATGGAGTACTTTCGTTCACCGACTACTCTGATATTCGCGACACCAGAGACGGTTTGTAGCTGATCTTTTACGCGTTGATCTGCTATCTCTGTGACTTCCATCATATCGTGCCTATCTGAGTTAAAGGCTAACCAGATAATAGGCTGTGCATCGGCTTCTGTTTTGGTAACGATCGGTGGGTCTATATCATCCGGCAGCTGCCCAGTAACTCGACTTACCCGGTCACGAACATCGGCCGCAGCGGCATTAGGTTCGCGGTCAATATTGAAGGTGATACTAATCTGGGATTTTTCTGTGCGGCTGATCGAATTCATAAAATCGATCCCTTCAATACCGGACAGGGAGTCTTCAATAATCTGTGTGACTTGGGTTTCAATAATTGATGCGCTTGCCCCAGGGTAGTTTGTTTCAACTGTAACAACGGGCAGATCTATTTTTGGGTATTCACGTATAGATAAACGGTCATACGAAATAAAGCCGATAAGTAAAATTAACAGGCTCATTACTGTTGCTAATACAGGGCGTTTTATACTGATCTCTGAAAGAACCATAATGGATTAGCCCTGTTTATCGGTTGTTGTTTCTTTTTGACTACCATCAACAAAGATAGGGGTCACAGGCATGCCGTGTTTGAGCTTTATCTGCCCTGCAATAATAAGAATGTCACCGGCTGTAAGGCCTTCAATGATTTGGACAACGCCTGGGCGTCGTTGGCCCATTTTAATCGGTGTCATTGCGACGGTATGCTCTTCTGTGACGGTCATCACAAAGAACTCTCCGTCTGAAGGAATAATGGCTTGTTCAGGTACAACCACGGTTTCTTGTTGATCGACAAGTAGTGAAACTTGTGCAAAAAGCCCAGGTCTTAGTTTACCTTCATCATTGGCGATCTCTGCGCGGATCTCTATATTATGGGCGCTGTTATCGGAGCTAGGTGATACGGCTGTCACTTTACCTTTAATCACTTCACCTGGTAATGCATCGACATTAACTTCGAGTATGCGGCCATTTTTTAGCTCTGAGAGATAGATTTCAGGGAATTTAAGGTCCAGTTTTAATTTGCTGTAGTCAGTCAATCTAACTAGATTTTCGCCTTGGTCGACAAAATCACCAGGGCTTACCAGCCTTAAACCTGTATAGCCGGTAAAAGGCGCTTTTATTGTCATTTTATCTAGTTTAGCTTGAGCTAGTGCTTGGTGTGCTTGATCTACGCGTAGTTGCGCTAAAGTACTGTCTCTATCTTGGGCGGAACCGACTTTTTTCTTCAGTAGACTTTTGGCGCGTTCATAATCTACACGGCTTAACTGCACGCTAGCTTGTGCTGATTTAAGTTCTGCAATGTAAACTGAACTATCTAGTTTAAATAATGGTTTGCCTTGCTCTACCTTTTCGCCTTCTTCAAAGAGAATTTCCTCAATTCGTCCACTTTGTTCAGGGCGCAACATTACCGATTCGTTCGCTCTCAAACTGCCTACCGCAGATATTTTCTTATCTAAAATAGAGTTGGCTACAGTGATAACTTCTGCTGGTAACCCTTTAGCGAAAGAGGATAGAGAGAGTAGTGCGGTTAATATGGCAACCGAGAAAGTGAAATAGGATTTATTAAGCATAGGCATTATTATTATCGTCCCTAAAAAATTGTAGATGCTATTGTAACGGGATGCATAGCGCTCACAACGCTTTATAGTGTTGAGAAATGCAACAATCTGTTCTTGAATCTGTGTTAGTTGTTGTGTCCGACCATAAAACCGGTCGGTTTATGCCAAGCATATATAAAGATCTTTACAGTTGTTGTAGTGAGCGCTGTTCCGTTTGCATCTCATCGAGAATCCAATCTCTAAAGGCTTGCATGCTCTCCGTTAGAGGGCGTCCTTTTTGATAAACTAAGTAGAACGACTTTTGTGTATCTAAGGATATATCCAGTGGGCAAATGAGTTGTCCATATTCCAGTTCCCGTTCTGCAAGGCCGCGGTCAGCCAAAGTGATACCTAAGCCTTCCATAGCTGCACCTAATGCTAGTGATGTACTGGAAAACGTCATGCCCCGTGTATTCTCTATTTCATTAACGCCGTTTTGTTCCAGCAGAGATTGCCACTCGGTATCCCGTTTAGATATGTGGATAAGTGTGTGCTGTAGAAGATCCTCAGCTGATTTTATTGGAGGCTTTCCCTCTAAAAGCTTAGGGCTGCATACCGGTACTAAGTGTACGTTGCGTAATAGATGGTAGTGGAGATCAGGCCAGTTGCCATCACCATAAAACACGGCCATATCCATATCGCTGTAGCGAAAATCGATCTGGCTCATTGATGCAGTTAATCGAAGCTCCACATCAGGGCTGAGTGATTGGAAGTGATTAATTCTTGGCACTAACCAACGAGTTAGAAAAGCTGGTGCAACACTTAAATTAACAATATTTGAGTTGGGAACCGTGACTATTTTTTTTGTCGCTTCATCTATTTCATCTAAAGCTGATTGAATAGCAAGAAGGTATCGTTCGCCGGGTGGTGTAAGCGCTACACGTCGTTTAATACGTTCAAATAGCTGGACGCCTAAGAAGGATTCAAGAGCCTTTATTTGATGGCTCACAGCAGAAGGTGTCACAAATAGCTCTTCTGCCGCTTTGTGGAAACTGCCTGCACGGGCGGCTGCTTCAAAGCTGCGCAGGGCATTAAGAGGAGGAAGGCGTCTGATAGGAAACTCCTATAGATGAGATAAATTCATCTATTTGGTGAAAAACTGTCGTTTGTTAATGTCCTTGGTAGACTTTAGTATGTACAACATCGTTAATCAACAAGTGATCTGTTTATCTTTAGTTACAGTAACTTATTTTTATTTGTAGCTTAGATTTGATGAATTTATTTGTTCGAGCAGCGGGGCTTCTTTTAATTGTTTTGTTGATTTAATTTGGTGTATGTGTGAATAACGAATTTGAAATGTCAGTACGTCTTAATGCTTGTGGTGATGTAGATACTGCATATTACATGGCTCTAGCCAAAGAGCAGCGTAGTGAGGCTTTTGTTGGTGCTATAGCGGTTGCTGTAGCGGCGGTTAAAAAGTTACTGAGCTCTTCTCATTCCAACCGTTTATCGGTACCTACATACACTTATTGAAATTGATTAGTTACATCCTGTTATTTTGCCCGCTTTTAAGCGGGCTTTTTTATACCTGAAATTTATAGTTTGAAGGTAGTAATGACGCTGTTTAATTTATTAGACAGGTCGCTCATTTGGCTACATGCTTTTGCTGTCTCATCAGCTCCTTGAGCCGTGAGTTCACTTGCCTTGTTTACGTGTGAAATGCCGAGTTCAATATTTTGAGCGTTCTCTGATTGCTCCTCTGCATACAGAGTGATGTGATCGTTCATTTTTGAAATGGTAGAGATTGATTCTGTTATCTCATGTAAGGCTGTACCTATTGATTTTGATTGCGCTGCTGTTTGTTCTGCTTTTTTTGCACTGTTCTCCATAACAACCACGGCGCTATCTATCCCTTTTTTGAATTCGTTCAGCATACACTCAATCTCTTCAGTAGAGCTGTGAGTTCGTTGAGCTAAGTTTCGCACCTCATCGGCCACGACGGCGAAGCCCTTTCCTTTATCACCTGCTCGGGCGGCCTCTATTGCCGCATTCAGTGCGAGTAAGTTGGTCTGCTCGGCAATGCCTTTGATCACATCTAGCACTTTAACTATATTGGTGCTTTTTGCGGCCAGTTGGTCAATTGATTGGCTTGATTTACTTAAATGCGCTGATAGTTGCTCAATTTGATCTAATGCGCTTTGGACTTGTACATGGCTTTTGAATGCTAATTCATTGGTTTGAGAGGCTTCCGCGGAGGCGTTATTGACTTCGTAACTGATTTTTTCAGCTAAAGCGGACATTTCAGTAATAATTAATGACATCTCTGTGGTTTGTCGTTTTTGTTGCTGAGCTGATTGGCTAGAGTTGTAAGCGGTTGTATCTAAGCTTTTTGACTGTTCTTCGACACTGCTTGCAGTATGTTTTAGTTGCTCAATTAGAATATGAATCCGCTGTCTCATCTCATTAAATTGATTACTCAGTTGTGCCATTTCGTCTTTAGATTGTAAGTCGATGGTCGTTGTTAAATCCCCTTGGGCTATTTGCTTTGCTGCATTGAGGACTTGTTTCATATTTCTTTGTACTGAAATATTAAATCCAAGATAAAAGTAGGCAGCTAAAAGAATAATTAAAGAGATGGCAGCGACTAAGCTATATAACTGTCGTTTTTGTACTTCGAGGCGTTCTTTTAATATATGTGATGCATAGCCGAGGGCTAGATCAGAAAAGTGGAAGATATGTTCGAGATCCTGACTGGACGCGTTAAAAAAGGTTTCCCAAGACTGCTCCATATTTTCGCCAACAATAATATCTCGATCAAGACGATCAGCAAAATGGAGGAGTGCTTGGTGAGATTGGCGACTTAATTCAACTAATTGTGGGTCAATATCCTGAAGGTTCTCTAGTTTTTCTGTGATTGCGTTTAATGACACGGCGCTTTTTTGTAAGTGATCATAAAGTTGGTTTAAATGATCGAGTGCTGCTGAACCAAGATAGCCGGTGGACAGCCCATGTCCTGCATAATCTCGTGTGGCGCCAATGTTTTCTAGGGTTGTGGGGATATCTTCAAGTAGTGCTCTTAAGATGATATAGATTCGAGTATCTAGATCGCGAGTGATACCTGAGTTAAAGCTTTCTTCTTCACTTATTTTGACTAATGATTGACTTAACTGATTAAAATATTGGAAGCGGTTTTCAATATCTAAGTTCAATGTTGAAAACTGTGAGGTATCTATTTTTTGCCATAAATTCGCGAGGTCAGATTCAGGTATAAGCTGTGTGGTTATTATCTTTCTTAGCTCAGCGAGCTGTTGCTCTTTTTTCGGTTTTAGTGGCTGGTTTACGAAGCCAATAGTAAATCGCAGGTCTCTATAATCTGTAAACGCTTTTAGTAATTGATAGTTAGTATTGAGCTTTTTTATAGCGATGGCTCTATGTTGTGTGTCGGTAATATCGGTTCGTAAATACTGAATTTGGACAGTACAAAGTAGGGCGAGAGGAAGCGTAAATACAGTGCTAACCAAGATGAATTTGTATAGATAAGGCAGTCTATCCATCAGTCGAATGACGGGGGTTAGAATGAAAGTCATTGTAATGTTCCGGATGCTGTTAGTTGTTTTTATTTTTAAGCGTGATTGAATCAGGCAAAGATGGTAATTATTGATCGATGGTATTAATTTAAAGGCACGCAGACGCTGAGTCAGTGACAGAAAGCAGGTAATCTAGTAACAAATTTCTTCAGCTATAGGGTGGGGCGTCGTTTTACATAAAGAACTTTTTTTACTCGAGCAATAAGGTTCTTGTCGCTATCGATGATTTCCACGTGGAATTCGGGGAACTGCTTTTTTCCTGTTTGGGCTGAAGTCTGGATCTGTTCTATCTGTTCGTCTAATACGTGGATATGTGCAGTTATTTTTTTCTTGGTTGCTTTTATAAAGGCAATTTCAGCTGCGCTATCCCAAACCCAGTATTCCTTGCCAAGTTTTTTCATAAGAATAAGCATGATATGTGGGTCGATCATTGAATAGATACTACCGCCAAAATGAGTGCCGACGGCATTACGGTTATACCAGCGGACTTTCATTGATACGGTGATATGGTTCCAATCGTCGGATATGTTTTCTACTTTTATGCCAGCACCAATATAGGGAGGGTATAAGTTGAGTAGATGTTTCATTGTTCTTGCTGACAGCTTCATACATAGGCTCAAAAGCAGAGAAGGGTAGCGTTGTATTTTTAGGGTAGTTGGTCGGTGTGTCAGTGACAGAAAAGGTTCTTTTTACTAACTGAATCGTTCAGTTTATGAGATGGCTTAAATAATCTGGAATGATTTAGGCGAATGAATAGATTATTTAAGCCATATGCAGCGTTAGTTGTGGCTATTTATGGCGAAATTGAAGTGCGCTGAATAAAATAGAAACGCTTACAAGTAAAATAGATATAAGCATTAATCCTTCAGCCATTGTTATACCAAACAGAAGTTCTGGTGTGTATCCGCAAGGCTCCCAAGGTTCAAATACTTGGGGAATCCACTGATCTAATGCAAACCAGTTAGGTAGGCCGCTGTTCATGCTACAGCTATCAATGACCCAGCCGCGTTCAACAGCTAAGGTTTGCCAAGAGCGCTCAGTTAATCCAAGGCTAACAAGAAGCATTAGTAGGTGGGATAGTTTAGCCCCCCAGAGGGATTTTCTAACAAAGAATCCTAGAATAGCTACAAGAGTGAAAGCCATGACCCAGATACGAATATGGATGCAGAGTACGCAAGGGCCGTAATTTAATCCGTATTGAAAGAATAGCGCGACGCCTTCCATGCTAAGGCCAAGTATAATGAGCCCAAGCCAATACCAAGACGAACGACTTAAACAGCTTAATTTACTTAGCATCGACTATCTCCTTTTATATAAGTAGTTTCTCTGATGCCGAAGTCGCGAGAAGGTTCCAATAGATAGAAAAAACCGAGCATATAAGCTCGGTTTTTTTGTGTTCACCCGATTAGGCAGAAAGTGCTTTGCTGATACGTCCAAGCGCATCTTCAAGTACGTCCATGCTGGTCGCAAATGATAAGCGCATATTGCCGGGGGCGCCAAACGCGGAACCGGGTACTAGTGCGACACCCGCTTCTATTAATAAGAACTCAGCTAGTGCTATATCATCTTCAAAGCGGTCATCATTATCGATCACTTCCTGAAAACTAGGGAAAGCATAAAAGGTACCGTCAGCAGGAATGCAGCTCACACCGGGAATGCTGTTAAGTGTTTTAACAACATACTCGTGGCGGGCTTTGAAAGCGACGACCATCTCTTTAACACAATCTTGTGAGCCTTCAAGTGCTGCTTGTGCGGCGACTTGAGCGATCGATGTTGGGTTTGATGTGCTTTGCGATTGGATCTTTTTCATCGCGCCAATCAGCCAAGCCGGTCCTGCTGCATAGCCTATGCGCCAGCCAGTCATTGAATAAGCTTTTGAAACACCGTTTAGCACGATTGTACGATCATAAAGCTCAGGGCATGCATTTAGTATGTTGACGAATGAATTGTCATTCAAGCGAATGTGCTCATACATATCATCTGTAGCAATCAATACCTTCGGATACTTCAGCAGAACTTCTGCTAATGCTTTAAGTTCGTCTAGTGTATACGCAACGCCAGTTGGGTTTGATGGGCTGTTTAAAACCATTAGGCGTGTTTTGTCGTTGATCGCCGCTTCAAGTTGCTCTGGCGTCATTTTAAAGCGCTGTGCTTGTGTTGTGGTAACAATCACAGGTTTTGCGTCGGCCATAAGAACCATATCAGGGTAAGACACCCAGTATGGAGCAGGTACTATAACTTCATCCCCTTCGTTTAACAGAGCAAGGGAAAGATTAAAGAAGCTTTGTTTTCCGCCGCAGGAAACAAGGATCTGATTAGCTTCGTAATTTAGGCCATTATCATGTTTGAATTTATTAATAATCGCTTTTTTTAGGGATGGCGTTCCGTCTACAGCGGTATATTTAGTGAAACCTTCATTCAACGCCTGGATGGCAGCCTGCTTGATGTGATCGGGCGTATCAAAGTCTGGCTCACCAGCACCCAGGCCAATAATGTTCTTACCTGCCGCGCGTAATTCTGCTGCACGGTTAGTAACCGCCAGCGTTGGTGAAGGTTTTATGTTGTTGACGCGGTCTGAAAGTTGAACGTTCAAGCCTAAATCCTCAAAAATTACCTGCTTGTATAAGTGATATGAAAGGGGCGCATCAGCAGGTGGCGATATTAATCAGTAGTTATGGCAAAGCAAAAACTACATCAGGCGTCCCCAAACCCGCTAATAATACAGCAAAGAAAAGCCAGCATGAATCCTGTTTCGGTTAAAAAACGCCTTTTTAGATCAATATATTGGTCATAATTCTATTAAAGGAAACTTTATTGCTTCGATTATGTTCTTTGTAGGGGAAATAACTGCTCAAAATAAAAGGGAGTGGGATATAATGCGGGGTTTTATCTTCGCATGGTTATGGTATGAAAGAGCGCTTTAAAGTTCATTCGAAATTCGCTCCGGCGGGTGATCAACCGCAAGCAATCGCAGAACTCGTCGATGGTATACAGTCGGGCTTAGCTTCACAGACACTTTTGGGGGTAACGGGGTCTGGTAAAACCTTTACGATTGCCAATGTCATAGCTCAAGTTCAGCGCCCCACGATTGTGATGGCCCATAACAAAACCTTAGCAGCCCAGCTTTACGGTGAGTTTAAGGAGTTCTTTCCGGATAATTCGGTGGAGTACTTTGTATCCTATTACGATTACTACCAGCCTGAAGCTTATGTTCCCTCTTCTGATACCTTTATTGAAAAAGACGCCTCGATTAATGACCATATAGAGCAGATGCGGCTTTCAGCAACCAAAGCTTTATTGGAACGGGATGACGCCATCATTGTTGCTACGGTTTCTGCTATCTATGGTTTAGGTGATCCGAAATCGTACCTCGGCATGATGCTGCATATAGATCGGGGCGATATTATTGACCAGCGGGCTGTCTTGCGTCGTTTGGCAGAGTTGCAATACACCCGTAATGATGTGGAACTACACCGTGGTACTTACCGCGTAAGAGGGGAGGTTATCGATGTATTCCCCGCAGAGTCGGAGCAGGAAGCGATCCGTATCCAGCTGTTTGATGAAGAGATTGAAGAGATTAGCTATTTTGATCCATTGACCGGCGAAATACTACGCCGAGTTCCCCGCGCGACTATCTATCCAAAATCCCATTATGTTACGCCCCGTGAAACTTTGTTGGCTGCGGTCGACAAAATTAAAGATGAGCTACGAGAGCGATTAAAACAGCTGCGTGATAATCAAAAACTGGTTGAGGCGCAAAGGTTAGAGCAGCGAACTCTCTATGATATGGAGATGATTATGGAGCTTGGGTATTGCTCAGGCATCGAAAACTATTCTCGCTACCTATCTGGTAGAGAGCCGGGGGCTGCACCGCCAACCTTATTTGATTATCTGCCGGATAATGCCTTGCTTGTACTGGATGAATCCCATGTCACCGTGCCGCAAATAGGGGCGATGTACCGTGGTGACCGTTCGCGTAAAGAAACGCTGGTTGAGTATGGTTTTCGTCTACCTTCTGCATTAGATAACCGGCCGATGAAATTTGAAGAGTGGGAGGAAGAATCCCCTCAAATGATTTTTGTATCTGCGACACCGAGTAAATATGAGGCTGCTAATCAGCAAGCAGTTGTTGAACAGGTGGTGCGCCCGACAGGATTGATTGATCCAGAGGTTGAGGTTCGACCTGCTTCAACTCAAGTGGATGACTTGTTATCAGAGATACATAAGGTCGTTGCTAAAAAAGAGCGTATTATCGTTACTGTGCTTACGAAGCGTATGGCTGAGGATCTGACTGAATACCTCGATGAACACGGAGTTAGAGTTCGATACCTTCATTCCGATATAGATACGGTTGAGCGTGTGGAAATTATTCGAGACCTCCGTATTGGTGAATTTGATGTCTTAGTCGGCATTAATTTACTTCGAGAGGGTATTGATATGCCCGAAGTGTCTTTAGTTACGATACTTGATGCCGATAAAGAAGGCTTCCTCCGTTCAGAAACATCGTTGATTCAGACAATTGGACGTGCGGCTCGAAATGTTAATGGGCGCGCTATTCTATATGCGGATCGAATAACTGGCTCAATGCAAAGGGCAATAGATGAAACCCAGCGACGTCGAGATAAGCAGATTGCTTATAATGAAGAGCGCGGGATCGTGCCTAAAGGTATTACGAAGTCGGTCGCTGATATTATGGAAGGAGCTAGTACGATCCCAGGCCGCAAAGCAACACGAACGGCGAAGAAAGTTGCGGAGCAGACAGGTGAGTATCAGGTAGATCCGTCATTGATGTCAGTTAAAGAGCTGGCAAAAGCGATGACACGCATCGAAGATAAAATGTATGAAGCCGCTAAAAATCTAGATTTTGAAGTTGCAGCACGTTATCGCGATGAATTACAGAAATTAAAACAACACACATTTGTTAGTTGAGTTTTTATCGATTTGACGACAGTTTAAAACAAGGAAGAAATCATGGCACGGCTCTCTAGATTATTGATGTTTTCAGCGGTGCTATTAACGACTGCAATCGGTTCAAACCTGAGTGTGGCCGCGGCTCAAGAAGCAGCCGTAGTTGTTTTAAGTATAGGGGAAAACACGGCCCAACTACCGCAGCAACCTAGTCGTGATCTCAAACGTAAATCTAGCATATATACGCAGGATTTAATCTCAACAGGGCCTAAAGGACAACTTCAGTTACGTTTTAGCGATGGTTCCCGTTTCTCCTTACGAGAAGAAACCGTATTCAGTGTTGAAACCTACCAATTTAATAAAGATACACCGGAAACGGGGAACTCAGTTTATCGCCTATTAAAAGGTGGACTGCGGACCATTACCGGTGCGATCAGTCATGCTAATGTGGAGCATTATCAAGTGCATACACCGATTGCAACTATTGGGGTTCGAGGCACACATTACACGCTTTTCTACTGCGATAGCGCCTGCCAACAAGATACGCGTGGCATAATGGGGCTGTACGGCTATGTCTTGGAGGGAGAAATCGTTGTAGAAAATGATTTTAGTAATGCGCCTGTTTCCGCTGGACATTACTTCTTCTTAGCAAGTAGGGAGAGTCGAATAGAGACGAAAGACACTCCTTTCGATATTTTTGAAACAGTTAAAGACCTAGGGCCTGTTTTAATCGATGGTGTTAATGATAAAAACATTCCTGCGACAGAGGTTTTGAACTCTAGAGCGTTACCACCACAATATCAGTAACAAAAAAAGCGCTAAGTTTTATTAAAATTGTAGATGTATCGTCCTTATATAGCTGTTAGCCTTAAACTAATAGTGTTTAAAAACCACTTATAATCTTGCTCAGGAGTAGTCAGTGTTCAGGAAATTATCTATTGGTCTGATGCTGAATGTAATGTGTTTGTCGACAACGGCAATGGCAGATACGGTCAGTGATTTGTCCCAGCTCCTTGAGAAAGGAGAGTCTGTAAAAGCCTACCAGTTATCGCTTGATAATCTTGATGAGATGGAAGGTGACCCTGCGTTTGATTTTCAGTATGGCGTAGCAGCTATTGATAGTGGGCATCTTAGTGAAGGTATTTTTGCTCTTGAGCGTGTTCATATGTTGGAACCTAAGAACTCGCTAGCGACGTTGGAACTGGCACGTGGTTATTATTTGATCGCTCAATATGAAAGAGCGCAGGTGTTATTTCAGCAGGTTGATGCAGAAAATCCACCCGATGTAGTCCGCGCGCGTATTCAGCAGTTTCTGACCCTGATTACAGAAAAAACGTCAATTTCACCGACTAAATTTAAGAGTTTTGTCGAACTGTGGACCGGTTACGATAGTAATATTAACTCGGGCCCTGGTGGGCAAACTAATGTGGTTATCCTAAGTGATAATGCATTAGGTCGTGGCGATCAATATGCGCAAGTCAGGGTTGGGTCGAGTGTTGAGCATGCTTACAATCCCGACAATGCGCTTGTGTTTAGTGCCAATGTCGATTCGCGTATTTACGATAGCGAAGATGAGCAAGACTACAATAATATTAATTTAAGCGCTGGGCATATATGGAAAGGTGAAGCTAATCAATTTCAATTCAACTTCAACCTACAAAAGTACCAGTTAGCCAATAACAACTACCGCGACATGTTTGGTATCACAGGCACGTGGAGTAAGCAGCTTAGTAAACGTTCGGTCATGAAGTTTTTCGTAGGGGCCAATGACCTCGCTTATGATGACCAGTCATGGAAAGATGCAACCCTGAGTAATGTAGGTGCAAGCTATATCTATGCAGGGGAGGGTGGCTTGCGTCCTCTTTATTTTATCAGTGCTTTTGCCGGAACAGAAAATCCAAAAACCGCGGGTATTTTAGCAAATGGCCAAGTTGACCGGGTTTTCCACGGCGGGAACTTAGGGATTCAGCTATCGCCTACTAGAGATATTAAATTGACACCCGCTATTACTTATCAACGCAGCGAATATAAAGGTAAAGATTGGATCTATAATATTAAGCGTAGGGATGATTTTACTATGTTTAATGTGAATATGGAGTGGATGGTTGCGCCCTCTTGGACAGTGTTAGCTAATTATAGTTTTACCGATATAGGCTCGAATATTGAGCTTTATGAATATGACCGCCAGCAAGTAATGCTGGGTTTGCGTTATAACTTTCAGTGAGATTTAGCATATGAAAACCTATGTCACGGCGGCTCTATTTATTCTTTTTTCTAGTTTTGTTTCTGCTGCGCCTCAAAGCGTAGGTACCGTTATTCTGAGCTTTGGTCAGAATACGGCAGAGTCTGAGGGCACTCAGCGAGTTTTAAAGCGCAAGGTAGACATTTATGCCGATGACCTGTTGAAGACAGGAGATACGGGACGCTTACAGATACGCTTCACCGATGGCGCGCGCTTATCATTAAAGCCGGGTACTGAATTTAAAATAGCTGAATATCAATTTGATGAGGCTAATCCTGAAGATGGAAAAGCGGTTTACCGGTTATTAAAAGGCGGTATGAGAACCCTGTCTGGCCAGATAGGTAAAGTGGATAAAGAGGATTACACATTAGATGCGGTTGTGGCGACAATCGGTATTCGTGGTACTGACTTTACCGTTGATAAGCAGGGCGATGAGGTCAAGGGGAGCGTTAATAATGGTGCGATTAACGTAGCTAATAAAGGGGGAGCCAGTGATATTGCAAAAGGCTTCTCGTTTCAGTTGGTGGGCGCTGAGGGAACGATAAATATATTCCGGACAGCGACTGCGGTTCGTCGATCCCTTGATAGTAAGGATATTTCTGTGCCAGCCTCTCAAGTGGATAGTGAGAGTACGCAACAAATTACAGTGGCAGCTTCACCTAACCCAACAGGAAATGGTGAAGCCGCATCGGATGAAAGTGTCGTCGCTTTGGCTTTCTCGCAAGTGAATCTTGGTGGTGTAGAGGTCTCAGCAGGTAGTGTTGAAGGTGCTGACCGTAATTCTGATATTACAATAGATCGTACGCTGAGTGGCGGGGATGTTGTAACAGGCGTCGTCTTTAACGATGAAAGTAGTTTATCGTCCGATCCTTGTTCTCCTTGTGTTATATCTAGCCCGTCTCTGTTAGGGGTTGTGCTTGATCAAGGTGAGAGTACGGTCGGTACGGCTAAAGTTAGCTGGGGGCGTTGGGCCAGCGGTTATACTGTCGTTGAAAATGGTTTGCCGACGGTCACATCGGGTAGCTTTCATTTTATGTACAGTGATGATTTGACCCCAGATTCGGTTATTACAAATAAAACAGGCGATTTTGTTTATCGATATGACGCTACGCATGGTGGATATACAAGCCCACAAAACGAAACGGGCGCCACAGGTACATTGAATGATTTTTCAACAGTCACTGGCACGGGTGGGCATGTATATAGTGGGACCTACTTTCGAGTCGATTTTGATGGGCAAAAGTTACTAGAAATAGGCGTTGAAGCCGATATATTGGGCAATTCTTATGAGTTGCGCGAAGCTGCGAGTGCTGATTTGAACTTAAGTAGTGTATTAAATGGTGAAGAGGTTGCATTAACCGGTACCTGTAGCGGACTAACCTGCGGTGCTGGTGTTGTGTCTACTGATCTTTCCGGTCATATGAGTATCGATTTTGTGGGTGATAATGCGGAAGGTGCTGTCACAAGTTATGCTGCTGAAGGGGTGAATGGATTGACCGGCGTATCGTCCAGCATCAATGGTACTATTTTTCTTGAAGGGGAGTCCTCTCCATAACTTAGGCAAGAAAGGCCTTAAGGAGAGCTTAGGTTAATTATCTGGTTGTGATGCAAACGATAAATCTGTTTATCAGGCAATAGTTGATGACACTGTTGCATAATGGTGTCTTCAAACCCAGGCTTTAAATGGGTGATCATGATTTTGCAATCATGGTTTAGCTGGGCTAATTGCTCTTGTAAGTGGCTTGGGGTTAAGTGGCCACTTAAGCGTGCGAGTTCATCTATTTCGTCGGTAAACGAGACATCAATAATCAGTAGATCCGGTTTACGATCATTTAATATAGGCCAAAGTTCATCGTTAATGCCTGAATCACCGGTAAACGCAAAAGATGCGTTTGCGTCAGATATTAAATAGCCAACCGTTGGAGTAGGGTGCTGCGCGGGCAGCACTTCAATGTTTTTGTCTTGTAGAGAGAGCTTGTCGCCTTTTTTGATCTTGTGCAGGCGGATAATTGGCGATTCTTCAGGCAGGCAAGTGTAATCGGGCCAAATAGTCCAGTTAAAGATATGCTGCTTCAAAGCATCAATAACTTCAGGAAGTGCATAAATATTTAGAGGCTCTTTATGCTGATCAAAGATAGTGGCAAGCATGAGAGGTAGGCCGATAATATGGTCTATATGTGCATGGGTAATGATAACATCGCGTATTTTTAACATACGCTCCATTGTTAGTAGTTCGAGACCTGTACCTGCATCGAGCAGTAACGAATCATCTACCAAAAATGTTGTAGTTTTTAAGCCTTGACCTATACCGCCACTACAACCTAACACGTCGATCTTCACGTTCCACCTCAGATGTGGCTATCTAAATTAAGTACACTACTTATGCACAGTATGGTAGTTGGGTATAACAAAAGCGACAGCAAAAAAATAGGACAACCAAATCGTTGCAGGTGCTGACTTTTTGGTAAAACAAACTTTTGCTGAGTACGACAGTTTTATATAAACGCCAACGGTTATTCAAGATACAGATATTAGTCCGTTGCAGCAAATGAATCAGTTTGAAATTTCAGGTTATAAAAAGGTGGGCGCTTTCTATATTCGACTCTGTAGCGGAAGTTCAACATTTGACCTGCTTTATAGCTGTCGCGCGCAAATAAAACTGTTATTTTTATGCAGTATAAATCTAATAAAACCTATGGCGAATGGATTGAGCCTCCTTGGTTCGCTTCGTCAAACTGTTGCTGAGTAGTCTATGAGACAAAGAAAAATCAGGACATTGTTGGGTATCTTTCTCACCATTCTAATGATAGTTCCTGTGGTAACCGGCGATCGTCCTGAGCTATTTGAACGTTTTGAGCATGACCTTTATGACTTACGTTTACGTCAGTTTCTTTCCAAAGAGAAAGATCCTCGTATTGTTATTGTTGATGTTGATGAAAAAAGCCTTGCTGCGGAAGGGCGCTGGCCATGGAATCGTTCAAAGTTAGCACGTATGGTTGATCAGTTATTTGATAACTATGGTGTGGCCATCGTAGGCTTTGATATGGTGTTTTCAGAAGCTGATCAAAGTATTGATTTAGTTGAGCTTAAACAGTTTTTTGAAAATAAAAGTACCGATCACGATGTAACTACGCTGCTTAAAACGCTTAACTCGGATGCTCATTTTGCCCGTGTAATAGCTGATAGGCCTGTTGTATTGGGTTATCTATTTGACCGTAGTACTAAGCAGCTACAAGTAGGCCATCCAGGAAAAGCGGTGATAGGTGAAGATCCCGCTTTAGCTGAGTTGCCTATTCCTGAAGCGAACGGTGTGATCTCTAGTTTGAATGCGCTACAAAGTAAGGGTGTTCGTAATGGCTTTTTTGATAACCCAATGGTTGATTCCGATGGTGTTTATCGACGCGTACCTATACTGCAGCGCTTTGAAGGTCAATATTATCCATCCTTAGCCTTAGCGATGATGTTAGCGTTGTTTGAGGAAGATCAGGTGCTGCCGGTTATTGAAACGGATGCAACAGAGGAGAGGAGTGCTTTAGTGGCCGTTGAAGCAGCAGGCATACGTATCCCTGTTGATCAACATAGCGCAGTGCTGGTTCCTTATCGAGGCCCACAAGGGAGTTTTCCCTACGTTTCGGCTACCGATATTATTAATGGGGTTGCTGATCCTGAGTTACTGGAGGGCACGATTGTTTTAGTTGGAACAAGTGCGGCGGGTCTATTGGACCTTAGGGTGACACCTATGAGTAATCGTTACTCTGGAGTGGAGGTCCATGCCAATATTTTATCCGGCATGTTGGATGGGAGTTTTCATCACCAACCTGATTACACGCTCGGAGTTGAGATCGTCCAGCTTATTTTTTGCGGTCTACTCTTATCGATCGTTATTCCTCGATTATCAGTATTTTTATCAACGATTATCACACTGGCCATTGGTGGGGTGGTCATCGCTCTGAATCTCTATGCATGGCAGCAACTATTATGGGTAATTCCGCTGGGTTATACCTTAATTTTAATTAGTGTGTTGTACCTTTTTCAGCAAACGACAGGTTACTTTTTTGAAACCCGAAATATAGCCCAATTGGCGAATCAGTTCGGACAGTATATTCCGCCCGAGGTGGTGGAAGAGTTAAGTCAGCAGGATCAATCCGTGCAGCTTTCTGGTGAAAGTCGGGAGATGAGCGTTTTTTTCTCAGATGTTCGGGATTTTACCAGCCTTTCAGAGCAGCTGACGCCTCAACAGTTAACTCGTTTAATGAATATCTATTTAACGGGCATGACTAAGGTGATTCATGAGCAGCGCGGTACTGTGGATAAGTATATAGGGGATGCTGTGATGGCTTTTTGGGGAGCGCCCCTTAAAGATGAAGATCATGCTCGTCATGCCTTGCAAGCCGCGTTAGAGATGCTTGCACTGTTGCCGGAACTTAATCAGCAATTAGAGCAAGAGGGGTTGCCCGCGGTTCGTGTAGGTATGGGTATTAACAGTGGTTTAATGAATGTGGGTAATATGGGCTCCTCTTTCCGTATGGCGTATACGGTCATGGGAGACGCGGTTAATTTAGGTGCACGTTTGGAAGGGCTGACCAAATATTATGGTACGCCGTTGCTGGTAAGTGGTGAATTAGCGCAAAAAGTACCTGAGTACCTATACCGTAAATTAGATAGAGTGCAGGTTAAAGGTCGTAATGAGGCGGTGGATGTTCTCGAGCCTATAGGGTTACGTGAACAGTGCACACAACATGAAAAAAACGCAGTCGATCTATTCCAAAAAGGTATTCAGGCCTATTCGACAAAACAGTGGGATGAGGCTCAGGATATTTTTGAGGCTTATCTATGTCAAGCTACAGAAGATACAATGGCACGGATTTATCTGCACCGTATTGCTGAATATAAAGATGCTGCACTCCCAGCTGATTGGTGCGGAGTCTTTAGCCATACCAGTAAGTAAGAGCGTTTATTGCAAACCAGGAAGTGAGTGGATATCAAAGGTATCTATCTGGCGGGGTGCCATATGCTTTTGTGCATAAGTGAGATAAGCCCCACTTTCTGCAAACAGTTTGAATAAGTCACCATCTAAGTGGTTGTCCTCTACCATACGGCCTAAAATAGTCATGGCTTGGGATAAAAGCATGCCTTTTTTATAAGGTCGATCGGGGGAGGTGAGTGCCTCAAAAATATCTGCGATGCACATAATACGTGCTCGGGTTGAGAGATCATCCGCCTTCAAACCTCTAGGGTAACCACTGCCATCTAAGTGTTCGTGGTGGTTACAGGCGATCTCGGGTACCTGTTTCAGTTGTTTAGGGTAGTTCAGAGATTCCAGCATATCGATGGAGACTTTAATATGATCCCGCATAATCTGACGTTCATTTTCAGTTAGCGTTCCTTTGCGAATACATAGATTATCGGTTTCATCTCTGCTCAATAGTTGGCGGATTTTCCCCTCTACATCAACCCAGCTGATATCTGCAATACTTAGGACGCGGGCGATATCCTCACTTGATCTACGTATGGGTTTCCACAAAATTGCACCGTTCTATTATACGGGTTGGCATGAACCTGCTACAGAGTTGCAGTTCCTTATCAACAAAAAAGCATACGCAAGGTTACCAGCTGATCTACAACAGATCCTGAAAACGGCTATGCGTACTGCAGCGTATGATATGTACATTCAGTCTTACCATGCATCTGCAGAGAACTGGGCTAGCATGAAATCTGAGTTCCCAAATATTCAGGTTAAAACTTTCCCGCCAGAAGTTATCGCAGCAATGCGTAAAGCAAATGATGAATTGCTTGCAGAGAAAGCAGCGGCTGATCCATTAGCTAAGAAAATCTTAGAATCACAGTCTTCATACATGGCTAAAGCCCGTGTGTGGACTAATATCTCTGATAAAGCTTACTTGAACAGTTTGTCTGACTAAGCGTATCTCTAATAAGGCCTGTTGAAGGGGCAGGTCTTATTTAATTACGTTGTTCCACAGGGTGACTAATTATTTAGTTACCCTTTATTATCTAAAGTTAAAGAACCTCCGTTGGTATTTTGAGTGTTGTCCCTATTCAGGGTGCCATTATCTATTTTTTCTTGGAGCTAGCATGTTTCTATTGAGACTGGAGCAGGTGATCAACAGCTTTTCAGAGCTGATGGGTAAGATCTCTGCAGTCCTATTTGTGTTAATGCTATTCAATGTCTTTATTGATGTTGTTATGCGCTATGTTTTTAATGATGTTTCTATAGGGATGCAGGAGATGGAGTGGCACCTTTACGCTGCTGTCTTTCTTTTAGGCGTACCTTATACATTAAAGGCCGGCGGACATGTACGTGTGGATCTTATTTATGAAGGCCTCAGTGCAAAGACTAAAGCTATAATTGACATGTTAGGTTGCTTGATACTGTTATTTCCTTTCTGCGCGTTAGTGGGCTGGTATGGTGTTGATTTTGCGCGTGAGGCATTTGAGCTGGGCGAGACATCGGGTGATCCTGGTGGCCTACCTTATCGCTGGCTTATTAAATCTGTAATTCCTTTTGCTTTCTTCGCTATGTTAATTAGCGGTGTGGGTCTATTCCTTAAATCTTTAAACGTTTACCTAGGTAATAGCCAGGCAGACGATTATCAACCCCCACAACATTAAGAGGCCTTAGTAATGATTGGTATTGTCATGTTCGCGGTGGCGCTGCTTATGCTGCTTGTCGGCTTCCCAGTTGCTTTTACCTTTGGTGGCGTTGCTTTGCTTTTCGGTGTTTTTGCCGAAGGTGCAGAAATGTTCGCTTTTATGCCATTCCGTATTCAGAGCATTATGGAAAATACGGTATTGATGGCGGTTCCTCTGTTTATTTTTATGGGGATTGTTTTACAGAAAACTCAATTGGCTGAGCAGTTGCTTGAGTCTATGGGTAAGCTTTTTGGTGGTGTACGTGGTGGTTTAGCGATCTCTACCGTATTAGTCGGTGCGCTTTTAGCAGCATCTACAGGTGTTGTAGGTGCATCGGTTGTTGCGATGGGGTTGATCTCATTGCCGGTGATGTTGAAGTATAAATACGATAAATCTCTAGCCTGCGGTACTATCTGTGCATCAGGTACCTTAGGTCAAATTATTCCACCGTCGATCATTCTAATTATCTTAGGTGATGTACTTGGTATTCCTGTTGGCGATCTATTTAAAGCCGCAGTGGGTCCAGGTCTAATGTTGATCGGTATCTACGTTGTTTATATCTTGATTTACAGTTATTTGAAGCCAGAAGCGGCGCCAGCTCTGCCTTTAGATGATGATGTGAAGAACAAGCGAGAGCAGTACACAAAAGCGTTAATCGCCATTGTACCTCCTTTAGCATTGATTTTGATCGTTCTCGGTTCTATCTTTGCCGGTATCGCTACACCAACAGAATCCTCAGCTTTAGGTGGTGTTGGTGCTATAGTGCTAGCGGCTCTTTATCGCCAGTTTAGCTGGAAAATGGTTTTAGACTCAGCTCAAGAAACCGTTAAAGTGACGGCGATGGTTTTTGCTATATTATTGGGCGCTACCGCGTTCTCTATGGCATTTACCTACACAGGCGGTGATTACATTGTAGAAGAGATTTTATCGGATCTACCCGGCGGTGCTACAGGCTTCTTGATCCTGTCTATGCTGGCTATTTTGGTCTTAGGTTTCTTTATCGATTTTGTTGAAATTAGTTTTATTATCGTACCGATTCTTGCGCCGGTGGCGGATGCTTTTGGTATAGCGCCTGTTTGGTTTGCGATTTTGATTGCGATGAACCTACAGACTAGTTTCTTAACGCCTCCATTTGGATTTAGTCTATTTTATCTTAAAGGGGTTGCACCGCCGCAAGTCACTACAATAGATATTTACCGAGGTGTGATGCCGTTTATCATAATGCAGGTAGCTGTTGTTGTTTCAATACTTCTATTCCCTGCTTTCTACGGGCTTTCCTAAAGATAGCTGGTGTATTAACGGCGGTTGTATTGCTATGGGCTAGTGATAGCCCATTTTATAATCCATTCCCATGTTCAGCTCTGTTATATGAGCTGATTAATTGCCTCGTTTTACGGGGCATTTTTTTATCTAATCTTTGTGTTTGATTTGAGAGGTAGGGCTTAGCATATTACTATGCAGGCTTTAATCACTTAATGATGCTTAGGAATATAGGTAGATGTGGGTAGAGAGAATAAAGAACGGTATTGTACTGTGCTGTTGTTTCCTGATTACTACGCTGGTGCACGCAGAAGATAAAGTTTATCGTTTAAAGTTGGCCGAAACATGGGGCACGAATACCCCTATATTAAGTGAAACTTCCCGCCACATGGTGCAATTGGCTGAGGTTATGTCCAATGGCCGGCTGAAGATAAGAATTGATTCCAGTAATAAACATAAAGCCCCCTTTGGTGTATTCGATATGGTCCGAGCGGGTCAGTATGATATTGGCCATACGGCTTCATATTATTGGAAAGGTAAGGTGCCTAATACCCTTTATTTTACGACTATGCCTTTTGGAATGACTGCACCTGAACAGTATGCTTGGTTCTACTTTGATGAGGGTCAATCGTTAATGAACGAGGTTTATGCGCCCTTTGGGATGTACTCTTTTCCTGGTGGGAATACGGGAGTGCAGATGGGTGGCTGGTTCCAGAAAGAGATTAATTCGCTTGAAGATGTACAAGGGCTAAAAATACGTATTCCGGGTTTTGCCGGAGAGATCTGGGCCAAGTTAGGTGCTAAGCCGGTCAATATTGCGCCTGGTGATCTATATACCTCATTAGAGCGACGTACAATTGATGCTGTTGAGTGGGTTGGACCGTCGCTTGATCTGAGAATGGGGTACCATAAAATTGCGCCTTTCTATTATACAGGTTGGCATGAGCCTGCGAGTGAGTTGCAGTTCTTAGTCAATCAAAAGTCATTCTCTCGATTGCCTAAGGATCTCCAGCAGATATTAAAAACTGCGATGCGCTTGGCTGCTTATGATATGTATATTAATACTCAGCATGAATCGGCAGCTAACTGGTCAAGTATGAAAAGTGAGTACCCGGATATTCAGATTAAGTCGTTTCCTACGGACGTTATTAAGGCGATGCAAAAAGCGAATAATGAACTGTTAGCTGAGCATGCAGGAAAGGATCCGTTAGCGAAACGTATTCAGGACTCTCAAGCAGCCTATATGGCTAAAGCACGAGCGTGGACTGAAATATCGGATAAGGCTTATTTAAATAGTTTATCTAATTAGTAGTTTTCCCATTAATTTACAATCAATTGAAGCTGGAATAAGTTGAAGGCTCTAGCTCTTTAAGCTTGTTTTGGCTTCTTTTTTGGGCTTTGTATGTCTTATATAAAGCTACTGTTCTTTCTTACCTCTTCCCGTAGCTTCTTTCTGATCGTCTTAAGATTACCTATATCTCATATATGAAAATCAATGGGTTATAGGATTTTTTCCCATATTTGTACCTGATCCTTTAGGGGATCTAGGTTGATTTTTCTCACTTAAATTTGAGAAAAGCTGTTTTACCAAAGCTAGCTGTAAGTCGAATAAAAATTTGGCTGGATTTTAAAAAAGGAATTTTTCCTATAACACCCAATTTATTTATGAATATATGATCGGACACATAAATTTTTAGATGGGGCAGGGAAGGTAAGAGCTATAGGTAGCCGTAGGTGTGCAGAGCTATCAACTCAGTTTTGATAAATTACTTTTTCACAAAGGCTTGGGAATATTTCCCGAACCGATTGGGAGAAAAGAATATTCGAAAGTTTGTAAGGCTTCTTCCTAAATACAATGTTTTTACTTAGCGCTCACCTCTACTATGAAAAATCATAAAAAGCCAGATGTATAAGCCCGTTCTTTGTAGGCGTACAGAATTTAAAAAAATAAAGGTTGGAGCTGTGCTGTGCAAGCTGATCATAAAACCGCTGAGTTGGCTAAAAAGAAGTTACTTGAGCTATTCGATGATGTGTTAAGTCACGATGGCTTTGGCGAAATACGTGTTGAAACGAAAATTCTTAAACGTCAGCAAAAAGAAGTTATTTTACATTGTGGAAAGCAATACCGCTTTGTTGTTGATGTGTAAAAAATAGATATGAGATAAGAGTGCAATGAGGGTTTGCATCTTCTAAAAATAAAAATAGAAATCCAAAAGTCTGTACGAGACAGATGCGGTAAATGTGTTGAGAAAAAAGATGAATACTAAAAAAATAAAAAATACGATAGCTAAATTTAAGAAAGCTGACTTATCCCAAGTTCAGGACGTTGAGTTGCGTAGTAAGGGTGAAAAATTACAAGCGAAGCAGGGTGGTTTTACCTTGCTTGAGCTTTTGGTCGTAGTGGCAATCTTGGCCATTATCGCCGGTGCAGTTATCTCTAATATGGACGGTAAAGAGGAAGGCGCAGCCCAAGCGACCGCTGTTCATACTATGGCTACCCTAGAAAATAGTATGAATATCTTCAGTGTTGTAGAAAAGCGCAAGCTGCCTGGTGGATTGGATTCGCTGATCTGTTCTACCGGTGTTACTGCTTCGGGAGCTGAGCTATCCGTAGATATTTCTTCGTTAGATGGAGGCACCTCAACTGTATTGAGTGCTGGCGGAAACACATCTAATCTACAGCGTATACATGGTGGTCTTACTAACGATATGTATGGCAAGTTGCAATTGGTAGATGTGACATCTGGCGCTTTAGATACATTGTCTGAGAATGGCTTAACCTCTCTTCGTTATGTTCGTGGTACTGTTTGTAATGCTACGGCAGAAGAGACAATTGCAGGTAGTGTTGAGGATGTGGCACTGGTTGATGTTACTAAACCTTCTATGATTTTTAATGATCTTGTAGCCGATGATGATGAATGGGAGTTTGGTGCAGGTGCTGCTGCGGACTTTACTGATCTTTCTGGTATAACAACAGAGGCTGTTCCTATGGCATTCTTTAATGAGCCTGAAGAATTAGGGCAAGATGAAGAAGCTGTATTAGCTGTTTTTGGTGTTGGGCCAGGTGCTGATTTGGGTGCAGTTATCGCGCGTGCGCCACAAGATGGTAATGCACCTGCGGATAAATATTCTAACTTCTCTATTGTCGTTAAAATAGCTGAATGTCCAGATGGCGAAAGTATTGAAGACTTCGGTGCTGGTGATTGTCAGGTGGCCGACTGGGACGAGGTAGGCGAGGATATGGAAGTAATCGCAGTTCTGGATGCTGGTGGCGATGCTTACGATGATGAGATTGCAGAAGCAAAAGGTAACGAAGAAGAGTAATCACTCCTCCTGATTTTGGCAGAGGGGGAACCCTCTGCCTTTTTTTGATCTTAACTAATCGAGTGATTATATGATGCAAAACGGTTGTGAGTGATTTATGCCAAAGAGCATAAGTTGCCAAAGCCTTGATCGAAAAAATTAGCTAGCTTGCCCTAGCAATTATTATAAAAACAATAAAAATCATGTGGCTATCAATGTATTTAGCAGACAGAAGTAAAATAGTGGTTCCATCAAACCGTTTTCCTAAAAGCGTCAAGGACGATACTTTTAGGAAAGCGGTTTTCCGTTATCAGTCCGGTTTTACCTTATTAGAGATGTTAGTTGTTGCGGCGTTGCTGTTAGTCATAGCCGGTGGTGTTGTAACGTCGTTTCGTGATGTGGGCTCCGATGCTACAGAGCAAGCGGCCCGTTATCAAATGCAACAAATAGGTGAAGCGATAGAAGCCTACTATTCCGATACTGGTGTGATTCCTTCCCGTGACACTCCTGCCGATCTATCTTTCCTTTTTGTTAAACCTGCCTCAGCTGCGGACTGGAGTATTGATTACCGCCGCGGTTGGCGCGGTCCCTATTTAAGTGGCCATAAATATCTTTATGTGGATATAGGTGATGATCTGACTGCTAGTGGCGCTGATGCTACGCAGGGACAACCCTATTTCATCTATAACACCGAGTTAGAATCGGTGGTTGCCATTGCGGACCCATTTGATCATTACCCCGTGGATGAGGGGGTCAGTCGTAGTAACGATGGATGCCATACCTCTACTTGTTTATTGGAATGGCGCAAAGTTTCAGAGGCCGATAGTACGTTATTTTCTCAGCTAGGGAGGCCTTATCTGGCCATAGATTTGGATCTATTGGCAGGCGAGCGCGATCCCTTTGTGCCGGGAGCTGCGCGTTTGGTGAGTTTGGGTTCTAACGGTGTGTATGAGCCCAACAGCTGTGATTACGCTGAGACCGTTAAAAGTGAGGACGATTATTGTAGTCAAGATCGATTATGCAGCAGCAGCGGGGATGATATCGTTTTATGTCTACGTTAATTGCTACGCATTCAATTGGCAAAAACCGGTGTCGTGCTAAGGTTAAGCAGCAAGGCTTCACATTGCTCGAATTAGTCTTAGTCATGCTCATTATCGGTTTAATCGCCAGTACCCCTTTAGCCTTTATTGATAACCAAGATAACCAGCTTCGTTATGATGAAACTTTAGCTAAAATGAAGCTCATTGAACGGGCTGTTTATAATCAATCTACCTACCAAAACCAACCGCTTTTATCTGGCTTTGTTGTCGATAATGGCGTTTTACCGCCTACCAGTGGCACGCCGTCGCAAGACCCTTCTGAGCTATTTCCCTTAATTGGAAAAAATGATGTCTGGAATATGGATAGCGGCAATGACTGGAGTTCATGGCAAGCGACTGCTCCTTATCTGAAGTTGAGTGCTTCAGGTAGCTCTTTAGCGTCCTCCTCATATGCTCAGCTGAAAGGTTATCGCGGTGCTTATTTACAAGAAGGTGTCGATAGTAATAACGAGTTTTTAGATGGTTGGAGTGTAGGTTTTGAAGTGAGCAGCACAGCGGTTGGTGATTACCAATTTAATTTTAAAGGGGATGATGGCTTACATCCTTCACCTTTTAATATATCGGTCTCTGGTGCAGTTTCGAGCTTAGATTGGCAGGTACCTTTGAATCAGCTTGATATTCAAGTAACGAATTACAGTGAAAAAACGCAGAAAGTTGCGCTAGCTGTTTTTAAAAATAAAGCAGTTTCCACCCCCGCAGAGCGTTGGACGACCTATTATTTCTCAGTAGCTGCGGCTTCTGGGGGAGTACCTTCAATCGAAAGGTCTCGCTTGTTTACTTCATCAGAGTGGATGGAAAGTGGTGCTAGTGTCACGCCTTCAAGTACTTATATTCCCGCAGGGCAGCATGCTGTTTTTGTGATTGATGACGCTAATGACATTACAGGCTATGACCATCTCTTAGTTATCCCGCGTTCTACGCAACCATCTTTACAGTTCGAGGTTGATTAATGTTGTCTTTCCTTAATAAAAAAACAGCGGGAAAAGGAATTCTTGTTCTTAAAGTCAACGGTTTTGATTTAAAAGCGACAGTTATTAATGGGAGTCGTGATGAATTAAAAATAACGGTTTCTGTTACCTCTCATAAGGTTGAGCCTATTGCTGCTTTAGGTGATGTCTTTGAGCAGTTGCAAAATGTATTAGGTAAAAATATGCCTAATACAGTGCTATTACTGCATGTTAGCGCGATCTCCGGTTTGGTTGAGGTGACCGAGAGTTTTGAATCTGAAGATAAAGGCAATCTTCTGGAGATGCTGCGTTGGGAGATGGAAGGCATTGTTGCAACTCAATCGCCAAATTGGGACTTAGGTTGGTTGCTGATGGGGCGTGGTTATATAAATGCTGAGCAGCGCGAGGCGCTAACAACCTTAGTAGCTGAAGAAAAGAATATGGCGGCACAGCCGAGTGGGCGAGGTCCGATGCGGTATGGTGAGGTTGCTCTTCGTGAACAGATGGTATCCAAAGAGCAGATTTCAGAATGCTTACATATTCAACAGCAGTTGCAGTTATCTGATCAACGCTTACTTACTCAATGGCGGCCTCAATTAGAAAAAGCGTCTGATTCAGCGGGGATGCTGGATGGGAGCGATGCAGTCAAAAAATATTTATGTACTTCTATGCCTATTGCCCAGCATCAACAATGGTTGGAAGCTGTCAAAAAAATAAGTGGTTCAGCTAATGTACCTCGTCTTAATTTAAGACAGGTTTATCCTTTTGCTGGCTCGACAGTACCTTTAGTGGGTGAGAGTGATGAAACCATTCTACTAACTGAATTTCATCAAGCTTATATCTACTGTGCGGTACTTTCTAATGGCCGTGTATTAGATGCTGCCATGATTAAGTGTTCTAACCAGCCGGTAGATATCTCATCGGTGGCTGACCTTATAGGCAATGGGGCTTTTGTTGATATAGCACGTTGGTTTGTTGCTGATTTTAATCATGCTTATTCAGAGCAGATCTCATATCTTGAAACCGTTTTGGCGCTTACACCAGAGTCGTTAGTCAGTCGTACGCAACTCAATGATGAGGCGCTGCTATGTGAACTTGGTGTTGCCCAACACTTTTTGGGGGCATCACCACTCTTATTAGCTCCACTAGCGGGTATGCCGCCGCCAGATCCTTTTTATCGCAGTAAAAACTTTAAAGTCTTTATGGGAGTGTTAACTGTCCCACTTTTTATTGCCGCTTATGAAGGTTATTACCATTGGACGCTTGAAGAAATTAGGCAGGAATTGATTACAAAAGAGGAGCAGTTGAATCGACTTAAAGAGTCTAAAAAAGAGCTGCGTAAAGAATCTCAAGAAGCGGGAAAAAATATCCAGTTATTTGAGGCAAAACAGAAAGATCTGACTCAGCTCCAATCTGAAAAGCAGTTGGTAGAACAAGTTATTGTTAAACGGCAGGCATTTATGGCGCGTTTATTACCCGTACTGTCTGAAAGTATTAATGATGGGGTCGTGTTGGAAACACTTAAAGAAACTAAGTGGTATGAGTTCTCTTTGACAGGAAAAGCGGTAGATCAAGCCAGTATTGATGACTTTAACCAAGTGCTATCTATCAGTTTAGAGGCGCTGCATATGTATGTAGCTAAAAGCCCTAGTAACTTTAGTGGTGATACGGCTTTGATGCAAAACGGTGTTTATGCTTTTGAGTTTTTGCTTAAACATCAGGAGGCAGAATAATGTCGTTGTTTGAGACTATGGCGCCACGGGAAAAATTGTTGTTACTGGTTTTAGGATTGACCTTGGTTCTAGGTGGCTACTTTTTTACCCGGGGATCAGATCTAAATACACAAGTTTTGATTTTAGATGAGCAGTTGCAATCGGCTAAAGACAAAATATCCCGAGAACAAAAGAGGGATAAGAAAATTGTTATACCTGAATTAAACGGTAAGCAGATTAAATCTAAAGATATTAAAAAATTGGATCTGCTCGTTGAGGAAGAAAAAGCACTCTTGTCAGGGTTTGGGCATGTATTTGTTGACCTACGCGATAAAACAAAAGTTGCTCAATTGGTAGGCGAGGTGAACCGTAATGCGAAAGAGAGCAACCTTCAGCTGCTCTCTAAAGTTCAAAGCCAAGCGAACCTTATTCAGTTTGTCTCTACAAAAACGAAGAAGGTCTCTGCTTCATCTCTCAATAGGCCCCTGTATGACCTGCATTTACAGGGTGGATATAGTGCATTGCATGGTTTTATTCAAAGACTCTCTAAATTGGAATACTCAGTTGTTCCGATCAAAGTACAGATTAGCCGAACTGACCGTACAGCATTGGGTGGCGGGCATGTGTTAGATATTCAGATTACGTTGGCATTGTAATGAATAGTCATTTTTATAAACAACAATTTGAAGATCTTTTGGCGTCTATGTTGGCACTCGGTGCCTCTGATATGCATGGCTCTGTAGATGTTTATCCGGTTTTTCGTATACAGGGAGAGTTACTCGAACAGAACCAGTTGCCTGTTTTAGAAAGAGGGACGCTGAAAGGGATGGCAGAGGCGCTTTTATCAGCAGAGCAGTTTGAGCATTTAACAACTCAACGTAGTTGTGACTTAGGTTATAGCAACGGGGTGGGTGAGCGTTTTCGGTTGAATTTTTATTTCGAGCGAGGAGGTTTAGCATTTGCGGTACGTGCATTAAATAATGCTTTTTGTACTTTCGAAGAGTTACGACTTCCCGCGCAACTAGAGGCTATTGCCGGCCAAAAGGATGGTCTAGTGCTTGTAACGGGTACTACAGGTAGTGGTAAATCTACAACCTTAGCGAGCATGATTAATAAGATTAATGAAGAGCGAGCCTGCCATATTCTGACGATTGAGGATCCGATAGAGTTTGTTCATCCGAATAAACGTTCGGTCGTCCATCAGCGAGAGGTCGGTGAGGATGTATTGAGCTTTGCTGATGCTATTCGCAGTGCTATGCGAGAAGATCCTGACGTTATGCTGTTAGGCGAAATGCGAGATCTTGAAACTATGCACGCGGCAATTACTGCTGCGGAAACCGGACATCTTGTGTTTGCGACACTGCATACTAATGATGCGGTGGGTGTTATAGATCGTCTTGTAGGTATGTTCCCTGGGAATCTGCAAAATACCGTTCGTCAGCAACTTTCCATGAGTTTACGTGCTGTAGTCACACAAATATTAGTACCCTCCGCAGATGGCTCTGGTCGTGTACCTGTGAATGAAATCCTGATGGTTAACGGTGCAGTGTCGAATCTGATCCGTGAGAAAAACTCTGCACAGATTCGTTCAGTGATGGAAACAGGTCGCTCACAAGGTAATCAAACCCTTGAATATGCTTTAGCTCTGCGTGTTAAAGATAAGCTAATTACTTATGAAAAAGCGCTGCAGTTAACCTATAGAAAAGAGCAGTTTGAAAACGCGCTCAAGGTTTTAAATAGGTAGGCTTATGGCGATTCGAGGAAAAGGTCTGCTTGAGGCAGCATTAAATCAAGGTCTTATAACCCCTGAGCAGCAAACAGAGGCGCGTTTAAATGCTCGTCGTTTTCAGTTGGATGAGGTGACTGCACTTTGCTATCAGCAGCGCTTATCTCTAAGTAGCTTTTATCATGCTTATGCCAGCGAACAGGGATTACTTTTTGTTCGTTCATCGCAGGTTCGGATTAATAAGAAACAGCTGAATTTAGTGCCTCAAAGTCTTGTTCGTCAGTGGCGTATTTTACCTATTGAGGTTGCATCTAATGAAGATGAGGCGATATATGTTGTTACTGACTCGCCTGAAAACCCTGCACTGGAGAAGCAAGTACAACGGATTTTTAAAACTGATATTAAGCTCTGTGTAACCGATCCGGAAACCTTCGAAAGCTGCTTACGTATAGATCTAGAGATACACACCCCTGAAGTAGGGTTTGATGCGGTGGAATCATTTAAGCAGCTATTAAATTCTGCCTATATGCACCGCGCTTCGGATATACATATTGAGCCTCAGGCGGAATTTTATTTGATTCGTTTTAGGGTTGATGGACGTTTACAGCAGTATGGTAAGCGTTTTTCGCTAGCTGAAGGCAGCTCTTTAGTTAGTCGTATTAAAGTAATGTCCCATCTGGATATTGCGGAAACGCGCATGCCTCAAGATGGCGGCGCTGATTATGTAACACCTTCCAATATAGAGTTTGAAATGAGGGTGGCGACTGCGCCAACCAAGCATGGGGAAAGGGTTACACTGCGACTATTAGGGACAGATAATCAGCTCTTGACCTTAACCCAACTGGGTATGTCATCTGAAACCTTACGCCAGTTTAGTCGTGTTATTGCGCAACCCCATGGCATCGTTCTTATTACAGGGCCGACCGGTAGTGGTAAATCTACAACACTCTATGCCGCTCTCACTCAGTTAAAGTCCGAAAGTACGAATATTCTTACGGCTGAAGATCCTGTGGAGATGGTCGTAGAGGGGGTTTCGCAAGTACAGATGAATGCCAAAGTAAATTTCGCCTCGGCGCTACGTAGTTTTCTGCGTCATGATCCTGATGTGATTATGGTGGGGGAGATACGTGATCCAGAAACGGCTGAAATTGCACTTAAAGCAGCGACTACAGGTCATATGGTTTTATCCACTTTGCACACTAACTCGGCGATTGCCAGTGTAACAAGGCTTAAAAATATTGGCTTAGAGCCGTTTATGATCGCCTCTAGTTTACAAGGCGTTGTAGCCCAGCGCTTGGCGAGAAGGCTTTGCCAGCATTGTAAGTTAGAGATGGAGGCCGACTTAGCTGAGTTAGATGCTTTAGGTATAGAGGAAACCGACCAGGTGGTGATGCTTTCTCATCCTCAGGGTTGCTCTCTCTGTGATGGCACAGGTTTTAAAGGTAGGATCGCGCTGTTTGAAACCTTGTGGGTGGATGATCTCCTTCGTGAGTTAATTACCCAGGGTGCTGACGAACAACAGTTACGTAAGCATGCGCAATACTATGTCAGCCTAGCCCATGATGGCTGTGAGAAAGTGATTCAGGGGTTAACTACATTAGATGAGCTGAAGCATTTAGGTTTAGTGCATAGGTTAGTGGAGGAGGGTAGATGAAGTTCTCCTACAACGGTATTAGCACATCGGGCGATGCTCGCAGTGGCACTATTTCGGCGGTCGACCATGATGCGGCAATCGCCAAACTGCAGAATAAAGGTATCTATATTACCGATATTCATGAAAGTACATCTAAAAACGAGAAGAATAAGCCGAATGTTGGTTTATTGGATGAGATCAGTGCGCTTCTACCGATTAAAAATTCACAAAAAATATTTTTCTTTAGGCAGTTTGCGTTAATGCTTCGCTCTGGGCTTTCGGTGACTGAAGGGCTCAATATATTAAGGGGAATACAGCGGGGAGGAATGCTTCGGATCATTGATGATATGAATGATCAAATTAGCGCAGGCCGATCCTTCTCCCAAGCGATGGAAAAGCATGAAGCTATATTTACGCCTTTAGCCTTGCATATGATTCGCAGCGCAGAAGCTAGTGGTGAATTAGAACCAGCGTTAGTACGTATCGCGAGTTTTATGGAGCGTCAGGCGGAGATTAAAAGCCAATTAATTTCCACCATGACCTACCCTGCGGTTGTGCTGTTTATGACGGTGGGTGTGTTCATCTTCTTGATGTCTACTGTCATACCTAAGTTTGCTGCTTTCTTTGCAAAAACGGGTCGCGTTCCGCCACCCGAGATGCTGCAGATGATGGGTATTTCTAATTTTATTCATCAATATTGGTGGCTGATTATCGTTTGCATCATTGCCATCTTAGTTTCCATTTTTATTACCTATAGGCAGCCCAAAGGGCGTTTGTTTCTAGACCTGATTCTTCTGAAGATGCCGCTTATAGGCAAGATGATTTCAGCTAGCTCAATGTCGCAGATTACTTGGGGGCTAACCAGTATGTTGCAAAGTGGCATATCTGTTGTGCAGTCGTTACAGATTATTAGCTCTTTGATTAATAACAAAATGATTGCTCGGGATATATCTCAAGCAGCAGAGGATATTTTGTGTGGCGATGATATGGGGAAAAGCTTTCGTAAACCTCATATTGAAGGGCTTATTCAAGAGATGACGCTGGTGGGTGAACGTACCGGGAATATGGTACAGGTGATGCAAGATGCTGGTAGTTTTTATGAGGAGCGGGTGCGTTCAATTACAAAAGCGTTGGCCGCTGCGATGGAGCCTATATCAATTCTGATGATCGGTGGGATTGTCGGATATGTCTACTATGGCTTCTTTAAATCAATGTTTGCTGTATCGGGTTAGGTGTTTTATGAATCGGATTTTTTTATTAATTATGTTGGTTGTTTTTAATACCGCGCATGCAGAGGAAATCTTGGTGATGCGTGACCCTTTTAGTGAGCCACAAACACTTAAAAATACAGAGGAGGCTGGTGGTATTAATGGGGTGCTGAATACCTTTGGTCGTGGTTTCAGACGTATGCCTGATGACGTGAAGGTGCCGGTGCTGTTGTTTAAAGGTTATGTAGATAGGGGAAAAAGCCTCCCACCTATGGCATTGATCGAAGTCGCAGGGGATCGTGTTCACATGGTGACGGTAGGGGATGAGATTAATATTGATCCAACCAACCCTAGGCATGCAATAAGAATAACAAAGATTTCAAGGTTAAGTCTCACTATTGAGGCGGGTACTTTGGGGCAGATGAAGGTGCTTCGCTAATGGGTAATATCAAGATAATAATCAGTACTGTACTGCTTGCCGTGACTTTAAATGCTTCGGCGGCGGTTAAAATTTCTGAGATAGAGTTTTCTGAAACCCGTTTAGGCGATGTGGTTAGGGTGCTATCTGAATTATCACAGTCCAATATTATAGCGACCCCGAGTGCGATTAATAAAAGCATTACTATACATCTTAAAAATGTTTCAGAGATTGATGCAATTAAATCGATCTGCCGCATTAGTGATCTGTGGTACCGCTATGATGAGGATACTCATACCTATCGAATCATGGGAAGAGAAGAATATACGCGCGATCTAGTTGTACGAGAGAGTCAACGGATTGAGGTGTTTAGATTACGTAATGCGAATGTGCAAATTGTTGCCCAAGCGATTGAAGATCTTTATGGCGATCGTGTTGAGTTATCTTTAGGTATTGAAGCAGGGCAGTCTACATCCACATCGAGCCGAAGCAGCAGTCGTTCAAGAAGTACATCCAGTCGCTCTTCAAGTCGTTCTTCAAGCAATTTGTCACAGCAGCGCTATGGTAGCAACGGTAATGCTGATACCTCTGAATTTTCAGTAGCTCAGATCGAGCAGCTTGCACGGGAAAGCAGCAATAGCAGCGTTATGCCGTTAGATCCTAATAAAATACAGGCGGTCACCTTACAGCCTCAGCCTATCTATGTGACGGTGAATAACGAGCATAATATGATTATTGCGCGAACTGATGATGATAAGGTACTTGCCTCCATCGCTAGTTTGGTTAAGCAGATGGATATTCCTGTTCCGCAAGTGATGCTGGAGATGAAAATTCTTAGTATCTCCTTAGGTGAAGATTTTAACTCTATTTTTAATTTTGAATTAGTACCCTTCGGCAGTAATGATTCATTAACACCGATCTCGTTTGGTAATAATGGATTATTAAATTCAGGCTCATTCCTTTATGAATATCTTAATGACCGTTTACGCGCCAATATTGAATTTTTGGAAGAGAATAAGCGTTTAAAAGTCTTGTCCAATCCGATGATTTTAGCGTCTAACCATCGTGAAGCGGATCTCTTTATTGGGGAAGAAAATATAATGACGCGGGGTTTTACTTATAACCCCGCGACCATCGATAGTGGTGTTGTTATTTCACCCGCTTATATTGAGACGCAAACGGAACTCAGAGAGATTGGTATCTCATTAAAGATCACGCCACGTATCAACTCAGATGGATCTGTCCTGTTGGATTTAGAACAAGAAAGTTCAACCTTGAATCCCGGTGGTGGGACTGTTCCTGTGACTGATGGCACAGGTAATGTAGTTAATCTCTCTATAGATACAATTAATACCTCCCGCCTAAGAGGTATAGTCGCGGCTCAAAACGGGTTGACCGTTGCAGTAGGTGGCTTAATTCGATCCACAGTTTCAAACAACGAACGTAAAGTTCCCTTTTTAGGCGATGTGCCGGTTTTAGGTGCTGCTTTTCGCAGTACGATTGAACAGGAAGAGGAAACTGAAATGGTGCTGTTAATTACACCGCGTATTTTGAATACACCGTCTAGCAGCCAAGAGTTAGAAAACAGTAATAATCGTTTTTATCAACAACATAATCAGGGGTTTCCTGACTTAGAGAAACCAGAACCGCGTTTTTTTAAGGAAGAAAATAAAGCATTGAATAACCGAGCTCAACAACCGGAAGTTCAGCCCGTTCAGCAACTGCCGTCAAAGTCATCAAAAGGTACAAATGCAACACAGGGGTGGTGGGATTCGGCGGATCAAGTTATGTTTGATGCAGGTTAAGAACTGATTTTAAAAAAGCGAGTGGCAGGACGCTACTCGCTTTTTGTTTAAACCGGCCAATCTACTTATGCCGCGTTGCGTTTTGTATGTCCACCGGTCATATGCTGTACTTCGTTACCGGTTAGACCATCGCCTGCTAAAGTGTAGGCTTTACCAAACCCTTTAACGTATCGGCCGCCTGTGGGGGTTAATTTAAACAGCTTAAAGTCAGACAGTTGGCTAAGTTTATTAATTCGATCCCCATGACGTTCAGCTAAGGTATTGATGCCGAAGCTCCATTCTTGGCTGTCGTATGAGAGAAGTTCAGCTTTTATGGAGTAATTAACACGCTTACGTGCAAACAACTCTTTGGCGCTGTCTTCATCCTGAATAATCATCACAGCCGCAACGGAGTTTTCTTGCAGATTGGTCGCATGTACGGCCATTTCACTCAGTAACACGTATAAACAATCATCGCCAATTGCGAAGGGGGAATATGAGGCATAAGGCTCGCCATTTTTTCCTACAGTCGCTAACTGTAAGCTTCGACGGCTATTGATAAATGTTAAGACTTCTTCTTGTACACGGGTTTGCAATAAATCGTTGCTCATGGAAAATTCCTAATCTTTTTTTAAGCTAAACTGCTGTTTTATTTGTTTAAAACGAGAGACTTGGTCGGCTATTAATTCACCATCCTCTGTTCGTCCTAAAAATACTTTGAAAATGTTGCTATCGTCTTTATCTTGGAAATTGAAGGCGTAACTTTCCTGACCTCGATGAGGCTTATCTTGGAAGTTTATATGGTGAATGCTGTTTAGGTTTATATGTCCATGAAAGCCAGGAACGGGGCCTGTTAGGTTGTAGTAACCATGGCCAATTTCACCCTTTGGAAATATACCTTTAAATTCAAATACAGACCCAGCATGTAAAATAATAGTCGTGGTGTTACCCCAAGTTGCTAGCTCCCTCAACAGGGCCTCAGCTTGATCACCAGGGAGTTGTGTATTTAGGGACTGAGAGTCTTCTTTATTCATTAGTTTTTATGCTCTAAGTTGGAAATTAACAGAGCGATTCAAAGGTGAGAGTCGCTCTGTTAATTAAATGCCTTTATTTAGAACTTATATGTGGCGGCTAAAGATACTTCGCGACCCGCTTCATAAATTTCAGCCCATGCGCGACGGTAATATTCATCCGTTGCATTATTAACCGTGAGGTTTATGGTCAAATCTTTGAGAGCTGCTGGCTGCCAAGCGGCGTAGAGGTCAGTGATAGTGTAGTCATCATAAACATCACCTGTAGATAAGTTCTGTTCTTCAGCATGTAGGACTCGTACACCTGCTTTTAGCTGATCATTCAGGAAGCTGGAACTTAGGTCTGCAGACCAAGTATCGGCTGGGATGTTGTTGAGTGCGTCACCTGTTGCTAGGTCTTTACCTCGGGTTTGTCCGTAACCTAATGCCAAATTGACATTGTTTTGGCTATATACGGCACTCACTTCAAATCCGTGTAGTTTTGCTTTATCAACGTTTTCCCAATAAGTGTTACCGGGGAATGGATTCATCGATACGGTCTGCTCAATAAAGTCATCTACCCGGTTTTCAAAGATGGATGTTTTTAATGTCCAAGCGTTATTGATCTTTAACTTAGCCAGTAATTCGGTATTGGCTGCTTTTTCAGCTTTCAAATCAGAGTTAGGTATAAAGGTATTACACATACCTGGCCCCATACAGAAGTGAGTGCCTGTACTGTAAAGCTCCTCAGCTGTTGGCGCTCGGAAGGCTCTATCATGTCGAAGGGTGAGTTCTAGGTTATCAGTTGTTTTCCAGACCAGTGCAGCAGAAGGGGACAGCTCATTATCTGAGCGGCTATCATCTAAGTTGTTAGCTGTAACTGAAAAGTAGTCGTAACGGGCGCCTAATTCTACAGACCATTTATCTGATAGAGGGATAATACCTTGGGCAAAAGCGCCCCAGATATCAATGTCTGCATCAGGAGGTGTTGGACGGTCGGCGCCACTACGTTCAGCGGAAAAATTACTATGTGAACCATCAACCCCATAAAGCAGTGTGATATCACCAAACTGTGACAGGTTGTTAAGGTTTAAGCCGTATGTGTCTTTTTCAGTGTTATCTATACGCCCATCACTCACACGAGACTCATCAACATCGACACTATTCCAGTAAGCCATTATCTGTGCATTGAGTAGTGGTGATTCTGTATTGATTCTATAGTCAGCAGATAGGCTGTTGTTAACTTGATCTTTGTCGATAAGAAAAACGCTACTGCCGTTGACTTGGGATGCTCCATTAGAAGGAACTCCACCTTCAACCGTTGCGTGGCGCGCATTAAAAGCGATGGATTGATCTTCGTTAATTTGCCATTCAATCTTAGCTAAAGCACCTTGATCTTCTGAAGCCGAGTCTTCTAACGGCTCGCCGTTACCCATTTCGATATTATTAGAATCGCGACCATAACCACTAATTAACCAATCGACGGAGTCTGTGCGACCCGCGACAACGGCTGTTGTCGTTAATTGGTCATTGTTAAAGTTAAAACTGCTTTTGATTAGGCCGCCTACATCTGCATTGCCCTCTAAAATATCTGCTGCGTCAATGGTGCTTTGTGCAACTACACCCCCTAAAGCGCCAGATCCCCAAAGAGTACTTGCCGGCCCTTTAACGACTTCAACTGATTTCAGTATTATTGGATCTAAGAAGTAACTGGCTCGATGACCAGATTCAAAATCTTGTCTAACACCATCAACGGTTTGCAATACTCGATTGTCACCTAAACCTCGTATGTTGATAGTCTGGAAGCCAGGGCGAGAGCCACCATCGATTAATATATTAGGTTCATTCGCTAGGACTTCAGCGACCGACTGCGGTTGAATGCTATCGATTGTTTCCTTATCAACAACGGTGATTGGACGTGAAACCTCATCAGATTTTTGTTCCATTCGGGTTGCGCTGACAACTACTTCACCGACATTAAAGACTGGGCTGTTATCAACAGCATCGGCCATTGCTGGAGCTGAAATAATACTACTGATGAGCACCGCTAAAGGTTTAGGTTTCATGAATTCCCCTATTACGTCAATGAGAATTGAGTTTTCTAGCTTGCTGCATATAGCGTTATCAGCAATGGCTAGCTCGTTAAATTTGGAGTTTTTTCTATCTCTCTAGGTCCTGATTGAGGGGATGCTACTATTTAATAAACATAATGTAAATGATAATGACTTGTATTTGCATTAGGTTTTGTCCTGTTTTATTATGGCGGTCATTATTAGTCTTAAAGAATCATCGGGCGCTTTTTTGCGCAAAGGTTATAGGGTTAGGTAACGGGTATTTATGACTCAGTTGGTTAAGAGAAAATGGGGTTTACTTGGCTGGCGAGTGCTATTCATTAGTGCACTTATTTTGCTGCAAGAGTGGGCTTTCGCTGCGTTGGCAAAACCGAGCTTTATGGATGAGGCCTCGGGGAAAGGTAGTCAGCTATCGCTCGCGATCTCGTTTAGTCGGCCACAGCCTGAACCTACTCAGGGGAAAACAGTTAACTCTTTGCCTGCTCAAGAGGTATTAAGGCATACAGAGCCTAAGCCTGAGACAACAGCGGATAGACCTGTACCTAAAGAAGAGGTCACTAAGGCGCCTGTAGTCGCAAATAAAGTAACAAAGAAAACAAGCAAACCGGCTGTTACACAGCCAGTATCGAAAGAGGTTTTAAAGCCATCCTCCGTTCTCAAAAATAAGAGTGAAGCGCTAGCCAGTACCTCAGTGGCTAAGGTGGAACCGAGTATTAAGCAGGTAAACCCTGATGCTAAAACGGTTGAGTCATCATCGGTACAGACTAATTCAGATACTCAATCCCACACAGACCTAGAGGCTAATCCTCCCCATCGGAGCACAAGTGATCAGATGGAAGTGAGCGAGCAAATTATTACTAAGCCTGTTTTTGCGGCACAGCCTAAGCCGCCTCGCTACCCAGCGGTTGCGCGTAAGCGAGGTCAAGAAGGCACTGTTTGGTTAGATATTTGGTTGGATGAAAAAGGTAACAAGTCAAAGCTGGAGGTTACTCAGAGTTCAGGTTTGGCTTTGTTAGACAAGTCAGCTTTAAAAGCTGTGTCCGAGTGGAAGTTCAAACCTTATGAAAGGAACGGTATCCGCATCGCTTCACGTGTCAGGATTCCAGTTGTTTTTTCGCTTAACTGATCGTTTTTATAGGTTTTAAGATTATAAATTATGAATATCCTTGTTTTAACGCAACAGTATTTGGGGCCGCTAGGAATCCCATTATTAATCTGCTCTGTTCTTACTCTTTTGATATTGCTTGAGCGTATAGCTGTGCTTTGTTATCACAGCATTCAGCGGAGCCTTCCTAGTGCTGGGATGGAACTACTTAATCAACATGCAGATCAATCACGGGTTATGAGGACGGATATAGCGGCAATATGGCTGCATAACAGACAACGAAAACTGAGCCATGGTATTCGTATGCTCCAAATTATCGCGTTAATTTCACCTTTGTTAGGGCTGCTCGGGACTGTGATTGGTCTGATTCAAGTGTTTGATGCCTTAGGTGATCACCAAGGACCGATTAACCCATCTATGATGGCCGAAGGACTAGGAATCGCAATGAAAACAACAGCCGCTGGTTTGATTATTGCTGTTCCCGCGGTCATTGGGGCTCATGGCTTTCAGCTTTGGGTGGATAAATTGATAGCAGTGACCGAGCAAGTACTTAATGTAGGTAATCTTCGGATCGAAGGTGTTTGCACTGAGGCGTTAAAATGATTCGTGTACAGCAGAAGAGCCAAATAAATAGCAGTGTAGAGCTCACCCCATTGATAGATATTATTTTTATAGTGGTGGTTTTTTTACTGTTAACTGCGAATACGCGTTTGCTCTCCTTGCCGGTCGATATACCAGACAGTGATAGTGATATTAGTCACCATTCCGAAGCGGTTACGCCGTTAACCATTAGTTTGTTGGATGAATCTCCCATCTATGCAATTGGAGAAGATCGCTTTTATGAATGGGCCGAATTTAAACAGGCGCTGTTGGTAAATATTGCAGATCAAAAAGATCGGGCACTTTCAATTGCTGCTGCCCGTGATTCAGACGTCGAACCTTTGTTAAAACTTTTAGCCCTCCTCAATGAGCAGCAAATAACTAACACTCAAATTTTAATGGAAGACGCACAGCCATGATCTCTTTGCCGTTTCGATTATTTACACAAAAAAAGAATAGGTTTTCAGTCGTGAACTGGATGAAACTTATCCTATTAATTGCGTTACCTGTTTCAGTTTATGCAGCGGATGAACAGCGTTTAATTAGTACTGATGCGGGTGTTACTGAGCTGATTTTTGCTCTTGGCTTTGAAGATGACCTGATTGCCGTAGATGTGACTAGCAAGCTGCCAGAGGGGTATCCTAAACTCCCCAATATTGGTTATCACCGCACTTTGTCTGCTGAAGGTTTAATGAGTTTAAATCCATCGGTAGTGATAGGGAGTGAACATATAGGTCCTTCATCCGTTGTGACAGCACTAAAGCAAGCAGATGTTCAATTTGTACAGTTAAGCAGTGCAAAAAATAGTGAACAACTTCGTGACAATATACGTTCGCTATCTCTGGCTTTAGAGCAGAAGGAAAAGGGGCAAGCTTTGCTTGAATCTATTGATCAAAAACTAGCGACACTTGATAAGGTGAACTTATCGGGGGAGCGCGTAGCGTTTTTATTATCTATGGATGATAGTAAATTACGTTTAGCAGGAGAGGGGACAACGGGCCATTCCTTTATCGAATTAATGAAAGCTAGCAATGTAGCTGACTTTAAAAACTACCGAAATATATCGGCTGAATCACTGTTTGAAATGAAACCCTCTGTGATTATCGTTGCAGGTAGTGATGTAGAGAATGCAGTACAAAGCTTGCTTGCGGCTAATCCTGTACTCGCTCATACACCCGCGGTCAAAAATAAACGTATTGTGGCCGTGAATGGTTCCGCTTTAGTTGCTGGTTTGAGTGTATCGGCTATTAATGAAGCGATTCGTTTAACTCAGCAGCTATCTAATCCGCAAATTCTTGCTCGTCAGGAAAATAATTGATGCAAAGGTCCGTTTCAGTATGCGCCTTAGCATTAGCGAGTCTTTTGATTGCCTGTGCACTCTTATCACTTGTGTTAGGGGCGATGAATTTACCGGTATACGATAGTTTATTGATTGTTGTAGATGACCTTTTTGGTGCTAATTTCAGTCAACTAGAAGGTTATCAGCAGGTTGTTGTTTTAGAGCTTCGTTTACCTCGATTATTATTAGCTATTTTTGTCGGGGCCATATTGGCCCAATGCGGTGCGGTTGCTCAGGGCTTATTTCGTAATCCGTTGGCAGATCCTGGCATTATCGGTGTTTCTTCTGGAGCAGCGGTGGGCGCTATTTTAGCGATTGTTGTGTTTCCGGCTGTTTGGGGAAGTTGGACAATCCCTACGATGGCCTTTGTTGGTGGTTTGCTCACTACTTTGCTGGTCTATGGTTTAGCGCAATCAAAAAATGGCACCTCCGTATTAGTATTATTACTGGCCGGTGTCGCTATATCCGCTTTCGCCGGTGCTGCTATCGGTTTCTTAAGTTATTTTGCGGATGATGCCAGTTTACGTGAACTTAATGTCTGGCAGATGGGTTCATTAACCGGTGCGAGTGATGCTAACTTATGGCTAGCTTTTACAACAATGCTGCTATTAATGATCGCCTTTCAGCGTCGGGCCCAAGCTTTAAATGCGTTACTTTTAGGTGAACCCGAGGCGCGTCACTTAGGTATAGATGTTGAGCAGCTAAAGTTACAAATGATTATTCTTACCGCTATAGGTGTTGGTGTGGCGGTTTCCTGTTCAGGCATTATCGGTTTTGTTGGCTTAGTTGTGCCTCATTTGGTTCGTTTAGCCACAGGGCCGAACCATCATTTCCTACTGCCTTTATCAGCTCTGCTAGGTGCTGTTCTACTGATGGGTTCCGACCTGTTAGCCCGTCTTGTCGTACAGCCTGCGGAACTTCCCGTAGGTTTAGTTACGGTGCTATTGGGCGCTCCGTTCTTCCTGATTTTGTTAATCCAACAGCGTAAAAACTGGAGTTGATCATGTTGCAGCTTAATAATGTCAGTTTTAAACCGCAGGGAAAGCTGTTATTGGATCAGGTTTCTGTATCGGTAAAAGCAGGTGAAGTCTATGGCCTGTTGGGGCCGAATGGGGCCGGTAAAACAACTTTATTAAAAGCGATTAGTGGTGATATTAAAGCCAGCGGTTCTATCAAGTTCTATGGTAAAGAGCTAACACAGTGGAATCGCCGTGAATTGGCTAAGCATCTGGCAGTACTTCCCCAAGCGAGCCAATTGACCTTTCCCTTCAGCGCCAGAGAAGTAGTTGCTTTAGGTTTAACTCCATTATCGCTGTCTAAAGCTCAAGCAAATCGTTTGATCGATGAAAAAATGCAGGCGACTGATTGTTATAGCTTTGCGGATCGCTCCTATCCTTCGTTATCAGGGGGAGAAAGACAGCGGGTTCAACTCGCGCGGGTCTTATTGCAGCTCAGTCAAGCGAGTCACTCACCTTTACTGCTTCTTGATGAGCCGACGTCGGCACAAGATTTAGGACAGCAACATAATCTGTTAACGTTGACTCAACAGCTAGCAAAAAAAGAAGGGTTCGGCGTTGTTGCTATTCTGCATGATCTTAACCAAGTGCTGCGTTATTGTGATACCTGTTGTTTGTTAGATCAGGGGCAGGTGAGCGCTGTAGATAGTCCTGATAAGGTGTTATCCGATGAGCGGATAAAACAGCACTGGCAGTATCAGCCACAACGGGTGATCTTAAATGATGGACAGATCGCTTTAATCTGATCGTTGCAAGCATCCATTAAGCTAAGAAACTCTTTTAAGGCTAACTCACCGTATTTAAGGCGACGGAGAGTCCAGCCTCTATAATCTCGTGGGCTTGTGCTTCGCTTTTTACTAAAATCGAACCACTAAAGGCAAGTGCATTAAGTGAGACACCGGAAAAATTTTCACCTGTTCTAGGTACCATCAACATCCAATGGTGGCTTAAGAGAAGATTATAAGCGCGGGCTATCTTCTCTCCGTCTTTTTCGATCCCTAAGGTCATTCGCAGCCGATTATAAAAATTTTGTAATTGAGCAGCACCATCACCATTCTGTATTTTCTCTTCTGTAAAAATATCTTTAGGTAAGGCCAGTGCTGCATGGCGAAAGGGTAAGCTATCTAGCTCCCTAGGTACTTCGTCATGTAGTTCTGACAGTTGTGGATTAAAAGCGATTAATTGTTCCACTGTTTCTGGCACTTTTATCAGCTGTAGGTGCTTATGGGTTTGACTGGCCCCAGCCGTTTTACCACTATTGTAAAAAGCTAATGCCGGCGCGGCGCATAGGCACCGGTGTAAGGCATAAAAATCGTTTTTATTAAGGGCTGTATTCTGTTCTTCAAAGGCTTGAGTTACTAAGAGCAGATGTTCATCGACTACATTATATTTATTCAATAAACATTTATGATTATCACCGATGTTGGTGACAAATAAAGCTTCTTCATGGGGTAGGAATGGGTCGGGTTTACTTTGATTGAGCTTAGCTAGGGAGCTATCGGGTGTTGGTTTGTTCTGGAGATTCTCAAGTATACGGACATGAAAATTAAGACCTCCTTCTTGGACACTAAGCATAGATGTTTTGAAACTGTTTAATGCGCCAGCTTTAGTGGCACTTTTTGCAACTTCCGCAGCATCTTTCCACAATGTAAAAACCATCGGGTGTTCTCCCTCAGAGTACTTTATACTGATTATATAAGTGGTTATTAAGCTTGTGGGTTTGCCGTTATAGGCTGTTCTTTAGTCATGCGTTAGTTGTATTCTAGCGTCAGTTAAAAATCATAATTATTCCAATATGAAAAGCGTCACAGCTTCATTAAAAGCAAAAATGCTACTGCTTTCAATACTGCCACTAATTATAGTGACGGTAGCTATCACTATGATTAGCTTAAATCAGGCGCATATTCTCTCAGAACAAGAGATTGAAACCTTCGAAGAAAATTTACTCAACTCCAAACATCAAGAGCTACAGCATTATGTCGCCTTAGCGATGAACGCGATAGAGGAAGTCGTTAATGAATCTGAGCCTGGAGATGAAAATGCAGAAAAGCGTATAAAGGATATGCTGAGCACTCTTACTTTTGGTGATGATGGCTATTTCTTTTTATATGATATGCAGGGCATTAATTTAGTTCATCCTACCCAGCCAGAGTTGGTTGGGCAGGATCTAATCGAGCTGCAAGATAGTAATGGTAAATATGTAATACGCGATTTGATTAGGATTGCTGATGAGGGGGGCGGGTTTTATCGTTACCTCTGGCGAAAACCTTCAGCAGGGCATCAGGAAAAGAAATTGAGTTTCGTGGTTAAAATACCGAAATTTAATTGGATGATGGGAACCGGTTTATATATTGATGATATTGCAGAAGAAGTTGCCCATACGCGTTTAAAAGTAACCCGTAATATCAGAAATACATTTTTTACCGTGGTCGTTATTTTAGCGGGTACAATTATTATTATTGCGCTCATAGGTATTGCGATTAATATGCATTCCTCCCAATTAGCGGATGTGCGGTTACGTGAGTTAGCCCATCGCTATGTTCAATTTCAGGTGAGTCAGCGGCGTAATTTTGCACGTGAACTGCATGATGGCATTAATCAGCTAATGGTATCGGTAAAATTTAGATTGGAACTTGCCAGAGATAAATCGTTGAAAGGGGATGCAAGCGCGGTTGATGACATCACTAAAGGTTGTGATGTTTTAAATATGGCGATTCAAGAGGTGCGACGTATCTCCCATGACCTTCGACCTATACAGCTTGATGATCTAGGGCTTGAGTCCGCACTACACAGTATGGCCAATGACTTTTCTGAGCGCACGAACATCCGAATGAATGCCAGAATAGAGTTACCAGAACAGCGTCTACCTGATGATATTGAGATTACGCTGTATAGAATTGCCCAAGAAACCCTGACAAATATTGAAAAGCATGCACAAGCTCAGAATGTAGGTTTAAAAATTTGGTTTCGTGAAGGCTATATCTGGTTAGAGGTATCAGATGATGGACGAGGCTTTATCCCCGAGAAGACAGAGACAGGAATCGGTCTTCTAAATATGCGTGAGCGTACAGAATTGCTCAGTGGACGTTTTAGTATTAAGAGTCGTTTGGGTGTAGGTACACGTATTAAAGTGGGTTTCGCAATTTTTTAGGAGATACAAACGCTAATGCCGAGTGACAATAAAATCCGAGTATTATTGGTCGATGATCACCCTCTTGTACTAGATGGAATTAGTGCGCGCTTAGAAGGTGAACCCTCCCTTGAAATTATCGGCATGGCTAATGATGGAAAGCAAGCCTTAGCGTTGGCATCAACCCTTCATCCAGATGTTGTTCTTATGGATATCTCTATGCCCGTCATGAATGGTTTTGAAGCATCGGAGCGATTCCATGCGGAGCAGCCGGATGTGAAAGTGCTAATTTTAAGTATGCATGATGATCGAGAATATATTGTTAAGCTGATTAAATGTGGTGCGGCTGGCTATGTTTTAAAAGACGTTTCATCTAACGAGCTGATTTCAGCGATTGAAACGGTTTACGGCGGTGGAACATACTTTAGTTCAGGAGCATCACAAAGCTTATTTAGCCAGTTTGATCAGGAGGGTGGGCATGCAAATACTCAACAGGAAGAGCTTACCGGCCGTGAAAAAGATGTCTTGAAACTAGTTGCTGAAGGCAATAGTAATAAAGAGATCGCTAGAGAGCTCGATATCTCTGTACGTACAGTTGAGACTCATAGACAAAATATCAAACAAAAATTAGATATACACACAGCAGCAGGGCTCACCCGTTACGCGATAGAACATAAGCTGGTGGATTGAGCGTTCGGCTGTAAAAGGATTAAAACACTCTTGCGCTAATAACTTCCCTGCCTTTTTAAGACAGAATCAATAACGTCAGAATATCTAAAAAATTATTCAGCATATTTTGACGTTATTTTATAAGTTGAGCATCCCATCACTCTACTTAACGTTAGCCTACGCGAAATTTTGCGATCATCGCTTTCAGCTCGTTGGAAAGGGCGTTTAGTTCAGTACTCGATTGAGAGATCTTTTCCGCCCCATTACTAGAGATATTAGACGCATCATGTAGGTTAATGAGTGAGCGGTTGATCTCTTCAGACACACTGGTTTGTTCGGTTGATGCGCTAGAGATAAGAGCATTCATATCCGTTATGCTGATAACTGCTTTTGAGATCTCTTCGAGTGCAGAGCCTGCTTCAGTCGCTTTAGAACCGGCGGTCTCCGCTTTTTTCTGACCTTCACTCATTGCGGTTACGGCATCGGTAGTCCCCGATTGTAAACGTTCAATAGCTACTTGTATCTCTTGGGTAGAGACCTGCGTGCGTTGTGCCAATGTACGTACTTCGTCCGCTACGACAGCAAACCCACGTCCTTGATCGCCTGCCCGGGCGGCTTCAATAGCAGCGTTAAGTGCCAGTAAGTTTGTCTGCTCGGCAATGCTCTTGATCACATCCACAATTGAGCCAATATTTTCACTGTCAGACTCAAGCGTTTTTATTTTACTGGATACACTTTTAACATCAGTGACGAGAGCGTTTGTGGCCACGACCGCTTGATTTACAATCGTAGTGCCTTGATGTGCTTTCTCTCTTGTATTGCGAGCATCACTATCCGCTTGTTCCGCATTGTGTGATATTTCTTGTGATGAGGAGACCATTTGATTCATGGCTGCTGCCACTTGTTCTATCTCTGCACGTTGAGTGTTAATACTGGATTTTGTTTCAACGCTAACATCGGTCATATCCGTAGCCGCGCTGGCCAGTCGGTTAGTCGCCGAGGTGATTTGACTAACAATATCACGCATCTGCGCGATCATTGCGTTAAAGCTTTTACTTATTGTTCCTAATTCGTTTTTACCTTCTGTTTGCAGTGTGAGAGTTAAATCAGAAGATTCAGAAATACGTTCAATGGTTTCCTGCATATGTAGCAGTGGATTAATCATGGAGCGATAGATATAAGCTGAAATAGCGATCAGTAAAACCATGATCAGTATTGATAGTGTAGAGAGCAGAAAAATACTTTCCTTATAAACCTGTTGAATGGCCTCATATTCTTGTTTAGCAACGCGCAGCTGTAAATTAATTAACTCAGTAACTTTTTCGCTAATAGGGTCTATTTGGGTATAGAGAGGGCCATCCAGTGCATCAAGCTGGCCTTTAGGGGGCCCAGATATAGTGGCTAGGATCTGTAGTGTATTATCAATAGCTGCATCAGCGGACACAAAAAGGTTTTGAGCTTCATCAGCTAAAGCTTTCTCTTCTGGTGTGAGGTTTGTTGCTAGATATTTTTTCCACTTAAGGCTGATCTCTTGCTTAGAGCTTTCTATATCGGCTACGGTTTCGTCTAAAGTATAAATGCCGGCATTTGCTTTATTGATCGCATCAATAACGAGCACCGCATAATCGTCGGCGATTATTTTTAAGTCTTCAAGGGGAACAACCCTGTCATGATAAATCCGTTTCGCGCCGCCTTCCGTCAATTGTAGTTCTTGAAGTGCAAACAAAGTAATACAAATCAAGCCAATAATAGGTAGAACGACCATTACCGTCAGTTTTGTCTTTATGGAAACATCTTTAAGCATAGCTATTATCTCTTTTTGGGATCGGCGCTGTTCAATTCTTTCTGGGCAAATGGGTTATTGACCTGCGCGATTAAAATTTAGTTAATCGAAGGCAAGTCTTATAGGGTGTTGATTTTCATGTATATCTAGTGAGTGCAAAAGGCCTGAATTTTAAAAACTAATAAAGTAGTGAAACACTAACACTCGGTTACTGAACCTGTACTAAATGAGCTTCAGTAGGGGAGGTGATAAATTGAACAGCTTCCTCGCGAATGCTTTCGGATTATTCTCAAAATCTACACCTTAGGCCTAGGTTATATGAGGTAAATATACCAATAGGTTCCCTATAAAGTTCACAGTTCTAAAGCAGATAATACCGTACCTTACAGCTTAGAGTGTACTGATAAATAGTATCTAATTTTACCACTATGGAATGATTAACGGTTGATAAACACTCAGTAAACATAGACGCAAGGATGTTTTCTGTAAATGATCGATCGGGTTAGTGATTCAAAAAGAACGGAACCTAAAACTTAATATTAAAGATGCTACTTACAGTGTGATAAGCGGCAGCAGTGTAAGGTGTTTTAGGCTAATAGCAGTGACCCAACCCGTTTAATCCTTGTATTTAAGTATCAAAGTGGTAAATCGAGTGAAAAAATCTTGAACTGATTAAACAGAGTCGTATACTTCGCGCCACTTATTTAGGACTATAGCTCAGTTGGTTAGAGCACTTGCTCGACATTATAGAGATGAAAACCCTGTGTTATCCGTATAATCCTTTTTATATCAATGTATTATGATGTTTTTTCTGTAGTAGGCCTTTTTGTGCAAAATTCGGTAAGCTCGATCAAAACATCAATTATTAAACCAGAAAGTGTGTTACGAAATTGAGTCATTCATGCTTTCAGTTATCTCTTTTTGGGGGGCGTTCTTTTCCTAAAGACGATGTTAGTATTTTTCCTTTAATAGGGAAGTAACAGTGCGTAACAGATGCCTAAGAACGATGAGAAAAAACCTAAATTAACGAGAATTTTTTAGTTTAGAGAAACGTTTTTTGCTGAAGGGTCAGTCCTCACTGCAAAAACGATCAAGAAGTTGATACTCAACGGTGAGCTTACAGGTAACACTCAATACGTTGTGATTGATGAAAAAGGCGTTATTTACAGGGGGATTTTTTTACTTGTAATTGTGGTCTTGAATATCTGTTTCCATATCTTTGATTTCTTTCTTAATTGCTCTCCAGAAATAAGTAGTAATTTCTTCTTCTGTCATTTCAAGTTCGGACACATCTTTTCCTAGATATGTAGCAACAACAAGTGACATCTCATTGAGGTCATATTTATCAAAGTTTGGAAAGTACTTCTTTCTCCAACGATTGTGATTGATTTCATGCCAAGCTCTTACGAATTTTTTACGTGGAAATGAGGCGTCAAACCTTTTACATAGAGAAGCTACAAACTGGTCCAATTCAAATAAAAGCTGTTTGTCTTCGATTTCAGAAAAGAAAAAGAGCCACCCCTTACCAGAATTCTCTGATATGCATCCCGTTATTCGGAGATTAACTCTCCATTGTAGAAGAGCTAGAGATTTCTTCTTAGAGCGGTGAAATGAAGTGAAAATTCCGGTAAGTGAGTTTATAAGCTTTATTTTAGATTCGGGCTTTGTTGTTACTAACACACCTGATCTATCGATTGGGTTGTAACGATATCCGATATATGAGAACTCATCAGAGGCTTGACCGCAGGTAGATTTATCAGGTCTTTCAATGGGATCGTAGACTGTCAGCCCTATATCTTGGCAAATATTTATAATATTCGAACTAACATCTTCCTTTTGGTGGGACTTGCAAAGCACTAGGATGTCATCAACATAACGTTGGTAGAAAATTTCGTCCTTGGCTTCATATCTTCTATCAATTTTTCTCAGGTATAAGGCTGCCAATATGTTCGAGATAGGTAGACCTTGAGGAACACCTTTTTTATTTGAAATGTTACCTGTACTTTGTTTAATTGCTGCCTCAATTAAGTTTAGAATGAGATCATGTTGGACGAATCTAAGCAGTCTTTTTCTCAGAACATCATGTTTTACGCTAGGGTAGAATTCAGAAACATCGAACTTAAGAACCACATCATAATAATTGGAACGCAACGATTTTTTAATGTTTTTTGTGATTAGTTGCGGTAGAGGCTGTGGTATTTGTTTCCCCATACGCTCTTGAAGAAATTGATTCAAAGCTTTAAGTACAACCCGATCCCTGATTGTGGGGAGACATACTTCTCGTGGGGCTTTGTTAGGCCCTTTGCTGATCAGTTTTTGTTTGTACCTTGTAAACTTATATTTACCATTTAGAACCTTCTTGTTAATTAGCTCAAGGTGGTTCTGCAAATCTCTTTCGAAAATTTTTGTTGAAATATTGTCCACCCCTGTAGCTCTGGTCTGTGCTACTGATGTTTCATATATTTCTCTTAAGCTTTCAACAGAGAAGGTTTCTTTGAATAGAGCAAGAGTATTCATCATGATGGTAAGCAGCCGAAAAACGAAACGTAAATCAGAAGAAGGGGGAGAGAGAATAGAACAGCTAGTAATAAATACCTTTTAAGGTAGTAAAAACAAAGGAGTATATAGTGTTGTTTTTTAGGTTCTCTAGTTAAGTTATTCTTATCTTGCGCATTATGCCACTCCCAAACCAGAGCCTTTGTGTCATCAATCGGCTCGTGGTTTTCAGCTAACTCGAGAAGCCTCTTATATTCCAACCGGTGTTTATTTTCATCTTCTTTAGAGGAACCTTTAATTGAGAAATATAGTTCTTGAAGGGATATGTAGTTGTCTTTGAATTGAGCCGCCCTGTGAGCGAATCTTGCATTCGAGCCGAAAAGCGTTACCGCCAAAATGAATACTGAAAAACATGTAAAAACAACAGAGACCTGTTTGCTATTGTCGACATAGGCTAGAAGCCAGATTGAGACAAAAACAGCAATTAAAGAATACCAAAGTAATAACAGATCTAAGCAGTGATGGTTTGATAACAGGCGGCTTTCAGCATTGATACGAGCCTTCCTTGTCCACCAAATGTTGTCTTCCATGATTGACAGTACCTTGTGAATTTAAGGTGTCCCAGGGCAGGTAGTTAGAGACAGTTAACGCCTGTAGTTAGCAGGCTTACCGCTAGGCGGTAAAGCGAAATCGCTTCAAAATTAGTGTCACTCAAATTGTTAAATTTGAGCGTTCCGAGTAAACAGAATGCCCTGAGACAGTTTTATACTATCAATAGAGTCTGGCTTGTGCCAGAGGCCTTTGTCAGGAATGTAAGGCTATTTAAATGATTTTTAAGTAGCGCTGCTATTTGTTCATCTATTTCAGGCTGGTCTGGGAATCGGCGCTTGAGTTCTGTTAGTCGCTTATTATTCTTTTCAAACTTATAATTTTCTCCCCATTGTGCAATGAAGGGTAAAGTAATTGTAGAGAGGTATGTCACTCCACCTGTCAGAACAGCGAGGGTTTCACCAGCTAAAAACTCAGTTATGAAGTGGTCTGGGCAGAATTGATTTAAGCTGTTGACTAACACTACCATAAATCCTGTTCCAAAGGATGCGCCAAGAAAAGCTGCACCTTTTTTTGTAGAGATATCAGGAATTGTTGCCATCATCCTGCTCTCTATCTTTCTGTAATTTGTTGAGAAGTACTTCTAACTCGTCCCCTTTTTCGTAATAAAACGATGTAGAACTCTTTTCTCCAGTTATTTCGTCAATGAAACTAACCGTTAATTTTCTGAAGCCAATTGTATAAGCGATAGCAGGCCAGATTGCCTTAATAGCAATCCAGATAGCAGGGATCATCAACAAAACGCCTAAGGTATGCATTTCAGAAACCTCTATCATTTATGAAAATTGATTTGTAAAAAGAGCTCCTTGCTGGGAGGCTGTTTTGTGTTCAATAACTTTTGTAATTGTGTAACTAGTTGTTTTCTTTCTTTATAAACAATGGGTTACCGTTTTTTTATGCAAAGTTACAATTAGCACATCATTCTTTGCAAAGGCTTCATTATGCTCTGCAACACGTGTCAGGAATTCAGCATCTTTGATTGTGACGCTTATCGGTTTCCCTTCGTTGATATCTTCACTTACTAACTTCCATTTACTTGCGGGGTTATAGCTTAGAGTATCAATGAAAAATGCAACTTCTCTTTCAGCCTCTTCGATTCTTGAGATAATTGCCCCGCTACTACCCTTAAAAGAGCGTGCTTCATCTCCCTCATCAATTGTTAAGACACTATCTTTGTTGTGTTCAATATTATCCGTAATTCCAAAGTTTGAAATTCCTTCTCGATGAAGGGGGCCAACCACTCTCTTCATGGCAGATTGAACTTTATCGTTTGCTAATAATTCGGCCTGATAAGCCTCAATTTTGACTTCTTCCCCATTAAATAAAATAGAGTAGTTACCTTGAGTATCTCGTTTGATCTCAATTTCGTGACGATTAATTCGCTTTATTAATTGCGCTAATTCAACAAAAATTGACGTTTGAAGGCCAAACTTCTTAGCTAACTCCGTTTGCGCTTTAGTAAAAAAATTCGCAGTTCTTCCAGCTATATCGGTGAGAATACGAAAGTCCCAACCAAACGACCCTGCTTGAAAGGCCTCTGGATGGGCTGCGTGAGCGCCTACAATTTGTAGTTTTAGGGACGGCCTTTCCTCATCTGAGAAAAGGGTCTTATTGATTTCTTCGAATGTGGTAACAAAAGCATTTATTGAGTTTGCAATACTCTTTGCATCCATTGCATATTCAGCCAGTGTTGTTTTTGATAACGATTTTAACCCTAGGCTGATCATTGCTTTTCTAAGCTTGAGCCCTACGTGTAGTGAGATTAAGTTTGGTCTAACGCTTAAATTTAACTAGAGCTTGGGTTACTACCCATATTTAGTAGCGCTCTAACGACTCAATGTATTGAAATATAATGATTTATTTTTCCGTAACACATTGATAACACTTTCTTATAGCATTCTTAACACACTTTTCACTCGAAAAATATAGATAAAATCATGATGTCACATCTCAAATCTTGTCAGATAAGATGTTATGTAAGTTGATTAGAGGTGAGGACTGGATCTTTTAATCTATTGTTTAATAAGGGTTTTGAAAGAATTTTAAAGAAAGCTATTGAACAGGATAATCTTATCAGTATACTACGCTGATTCTTTAGGACTATAGCTCAGTTGGTTAGAGCACTTGCTCGACATGCAAGGGGTCGTCAGTTCGAATCTGACTAGTCCTACCAGATTTAAAAGAGCCTCGCGAATGCGGGGCTTTTTGTTATCTGGGCTTTGCAGATGAGAACTGCGCAGTTCGAGCCGAGCGCAGCGAGACCACATCGGAGCTTGCGACGATAGCCCGAAGGGGAATAATCTGCTTAGTCTTACTTAATTTATATTGAGTCTTAAGCCGCTGTCAGCCGAATCTTATGATTCGGCTTTTTTGCTTATAACCCTTCCATCTGTAGATTGCTGTATAGAACGGTTTATCTGTGATTATTTAATAGCTGATTATAAGGGATAAGCGATCTTTCAGGGCAAGGTTGCTTATACTGTACTATTGTTGAAAGAGGTTGATCTTGCGATAAATATAATTGGCGCTGTTTAACATAGGCCAATAGGTATTTTTATAGAGACGGCGTTTTTGTCGATAAATGCCTCTTGTTGCACCTGTTTCTCTTAGGTGGCATCAGCATTGGCAGGGATAATTCTTTAAGGTCATTGTGACACTGGTATATATAGGATAGGGATAAATCTATCGTTGGGTCAAAAGAGCAAATGTTGCGAATGAAGCGTTCGATTTTTCAAAGTTATTATTGTTCCACCCCTGCTTCTGCTAAGGAAATTAAGAGTATTTATCTTATATGAAAGAAATAAAGCTAAATCGATATGGTTTTTCCACATTGCGGTGGCCTTTGGTTATTGGGCTCTTAACAACAATGATAATTGCTTGGATGCTGGATTATCAAAATAAGCATGATATTAAGGCTTACACGAATGGGCTTGCAGATAAAACAGAAAATCTGATTAAAGAGCGTTTTCAACTCTTTGAATACGGTTTACGTGGTGCTAGAGGAGCGATAGCTACAGCGGGGGTTAATGAAGTTACTCGTAAACAGTTTGAACGTTATGTGAATAGCCGAGATATAGATAATGAATTTCCAGGCGCATTAGGGTTTGGTTTTATTCGACGGGTTCCCCCATCACAAGAAGCTAGCTTTCTAGCCCGTGCGCGTCAGGACGGTGCGCCTGATTTTACTATCAGAGCGCTATCGCCTCACGAGGAGGATCGCTTTGTAATTCAATATATCTATCCTATCTATAAAAATAGACAAGCTATGGGGCTGGATATTGGATCTGAAAGTAATCGACGCTTAGCGGCTCTTGCCGCAGCTAGAGATAATAAAGCTTATATAACCAACCCAATTACCCTTGTTCAGGCAAATAAAAAAGCCCGTAAAGGTGTTCTTATTTTGTTGCCGGTTTATTCACATACCGCACTTTTAAACACTGTAGAGTCACGGGAAGAATCGGTACTGGGCTGGGCATATGCACCTTTAATTATCGATGATGTGTTATCGGATATAGATTTATTAACGGATAATGCATCGATTACACTCAGTAATGTAAAAGAAGAGGAGCCTTTTTTTAGCGTACTTGATACTTATTCATCTAAGTTGCTCAAGGATAGCGCCGTAGTGCGAGATGTCCTTGTCATGGGGCAGCATTGGAAAATGACGCTAACACCCACCGTCGAAGCGACTGATCTTATAAAATCATGGAATATGGATTGGGTTATTGCTATTGGTTTAGGGCTAACCTTGTGCGGTTTATTAGTGATCAGTTTATTGCGTAATGGTCAGGTGGGTGAGGATCAGTACGATGAAATATTAAAAGCGGATATCCATAGCTTATCTATTTTCTTTAAGAGCGCTAGATTTAATCGTTCTTGGCCATATATTTTTCTCATTCTCTGTTTTGTATTTTCGGTATCGAGCTGGTTTATCGTAAAAAGCCACCTGTCTAGTGTTAGTAATGAGCTGCTAAAAGTAAAAGAATCTGTTCTTCTGAAGCTTGATAATGAAGCGACTCAATTCAAGCGTGATGTGATATTTCTTGCTAATACACCCTCTATTTCTGACCTTTTAAATAATCAAGTAGAGGGTGTGGATTCACAAAATCGCCTATTATCGCATCACTGGTACGGGACGCTGGCGGACATTTTTAAAGCGTATATGCTGGCCATTCCTGATGTGCATCAAGTGCGTTTAATTGAGGCCGGAAATGGTTGGCAAGAAAGCGTTAAGGTTCAACGTGATGGAGATGAGCTTGAGGTATATGCCCAAGAAGAGCTTCAGTTTAAGGGTGATGAGCCGTATATCGCAAAAACACTTCAAGTGGGGGCTGGCAAGGTTTACGTCTCAAATATTAATTTAAACCGAGAATACGGAAAAATCGAGCAGCCTGCCCGACCAGTGTGGCGTTTTTCAACGCCTATTTTTAATGAGGATGGCACGCCGTTAGCTATCGTTATTGTGAATGTCAGTGCAGACAGGGTCTTAAACTCCTTTGCCTCCAATTTACCTGCAGAGTCCGAGCTTTACATCACAAATCAAGCGGGCGATTTTTTGCTCCACCCTAATGTAGAGAAAACGTTCACTTTTGAATATGGGAATCCATATCGTTGGGATAATGAATTTAAGGAAGCTACTTTTTTACATAAATTAAGTGCTTTTAATATGCTGCGTTTTGATGGGCAAAAAGGATATGTGTTAGCCGATCAAGGTCGTTTTTCTCTTGATGAGCAGACTCAAGGAAGCCGTTTAGAAATTTATAGTGTGATCTCTCAGTTTTTCGTTGTAAAAAAAATCGTCTTTAATATTGCCGGCGTATTTTGTGTGTTTTTGATTTTAGGTTTCTTAGTTTTCGTTGTTCAATATTGGATGTGGCTAAATGAAAAAATACGCCAAAGAAACGCCCTCGCTGTAGAAATAGAAGCCCAACGGAACAAAGAGATGCTGCGTTTCAAAGCGTTGCTAGGGTCTGCGCCTGATGCAACTTTTGTGATTGATCAGATAGGTATTATTAAAATAGTCAATGCTCAAGCAGAGAGTATGTTTGGCTACGATCGCGTCGAATTAGAAGGACTTTCTATATACAAAATATTACCCGCTACGGAAGACGATGGAGATGCGGTGCATCTCATGGAGTATGTGGAGCAGCCTGAAAAACTGCCTTTTGGTGGCAATGAAGAGTTTCTTGCACGCAGAAGGGATGGGAAAGAGTTTCCAGTTGAGATTAGCTTAAACACCGTCAACATTGATGAAAAGTTACTGGTACTCGCTTCAGTACGTGATATTAGCGATCGGCTTGCTATTGAGGAAAAGCTTAGAAGGGCGTTACATGATGCTGAGCAAGCAACGGAAGCGAAAAGTGCATTTTTAGCAAACACTAGTCATGAAATTCGCACACCTCTCAATGCGGTCATTGGTTTAACCTATCTACTGAATGAGGAGCAATTAACTGACTCGCAACATCGACTAGTTTCTAAAATTCAGATTTCAGGTAAATCCCTATTGGGTATTGTTAACGATGTATTAGATTTGTCGAAAATAGAAGCGAATGAAATGGCATTGGAGCAGTACCCGCTAGATCTACCAGAGTTCTTTGAGGAAGTATCGAGTGTCTTTGCGGTACAGGCAGAAGCTAAAAATATAGATTTCACTTGCAAGCTTGATCCGAATTTACCCTCGTGGGTATTGGCAGACGAAGTCAGGCTTCGTCAAATTTTGGTTAATTTACTGAGTAATGCGTTTAAATTTACTACCATAGGTAAGGTTTCTGTTCGTGCTGAAGTTCAGCCCGAAGTAGAAGGCCTGCCAGATAACCATGTGAGCGTACGTCTTAGTGTATCGGATACAGGGATTGGCATTTCTGATGAGTCTAAAACGCGCTTATTTAATCCTTTTACGCAAGCGGATTCTAGTACGACACGCCGTTTTGGTGGCACTGGATTGGGATTATCCATCGTTAGTAAATTAGTTAGCCTTATGGGCGGAACGCTAGGTGTTGAAAGTACAGAAGGGGTAGGAAGTGTTTTTTGGGTTAGCTTGCCATTGAGAGCCCAAACATCTGACGAAATTATACTGCAAGAGAATCAAAACCGAGCTCTTTTTGTGTTGATTGCTGAGGATGATCCAAATGATGCTAAGCAGTTGCAAGAAATAACACGCGCCTTAGGTTGGCGTTCTGAAATAGTCAGTAATGGTAAGCAGTTAATTCAATCTTTTGTTACACGACAAGAAGAAAATCTACGGCCACCTGATGCTATGATCGTTGATTGGCAGATGCCAGAGATGGACGGATTAGATGCGATTAATATTCTTGCGAACAAAGAGGATAGCGAGAAATTACCAGCGATTTTGATGATTTCAGCCCATGATAGTGAAACCATTAAAAAGCATGATACGGAGCATTTGGTAAATCGATTTTTACATAAACCCGTCAATGCTTCGGCACTATTTAATGCAATTAATGATGCGGTGACGCTACACACGGGTAATGCTAAACGTGTATTACAATCCACCCATACTGAAGCTGTCAGCGCAAGATGGTTACCGGGAATTCGTTTGTTGGTAGTGGATGACAGCCCGACTAATTTAGAGGTGGTTAGTCATATTCTTGAGCATAACGGGGCGTTGGTTGAGACAGCGGGTAGTGGTGAAGAGGCCCTTGAAAGATTACAAGATAGATCTAATGACTATGATGCAGTACTGATGGATGTACAAATGCCAGGTATTGATGGTCTTGAGACAACGCAGCGTATTCGTCATCAACTAGGCCTTAGTTCTTTACCTATTATTGCATTGACCGCAGGAGCTTTGCTGGAAGAGAAAAACCGTGCGTTGGATGCTGGAATGAATAACTTCCTTACTAAACCTATAGATCCATCAAAACTTATCAACGTGTTAAGAATATCTGTAGAAGCTTATCGAAGTAAGGATATACCTATTGAAGCGATTAATGCAGCGGCACCTGATCGGGATACTTGGCCAGACATAAGCGGTTTAAATCACGCTCAAGCCAAAAAATTGCTACTAGGAGATGAGCAACTATTCTTAGATACGCTGGATAACTTGTTGCAAGAGTATGCCAACCTTATGGTTCCGCCAGCCGTGGATTTTGATAAAAACAGGGAGACTGATCAGCGCTTGCAGATAGCATCTCAAGTTCATAAATTGAGAAGTGTTTCTGGAATGGTTGGCGCAGAGAAAATACAGTTGCTTGCCGCTGAGATTGAGACGGCTTTAAGAGCTGAAAATGAGCCGGTAATGAACTTGTTATCAGAACTAGCGCTTGCATTACAAACACTACAGCAAGCGAGCTCCCGTCTCATAGAGGCTAGGCGTAAAGAGAAAGATTCCGCTGTAAATCAGGAGTCAAACTTAAGCTCGAACCTGTCAGAGCCTGTATTTAAACAGGATGTAGTAGAACATATTCTGACCTTGTTAACTGAGCAGGATTTAAGCGCTTTGGCTAAAGTGGAAGAGCATAGTGCGATGCTGCGTGAGGCTTTGGGCCATAAGGGGTTTAAGGAGCTGAATGATAGTTTGATGAAACTTAACTTTGAACAGGCGGTCTCTTTAGTGGGTGCCCTTATAAAAACGTCTGGAGCTGAAGAGTAATATGATCAAGCCTGAGAGTGGTGAACTACCAGACATTCTAATTGTTGATGATGACAACACGGTCATAATGGCATTAAACAAAGCTTTAGGTGAGATCGGACGAATTCGTTTTGCGTTAGATGCAAGGCAAGCGTTAACGATGATAAAAGCACAGCCGCCTAAGCTTCTTCTGCTCGATATGGGTTTGCCTGACATTAATGGATTAGAGGTGTGCCGCACACTAAAAGACAATCCCGATACTGCTGATATTCCTGTCTTATTTATTACAAGTAATAGTGAGCTTGGTTTTGAAGAGGCTGTATTTGATGCGGGAGCCGCTGATTACATTGTTAAGCCACTTAACCCACGTGTGGTAGCGGCACGTGTACAGACGCATTTGAATTACCATCAAGCCATTCACTTGCTTGAGCAGTTGGCGAAAATCGACTCTATGACGGGGCTTGCCAATCGTCGAGCATTTGATGAACGGTTAAGTGTTGAGCTAAGACGAATGTACCGTGAAAGAGAGCCTCTGACAGTTGCTATGATCGATATTGATCAATTTAAAAAGTACAACGATCACTTTGGTCATATAGAAGGTGATGTGTGTATCAAAGGTATTGCGCAGGCACTGGCTAATAATGTTCGGCGTCCGGCTGATATGGTTGCTCGGTATGGTGGTGAAGAGTTTGCGTTAATTCTACCTAATACAAATAAAGAAGGTGCTGAAATATTACTTCAGAAGCTCATTCTACTAATCGAAGAGTTGAATGTTGAGCATGCGCCAGATGCTATATATAAATGCGTCACTGTATCTGTTGGGTACAGTACTTTTTATCCAGAAAAAAAGAATCAAAATCATTTAGATGATTGGGCTGTCGTTAAAGCGGCTGACCGCGCTCTTTATGCCTCTAAAGATAAGGGGCGAAACCGACTGAGTTATCAGTCGGTGGAATGAGTCTAGCGTATCAGATCCATTTCTTACGTTTAAAGAGCACAATGAGCGCAAAGGAGATAATAAACATCGTACTGAGCAGCACATAATAGGCATTAGGGTGGTGCAGCTCTGGGATATTATCAAAGTTCATTCCGTATAAACCGGCTAAGAAACTTAGCGGTACAAAAATAGCGGTAATGACTGTAAGCACGCGCATTGAGACATTTTGCTGGTGTGAGCTTATTGATATATAGCCTTCAACCATATCTGAGCACATCTCGTAGTAGAGGCTAGATAAACTGTAAATACGTTCAAAGCGTTCATAAACATCAGTGAGATAGTGTTCATGCTTTGATAGTTGAATAAATGAGGCTTTATCATCATTTGCGTGGGAGCAGAATTCTGCAAACATCTGTTGATGATAATTAAATATGCGCTTTAGGCGTAGAAGCTTTATCCGGTAGCCTGCTAAAGCGGCCATATGCCTTTCTCCTTCACCAGCTAGAAGGGCGTCTTCTTGTAACCCCAATTCATCTTCAAAATTCAGCATATTAGATAGATAGGTATCGGATGAATTATGCATTATTTTTAGAGCCAGTAGCATCGGCTCCTCTATATAATCTGTAAGTGAATCCGATTGGATAATTTGGCTTATCCCCATGGAGTGTTCAGGGTGTACGGTGACTAAATATCGATCATTGATAAAAAAGCCGATCTGTTGGTGATTGTATTCCAACTCATTAATAACGTCCGATATACCGCGGTACAAGATAAAAGTTTGATCTTGAAAAAGCTCTATTTTGGGTGGATGGCGTGTCCTAAGTACATCTTTCACTGCAAGGGCATTGCAGTTTAATGATGAGAGAAGCTCGCCAACCCATTGTTGATCCATCCCAGTGTACTGGATGTCTATCCAAATAAAGCTTGATGCATCGTTTTGCCAAGCCGCTATCTGGTCTTCATTGCCGATCAACATAGGTTGACCGCTCTTTTTCCAATACGTTGTGACCATTTACTATGGCGTCCTATAGATTAACGATTAAGTTCGTCAGAGAGATCTTCTTGAAACTCATCAACTTTGGCTTCAATCTCTTCAATGTCGCCAAAGCGGGCAATGTGATAAAGCGCATCTCCTTCATTAACTAAGGGGAGATTGGTTTTTCCAATCACAATGCCGCTATAGGGAGAGGTGATTTGCGCTTCTTTCTCACCAAAAGGGTCAGACACAACACCCAGTAAGGTGCCTTTGCTGACGCGACCACCAAGGGGGATAAGTGCGCGCAAAATACCACTTTCAGAGGCGCGTACCCATGAGCTAGAGCGGGCGACTACCGGTTCTTTATAGGATTTACGTGTGCCTCGTGAAGGGGGAAGCATACCTAATGAGCGCATGACGTTTACAATTCCTTTTACGCCGGCCCTGATCGCCATTTCATCGAATCTTAGCGCTTCACCTGCCTCGTATAGCAGCATTGGAATCCCATGTTCCGCTGCGGCTTCTCTAAGCGAACCATCTCTAAGGTTGGACGATATGATTACCGGAACATTAAAGGCGCGTGCGAGTTTGTCGGTTTCTTCATCATCCAGATTGGCACGAATTTGGGGAAGGTTCGTACGGTGTACCGCGCCAGTATGTAGATCTATACCGTGAGTACTTTGACAAACTATCTCCTCCATAAATAGGTGGGCGATACGCGCTGCAAGGGAGCCTTTTTCACTGCCAGGAAAGGAGCGATTAAGGTCGCGTCGATCTGGTAGGTAGCGAGAGTGGCTCAGTAATCCATGCACATTAACGATAGGCACGGCGATTAATGTGCCTTTAATACGTTTAAGTGCTGGCAGGGTTAACACGCGCCGGATAATCTCAACCCCATTGATCTCATCGCCATGTATTGCGGCGCTGAGAAATAGTCGAGGACCATCTCGTTTACCATTGATAACGTGAACAGGGATGGTCATAGGCGTATGGGTGTAGAGGCGGCCTGCCGGAAGCTCAATGGTCGTCCGTGTACCTGGGGCGACCTTTGTTCCGTTAATAGTAAACGTTGTATCTGTCATAGATATTAACCTTTACCCCGTGTTTTTGTTCGATGAGGTTTTGCATTTTTCTCAATGAAATCAATAATCATACCCGCTATATCTTTGCCAGTTGCGGATTCGATTCCCTCTAACCCGGGTGATGAATTCACTTCCATCACCAACGGGCCTCGCTCTGAACGTAAGAGATCAACCCCAGCCACATTGAGCCCCATTATTTTGGCTGCATTGACTGCGGTGGCTCGTTCAGCGGGGGATATTCTAATCAGTGATGCACTGCCGCCACGATGAAGGTTGGAACGGAATTCCCCCGCCATTGCTTGGCGTTTCATCGCAGCAACGACTTTATCACCAATAACTAAGCAGCGAATATCGGCACCGCCAGCTTCTTTAATATATTCCTGCACCATAATATTCACTTTTAGACCCATGAAGGCTTCAAGTACGCTTTCGGCTGCTTTTTGTGTTTCAGCAAGGACAACGCCTATACCTTGAGTACCCTCAAGTAACTTGATGACGAGAGGTGCACCGCCAACCATTTTGATTAGATCGCCTATATCATCAGGGTTGTTCGCAAATCCAGTAAAGGGCATACCTACGCCTTTACGGGAAAGTAACTGCATAGTACGTAGTTTGTCTCTAGAGCGAGAAATAGCGACTGACTCATTTAAAGGGTAGGAACCCATCATTTCAAACTGACGTAGAACCGCAGTGCCGTAAAAGGTAATAGAAGCGCCAATACGAGGAATGACGGCATCAAAGTGGGGTAGTGGTTCGCCTTTAAAGTGAGCCTGTGGTTTATTTGATGCAATATCCATATAGGTTCTTAAGGCATCTACCACCATAGCTTCGTGGCCACGCTGCTCGCATGCTTCGACGAGACGGCGAGTTGAATAGAGCTTTCTGTTACGTGAAAGGATGGCGATATTCATTTGTCTGCCTTTTGGCTTGAATTGTGTGTCATATCATCGGAGGAACCTAATAAAAATGTGGCTGCAGGATCTACGATGAGCCGTCCGTCAATTGCTGAGTGGCCTAACACTAAACGGAATGTCATTTCATCCATGTTGGTAATTACCAACTCAACAGGCCACTGCTCGTTCCCCATTTGAATCGTCGTTTTTATAAGATAATCGTCTTCTTTTTTGCCGTACTTATTTGTACCTTCGAACTTGCCGAGGATGGGGGCTTCGCAGAGTACAGCTTCTGTCCGATCATTCTGTTTTGGATGAATACAAAAGCGGACGTGAGGCTGCCCATCTTTTTCAAACTCCTCAGTCATAAAGGCATGCAGGGTCGATGTTTGCCTTCCTGAGTCAATTTTGGTTTGTAATGGCGTTAAACCGAGCTCAGGAAGTAGAGCCCATTCTTGCCAGCCTGTTGATATACGTTCTTTACCCATGGTGCATACCTATAATGTATAAGCCTAGCGCTGCTTTTTGAGTGGATAAGTTAGAAGTGCTGCAGGCAGAATTTACGCTTCTCCTTTTACCAAGGAAAATCTGTTATTGCACTCTATTTCAGTTAATCAAGGCTATTTAAAAATCATCTATTGATTAGCGGTATTCTAAAGAGGGAGCCGATTGATAGCTAACCCTGAACTAACTTTAGGTAGAGATATCTATTTTGTCGACTAATGGGGTTTCTTATTATTGAAGAAGGGAAGCGGTAATGGGATTAGGCTATGTATCGTTCTATTCGGTATACTCTAATAACACAGGATACTAATTTTTGTGCACTTATATTCTAATTGTTGATATTTATGCGTCATATATTGATTTTAATTTGTTTGTTCTTTGTTGTTATGCCTCGGGCTTATGCTGAACACATATTAATTGCGGCAGACCGCTGGTGTCCGTTTAATTGTGAAGTAGGTGCCGAACTGCCCGGTTTTATGGTGGAGGTTGCCCAGCGGGTATTCTCAGACCATGGACATGATGTTGAATATATAGAGATGAACTGGTCGCGTGCTATTCAAGAAACGCGAAAAGGTAATATTAATGCCATTATGGGGGGCTTTAAGAGTGATGCCCCACATTTCATCTATCCTCAAGAAGAGTTGGCGGTTTTGGCGAACTCTTTCTTTGTGCGTAAAGATAGTGACTGGACTTATGAGGGAGTTGAATCCCTTAAAAATGTGCAGTTAGGGGCTATTTTAGGCTATGACTACGGTGATGAGTTAAGGAGTTATATCCAAGAGAGTGGTGCTGAGAGAGTCACTATGCTCAATGGGAATTATCATTTGTTATCTCAGGGGATTAAATTACTTGATAGGCATCGTATTGATGCGATGATCGAAACTGATCCTGTGTTTTGGTATACCGCAAATCAGTTGGGTGTAGCGGATCAATTTAAATTTGCTGGCACAGTTGTGCAACGGGAAAAAGCGTATATCGCTTTTTCTCCAGCACTGAAAAGTTCAACAGTGTATGCAGACCTTCTATCTGATGGCATAAAAAAGCTTAGGGCGTCGGGAGAACTCTCCACAATTTTAGCTAAATATGGCCTTAAAGATTGGAAATAATAGAGAGATCTAATAGAGAGTATCTATCTGATACGGGCATGCTAGGTAACAAGTTTATAGCATGCAGTTTATTATCACTTTTCACCTAAAAAGCCACCGCTTTGATGGGCCCATAACTGGGCATAAATTCCCTGCTTTTGAATTAACTCGTTATGGGTTCCCTGTTCGAGTACTTTTCCCTCATTTAAGACGATTAAGCGGTCTAAAGCTGCGATAGTCGATAGGCGATGGGCAATCGCTATAACGGTTTTGTTTTCCATTAAGGTATATAAGCTAGATTGGATTGCGGCTTCGACTTCAGAATCTAATGCAGATGTTGCTTCATCTAAGATAATTATAGGTGCATCTTTAAGTAATACGCGGGCGATTGCGATCCGTTGGCGTTGTCCACCGGATAGTTTTACACCCCGTTCGCCCACGTGGGCATCATAGCCTGTACGTCCGGCACTATCGCGTAGGCCTAGAATGAAGTCGTGTGCTTCCGCTTTTTTAGCTGCATAGATCATCTCTTCTTCGCTTGCTTCAGGTCGACCATAAAGTAGATTATCGCGCACTGAACGATGCAGGAGTGCGGTATCTTGAGTGACCATGCCTATATGCGCGCGCAGGGAGTCTTGTGTTGTGTCTCTAATATCTTGGCCATCAATTTGTATAGAGCCACTTTCAACATCGTAAAAACGCATAAGCAAATTAACAATGGTTGATTTTCCTGCGCCAGAACGACCTACTAAGCCTATTTTTTCACCCGATTTTATCGCCAAATTTAACTGATCTATGATCTTTTTCTCTTCACCGTAACCAAAGCTGACAGCGTTAAAGTCTATTGCCCCATTTTTTATTTTAAGTGCTTTTGCATGGGCTTTATCTTGGATCTGGAGTGGCTTTGAAAGTGTGCTCATGCCATCGGCAACTGTGCCAATATTCTCAAAAAGTGCACTGATCTCCCACATAATCCAGTGCGCCATACCATTTAACCGCAGAGCTAAGGCGATAGAGATAGCGATGGCACCAACAGATACAGCATTTTCGAGCCAAAGCCAGATGGAAAGAGAGGCTACAGAAAATGAGAGCAGGTGGTTTATGCATTGCACACTAAGGTTCAGCCCTGTGGCAAGACGCATCTGTTTATGGACAGTCTTTAAAAATAGATCCATACCCTCCTTAGCGTATTCGGCTTCTCGCTGGGTATGGGAAAAAAGTTTTATGGTTGTAATGTTGGCATAGGAATCGACAATTCGTCCGGTCATCATTGAGCGAGCATCGGCTTGCTCGGTAGATATTTTTTTCAAGCGAGGGACAAAATAGGTTTGGATCCCTACATAGAATAATAACCAAATGGCCATAGGTAAGGTGAGGCGCCAATCTGATTGAGCGACTAATACTAGCATGGCAAAAAAGTAGACAACGATAAACACCATGACATCTAGTAGTTTCATTACTGATTCACGTATAGAAAGCGCTGTCTGCATAACTTTTGTTGAGATTCGTCCGGCAAAGTCATCGGCATAAAAGGAGACGCTTTGTTTTAAAAGATAGCGATGGGCGAGCCAACGGATGGACATAGGGTAGTTACCCAAAAGAGTTTGGTGGGTAATTAATGAATGTAGTAGACCGGCAATGGGCAGCGCAATCAAAGGCACTAAGCTCATTAACAGAAGTTGATCTGCTTCTTGCTCAAGAAAGGTGGCTCTATCTTTAGTTGATAGCCAATCAACTAGTTGTCCCATAAAACCAAATAGAGTGACTTCTAAAATGGCAACCGTAGCGGTGAGTAAAGACATCGCTATTAATGGCCATTCTGCCCCTTTTGTATAGTGACGACAGAACGCATAAAGGCCTTTGGGCGGTTGGCTAGGCTCTGCAGGAGGAAAAGCGGGAATCAGCTTTTCAAAAAATGAAAACATAAGTCTCTCTAACAGTGAATAAGGTAGTTATGAGTGGTGGGGTCAATCACAGCCGTTAAAAAAGGTCTTGTTGGGTATTGAGCACATGTAAACGATCTCCAACTTTGATCTCACCTGAGCGGATGATTTTACAGCATAATCCGCCGTGGCCAAGCATTGCACTAATACCATTATGACCTAAGGCTGCTTCCATTCTTGAGCAGGGGTGGCATAAAGCGCTGGCTTCAAATACAGCACTGCCGATTCGAAACTGTTGGTATCTTAACGCATTGAGATTAATGCCGGATACAACAAGGTTTCTCCGTAAAAGATCGGGGGCTATAGTGCTTTTGTTAGCGTAATAAGCGATTTGTTGAATAAACTCTTCAGAGATAAGCGTTACTTGGCGTGCAGAGCCGGGCGTTTTTATGCAGCGATGATCACCTTCTAAGCCTTTGTGTTTAATTGCCATGACATGATAAAGTGAGATCAGGGGCTGTTTACGCTCTGGTCTAATGCCTATCCAGTTAAGCGTACCGGGAGGTAGATCTTTTGCGTAACGTAAAAATAAACTATGTAAGCTCATAAAACGATGGCTACTCCCATTCCTGCTTTGCTTCCACGTAGATCTTTTGATCGCTTTCGGTGATGAAAAGTTCAATCGGTTGGCAGCAGATCTCGCAATCTTGAATCATCTGCTGATCAATATCGTTGTCCGGATCTACTTCAGCAGTATTTGGGGTCATACAGTAAGGACATTCGAAAGATATGAACATAGCACCTCTTTTAAGATCAATTTGAACAAGAGTGTGGTTTTCGTTTATCGCTTGTGGAAAGGGTTTGGTAGCCTGTTTAAATTTAAGTGATACAGGCTAGGTTTAGAATAGCTGAAAGGCGGTTAGTATTCCGGATTAATTATGGCATTGATTAATTCAAATGGGCGCGCATGATTTTCTTGAGCAATATCTTTCAGGCTTAGTTGTTCTGAACTAACGCTAAAATTGGCGATCTCTAAATCAATCAGTAATTGCTCTATATTGCGCTCTTCAAAGGAGGCGATCTGTTCTAGTGACTTCTCTGAGTAGAGTTCAATAAGTTGCTTGTCTGGATGTGGTTTATGCTCTATTGGCGTTAAGGCTAGAGCGCTAGCTCCTAGTAATATAAAACTTATAACGGCAAGGCCCGTTTTCTTTGAGAAGTATTGTTTAAAGGAGCGCCAGTGAAACTGAATATGTAGCAGAGTCGCTGCGGCCATGATAAGGCCAATCCACTCATGCATTAATTTGACTACATCTTTACCTATATGGAAAAACATCATAACGCCACTAATTGCAATAATTAAACCACTAGCGATGATGAGGGGCGTTGAAAAATGACGGTGGTTGTATTTCATAACGATGATCCAAATAAGCTATATCTCTTTATAGAAATTATGCCGCTAGGAAGAGTTAACTAGGGTTTATAAACTGTAAAGAAAAGTAAAGGAGGGTCTTAAAGTTAAGGCGAAGGCGAAGGCGATTAAGAGGGTGGGCTCTTGTTATTGAGCATAAAAAAAAAGGGGGCGTTAAATGCCCCCTAAAAGTTTCTATGAATATGATCGATTGAGCATTTAATATGCGGCAGTGACACTCAATTCAACAAGTATCTCAGGACGCGCCATACGTGCTTCTACACAAGCACGAGCAGGCTTTTCACAGTCTGCTACCCATGCGTCCCAGACTTTATTCATCGCAGCAAAATCTTTCATATCACGGATATATATAGTGACAGAAAGTAATTGATTACGGTGGCTACCCGCTTTAGCGAGTAAGTCATCAATTTTATCTAGGCAGCGTTGCGTTTGTTCTGCTATATCCCACTGGGCTTCGCCAGCGGTTTGGCCGCAAAGGTAAACGGTATTGTTATGCTTAACGATACGGCTCATGCGTTCGGTAGATTCCATGCGCTCAATGCTCATAGATGTTTCCTCAAATATATTTTTTGTGTACACGGCGAGTAATACCGGTAAACAAGGTGTAGGGGATAGTGTCGCAACAAGCGGCGACTTCTGAAGCTAGTAAGTTCTCGCCCCAAAGCTCCACATAGCTACCAACTTTAGCGTCTGGAATATCACTGAGATCAACGGCCAACATATCCATAGAAACGCGACCAATAATGCGGCTTTTATGTCCATCCACAAGTACGGGGGTGCCATTTTTCGCATGACGTGGGTAACCATCGGCATATCCCATAGCGACCGTACCTACACGGGTGGGTTTGTCACAGGTCCATGTGGCGCTGTAGCCTACACTTTCACCCGGCTCGATTTCGCGAACGGCAATAACTTCTGAGCTTAATGTCATAGCTGGTTTTAGCTGATCGGCTAACTTATGTGCTTCAGTAAAAGGGCTTGCACCGTAAAGGATAATACCTGGGCGCTGCCAGTCCCTACGTGCATTATCATGTTCAAGGGTTCCGGCTGAATTGGCCATACTGATCGGCGCTTTGAGCTCATCAGCGAGAGTGTCCAAAATCTGGATTTGTTCAGCTGTTGTATTAAGTTCAGGCTCATCGGCAGCAGAGAAGTGGCTCATTAATACAACATGTTCAACTTGAGGTAGAGCCGATAGCTTATGAAATGCCTCTTTGTATTCACCTGGAGTGATACCTAAACGATGCATGCCATTATCTAATTTCAACCATGCGGTGATAGGTTTGTTTAGTGGAGCATTAGCAATAATATCGATCTGATCTGCGTTGTGAACTGCGCACCACAAGTTTTGGTCGCTGATAATAGGTAGCTCATCCGCGGTGAAAAAACCTTCTAGTAATAATATAGGTAAGCTAATACCTGCATTGCGAAGCTCAATGGCTTCCTCAATACAGGCCACGCCAAACCCATCTGCATCTTTACTTAAGGCTTTGGCAACTTCTACGGCACCATGTCCATAGGCATTGGCTTTTATAATAGCCAATGCGCCTTGTTTAGGCGCCACAGATTTAGCCAAAAGATAATTCTGACGTATAGCATCTAAGTTAATTGTAGCGGTGGCTGGGCGTGCCATGGGAACTCCTAATCGGTGGTGCTTTTAGTAATAATAAATAGCGCTAAAAAAGAAAGATGATAATCTCGTAAAAGCTATTTTAAGCTGTCTTATAAAACCATAATCGCTTCGATTTCTATATCAGCATCTTTTGGTAATGCTTTGACCGCATAAGCTGCACGCGCAGGATAAGGTGCTTGAAAGTACTTTGCCATGATTTCGTTAACCTGAGCAAAGTAAGATAGGTCAGATAAAAGCACTGTTATTTTAACAAAATCGTTTAGGTTACCACCAGCGGCTTCTGCTACCGCTTGTAGGTTTTCGAATACTTGTACGGCTTGTGCTTCAAAAGATTCTGTAACCATCTCCATTGTTTCAGGGTTCAACGGGATTTGACCTGAAAGGTATACAGTATCATCTGCTTTGACTGCTTGAGAGTATGTGCCGATCGCCGCTGGGGCTTTGTTGGTGGTGATGATAGATTTATTGCTCATAATAGTTCCTTCAATGTTAACTGATGCCAATCAGTTGGCTGATTGGCATCAAAAATATTAGATACGATTTAGATAGGTGTTAAGCGTAACGGGCTACCGACAAGCCTTCGTTATCTATATCAGGGGCCTTTTGGCTGATTACATCGGCAACGTATTTGCCTGAACCTAGTGACATAGTCCAACCTAAAGTACCGTGGCCTGTATTTAAGAACAGGTTAGAGATATTGGTTTCGCCAAGAATCGGTGTGCCATCGGGTGTCATCGGACGTAAGCCTGTCCAAAATTCAGCCTGTTCTATATCGCCACCACCAGGGAATAGATCATTTACAACAAACTCAACATTGGCACGGCGTTTTTCTTCTAACTCTTTGTTGTAAGAGGCGATCTCTGCGGTTCCACCAACACGAATACGATCATCAAAACGTGTGACAGCCACTTTATAGGTTTCATCCATAACCGTAGAGGTTGGTGCTTTGGATGGATCTATAATCGGTATTGTTAATGAGTAACCTTTGATAGGGTAAACAGGTACTTTTAAACCAATTTTTGAGAGCATTAAGGTTGAATAGCTGCCTAATGCAACGAGGTAAGCATCAGATGTCATCTTACCTCTTGAGGTGCTGACACTCACGACTTCATCACCCTCAGTGTTGATGTTAAGAATATCGGTCTTCATCTTGAAGACGACACCTAACTTTTTACACTCTTCAGCAAGGGCGTTAGTGAATTTGAAGCAATCACCCGTTTCATCGCCCGGTAGTCGAAGGCCGCCAACGATTTTTTCTTTTACCATTGCTAGGGCTGGTTCATATTCAATACAACCGTCGGTGTCGAGGGCTTGGAAATTAACCCCACACTCTTCTAAAACAGAGATATCTTTTTTAGAGTCGCTGACCTGTTTATCTGTACGGAACAGTTGCAGCGTACCTTTGCTGCGCTGTTCATAATCTATATCAATCTCTTGACGTAGGTTAATAAAGCAATCGCGACTGTATTCAGCTAAACGCATCATTCGAGCTTTATTGGTGTGGTAAGCGTCTTCAGTGCAGTTAGTCAGCATTTTTGTCATCCAGCCAAGCGTCTGAATATCGACTTCTTTGCCGCTAATCATAAACGGGGCAAGGTCTTGCATTAACCATTTAATCGCTTTAAGAGGGATGCCTGGACCAGCCCAAGGAGCTGAGTAACCGGGGGATATTTGTCCGGCATTGCCATAACTTGTTTCTAAGGCGACATCTACTTGGCGATCGATTATAGTTACTTCATGGCCTGCTTTGGCTAAATACCAAGCGCTAGTAACGCCAACCACGCCTGCACCTAAAACCAATACTTTCATTGTATGACCTCATTTATTAAATTTATTTTGCTAATGAGAAAACACTAGTTTATTGGCTTTTTTGTATTAAATGGCTTTGAATTTTTCTATAATTAAGCGATATTAGCTAATTAATTTAATATATGCAGTGGATTTATCTATATGACGAATAATAAAAAACGTGCATTAGATCGTTTGGATATCAGTATACTGCGTACGTTACAGTCTGATGGTCGAATTAGTTATGTCGACTTAGCGGAGAAGGTAGGATTAAGTTCTACGCCTTGTATTGAGCGTGTAAAACGGTTGGAAAAGGAGGGTTATATAGAGGGCTATTATGCTCGCTTGAATCCACAGCTGCTTGATTACAATATGTTGGTATTTGTAGAGATCTCGTTGTCTTATCAGACACCAGACGCCTTTCGTATGTTTAACAGAGCTGTTTCTGATTTGCCTTATATACTTGAGTGTCATTTAGTATCGGGTGATGCAGATTATCTACTTAAAGCTCGTATTAATGATATGTCGCAATATCGTGCGTTATTGGGTGATATGTTATTGACCTTGCCTGGGGTTAAAAACTCTAAAAGTTACATAGTAATGGAAGAGGTGCGAGAGACACATGCCCTGCCTATTGAGTATAAAGCGAATCCCTAGCTTGGGCTTATATAGATGGATAGGAAATTGACGCTAAAGTGTCTGTGTTATGTGGAACTTTCTCTTTGCACAATCACATTTTTTGAGTACAGCGGAAATTAATTCTTAAATTCCTAGTATTCATTATTCAAAAGGAATCATTCGCTTATTAGCTTTACTGTGTCGCTATTAGCTTTGAAACTTGTCTATAGCAGTGGAAACATCTGTTTATTTAAAATTTTTATTATAGATCGCTGCAATCTCTTAATTTTTCCTATAAAAAAGTATATTTCCCTCTCTTAGGGGGGGATATAAAGTTATTTATTCGGAATATCTATTAATTTCAAAGCCATTATCTAGCTAAATTGACTTATCTTATTGGGAACTACTATTTGTCATAATAGGGCCATAACTGTTAAAAGAGTATTTCTTTTAGTTGGCAATAAATGATTTTGATGAGTATTGCTTGTGCTGTGATCGAGGGGATCTGCATGTTAAGCAAACTGATTGAGTCAGCCATTAGTTTGCTGTTTTATTGCAGGTAGTTGTTAGCTGTTCTTTTGTGTTTATAACACATAAAAAGTGCAGTGCAGCATGTACTAATAATAAGAAGTTCAAGAGTAAACAAACCTCAATTAAGACAAAAATATCGAGGAAAAATAATGGAAGCATTAACCGGTTTTATCACTATGGTTAACGGCATCGTATGGGGTCCCATGATGCTTGTATTGATTCTAGGTGTAGGCTTGTTTTTACAGCTAGGATTAAAACTGATGCCAATCTTTAAGCTTGGTACTGGTTTTAAACTTATGTGGAATGGTCGTAAAGCGACTGATTCAGAAAGGAAAGAGGGTGACATTTCTCCATTTCAAGCGTTGATGACTGCTATGTCGGCAACGGTTGGTACTGGTAATATCGCAGGTGTTGCGACTGCGGTATTCTTAGGCGGTCCTGGCGCTCTTTTTTGGATGTGGTGTACTGCGCTAGTTGGTATGGCGACTAAGTTTTCCGAAGCTGTACTAGCGGTTAAATACCGTGAAGTAGATGAAGAGGGTAACCATGTTGGTGGCCCGATGTATTACATCAAAAATGGCCTTGGTAAAAAATGGGCTTGGATGGGTACACTTTTTGCCATTTTCGGTACGATTGCCGGTTTTGGTATTGGTAACACCGTTCAATCAAACTCAGTTGCATCTGTTCTTGAATCGAACTTCGGTACGCCATTATGGGTGACTGGTGTTGTTTTGATGGTGCTAACGGCGGCTGTTCTATTAGGTGGTATTAAGCGTATTGGTGCTGTTGCGGGTTCGCTTGTGCCTTTGATGGCGATTAGTTATTTGGTTGCGGGCCTTGTTGTATTAGCGATTAATGCTGATGCTATCCCTCATGCACTTGATCTTATCTTTACTTATGCATTTACAGAGTCTGCTGCCGAAGGTGGTTTTGCCGGTGCTGCTGTTTGGGCGGCGATTCGTTTCGGTGTGGCGCGTGGTGTGTTTTCCAACGAAGCGGGTTTAGGTTCTGCGCCTATTGCCCATGCGGCGTCTCAAACTAAAGATCCTGTTCGTCAGGGTTTGATCGCGATGTTAGGTACATTCCTAGATACTATTATTATCTGTTCTATTACTGGTTTAGTGATTATCACATCAGGTGCATGGACTTCTGGGGAGTCGGGTGCTGCGTTGACCTCTGCTGCGTTTGCTCAAGCCTTGCCTGGCGTAGGGAACTATATTGTTGCTATCGCGTTAGCTATTTTCGCCTTTACAACTATTTTGGGGTGGAGCGTTTACGGTGAGCGTTGTGCTGAGTACTTGTTTGGCGTGAAAATTATTGTACCTTTCCGTATCCTTTGGATTCTAGCGGTTCCTGTTGGTACTTTAGTTGGCTTAGATTTTGTTTGGTTGCTAGCTGATACTCTGAATGCATTAATGGCGATTCCTAACTTAGTGGCACTTGCTTTGTTGAGCCCTGTTGTATTCCGTTTAACACGTGAGTATTTCGATAAGCAAGCCGCTGAGTCGCTAGCGGGTAAATAAACTGCGGCGTTAAAGCATAAACATAAATCACACTGTTTTTAAAGTCGAAAAACCGAGCGTTTGCTCGGTTTTTTTTGTCTATTTATAGGCGGTTTTTTTACATAACTTTACAGATTAATTTTTAATATTAGATTATTCTTACCTAGTGAGAATGATATTATTATTATGTCTGATAATTAAATCAGTGAGGAGAGTCTAACAATGGAAAAGTTTATTAAGGCAGCGTTGTGCGCAACGGTATTAGCGACAACCGTTTCACCTGCTATGGCAGAAGATTTCCCTTTTGAAGACCAGATAGAAGGCCGTCAAGGTTTCTTCCAGATGGTGAAGTTTAATATGGGCGTGCTTGGTGCGATGGCTAAAGGGAAGCGTGATTATGATGCTGAATTGGCTCAAGCGATTGCCAATAACCTGAAAAACGCGGCGGCAATGGATAATGCACTGATGTGGCCAAAAGGTTCTGATATGGATGCTAAAGGCTTGTCTGATGTAACAAAAGCTAAAGCAGACATTTGGGCGGCTGATTCTGATATTGGTGAAAAACATAAAAACTGGGTAGCGGCGACAAATATAATGGCAGAAAGTGCAGGCCAGGGTCTTGACGCGTTACGTGATGCGATTGGTCCTTTAGGTAAGTCATGTAAGTCTTGTCACGACAATTACAAAGCTAAGTAAAGAGATCTAAAGGTAGTCTTGTTGTTTAATAGGGCTACCTTCTATTGAAATCTTCAATGGTATATGGAGTATTAAATTGATGGTTAAAATTTGGGATCTACCGACCCGGATTTTCCACTGGGTGCTAGTTTCACTTTTTCTGTTTCTGATTTATAGCGGTAATTGGGATGACAGCCTGATGCAATGGCACTTTTATAGTGGTTACCTATTATCTGGTTTGATTCTTTTTCGTATTTTATGGGGCATCGTGGGTACTTATTATGCGCGTTTCTGCTCTTTTATTGTTTCACCAATCAAGGGGCTTAGTTATCTAAAGTCGACTTTTAAAGGTGATACATCAGAACATTTCTATGGCCATAATCCTGCTGGCGCAATGATGGTTGTGATGCTTATTTTACTGCTTATGCTGCAAGTCGCTTCAGGCCTAGTAACCTCAGACGAGGTATTATGGGAAGGCCCTTTTTATGCGAGCGTAAGTGATGCACTGGCAAGTTTAGGCGCAGAAGTTCATCATACTGTACAGATTATCCTACAGTGTTTAGTTGGATTACATATTTTGGGTGTTATTACACATAGCATCTTATTTAAAGAGAAGCTGGTGGCTTCTATGGTGACGGGAACAAAGAAGGACTTAGGTAACGCAAAACCTAGAGAGCCTGTTAATCCTGTTGCTTTGTTAATGTGTGTCGCATTAAGCGTTGCTTGGGTGTATTACCTGTTTGGTTTACCTATCTAATATATGCCTCTGTTAGTTTAAGGGAGCGTTCTGACCTCCCTTATCCATTTCTTATACTGACTTAAACTTAACCTCTAGCGCTTAGACTATTTTAGATAAGGGTTTAGGTTAAGTTCTTTGGATCCAATAATCGACTTAACTCATCAGCGTCCATACCTGTTACCTCGATTGCTACCTCAAGTACGGTTCTTTTTTCGGCATAAGCTCGCTTAGCGATGATTGCGCCCTGTTCATAACCGATAACTCGATTGAGAGCGGTAATTAAGATAGGGTTTAGAGCTAAGGTGGATTCCATACGGTCAATATTGATTGTCATTTTTGAGATCGCTTTATCTGCGAGTAAGCGCACGCTGTTGCTTAACAGCTCAATGCTTTGAATCAAGTTATGAGCAACAAGAGGTAGCATTACATTGAGTTGAAAATTACCGGATTGGCCAGCAAGGGTGATACAGCAATCATTGCCTATTACTTGCGTAGCAGCCATTGCCACTGCTTCTGGAACGACAGGATTCACTTTACCCGGCATGATGCTGCTGCCCGGTTGTAACACTGGTAAGCTAATCTCACCTAATCCGGCTAATGGACCACTGTTTGCCCAACGTAGATCATTAGAAATCTTTACTAAGGCCACCGCTAAGGTTTTGAGCTGGCCGCTTAACTCTACGGCGGTATCTTGGCTGCTGAGAGCGGCAAAGTGATTTGGCGTGACTTCAAATGGTAGGTTAGTGAGTTGGCTTAACTCAGCACACACTTTTTCTGCAAAACCTTTTGGGGCATTGATGCCTGTGCCTACCGCTGTGCCGCCAATCGCTAGTTGAAATAGCCGTGGTTGTACATCGAGTAATCTATCTTTTGATTGCTTTATTTGTGCTTTCCAACCACTTAATTCTTGAGCGTAAGTGACAGGCATGGCATCCATTAAGTGAGTGCGTCCGGTCTTGACGACCTGGGTTAAGGTTTCTGATCGGTCGTTAATAACTTGCATCAGGTGTTCTAGGGCAGGGATGAGACGTTCATTCAGTAGTAGGGCTGCACTTAAATGGATGCAGGTCGGTATGACATCATTGGAACTTTGGCTCATGTTAACCTGATCATTAGGGTTAACGGGTGCATTTAGTTGTTTAGCGGCCAAGTGGGCGATGACTTCATTTGCGTTCATATTAGTGCTGGTGCCAGAACCTGTTTGGAACACATCTAAAGGAAAATCATGGTCATAATGCCCATAACTAACATCTTTAGCCGCGCACTGAATCGTAGTTGATACCTCTGCATCGAGTATTTCTAATTCTGTATTGGCGGCTGCGCAGGCAGCTTTTACTAAGCCTAGAGAGCGAATAAATGCTCTCGGCATGGTGATGTCGCTAATGGTGAAATTCTCCATAGCGCGTTGGGTTTGAGCGCCGAAAAAGGCGTCGATTGGAACTTGTACTTCACCTAGGGAGTCGTTCTCTATTCGGTAGCTGTTTTTGCCCATGAGTTCACCTGTGATGCGGCTTGTGTTGCTTTTTAAGTTTAGTCTAGGTGTGGATAAATATAGATTCCTTTCTCCCTAAGACACAAAGCTATCCTTGGTTACCCTGATGTCACCCAGCCACAGAATTAGAGTTATTCCCTATGAGACTGTTTTTTTAAGGGCGGTTAATTCAAGGCGTTTATCCCTTGTTGTGATGAAATCATGCTCATGGCTGCTGCATAACACGATCTTGTCGGCCCAGTGTGCTCTTAATTGCGAGTAAATTTGGGCTGCAAGGGTGCTATCCATACCGGCAGTAGGTTCATCGAGTAGGATAAGTTGAGGGTTTTGGAGTATCAGGCGAGCTAAACCAATTCGCTTACGTTCGCCGCCGGAAGGTTGCCATTCACCTTCGCCTAACCACGTGTCTAGACCGTTAGGAAGCCTTTTTGCCCACTCTCCCAATTCAACAATATTGAGTGCATGCCTAATGGCTTGCTCTGAGGCTGTGATATTAAGTGTTAGGTTATCCCTAAGTGTGGCGCGGAGTATATCTATACGTTGTGGCATAAAGCGGATCTCATCTGCGTTTAAACCGGTAAACTCTATGCTGCCAGCACTAGGAGCGAGTTGTCCATAAATCAGACTGAGCAAGGTGCTTTTACCTACGCCGCTACTTCCATTTAGCCAGATCCAATTCGGTCCATCATACCTAAGATTAAACTGCTTAAATATGTCAGCTTTTTGCTGTGGGTAGCGGTAATTAAGCTGGTTGATGTGCAGGCCGATAGTGCTGGAATCCGTTTGCGTGAAAGTCCGTTTGTCGAGTGTTTCTGTGTTGTTCGTGAGGTTGTCTTGGAGGCGATCTAATGCGGCTAAACCAAGACCTAGGTTTGCTAGAGCTGGGCAGTTATTAAGTAATACTTCAGCACTGCCTAAGGTTAATAACAGGAGCATAAAGGCATAAGCGCCTTCAAGCTGACCTTGCTGGAAAGCTAATAAACCCTGCCAAAATATGAGTACGGTCATAATAATCAGAATGGCTTGGGTGAGTAGTAATATTTGTTGTTGGCGCTGTACTGCCATGGATTCGTAGTTATCGGATTCTTGGGCCTGTTTTTGTAGGTATTCTCCACTGTGTTTTAGGCGCTTAAATAGAGTCAGTGTTCTCATATTGCTTAATAATGCACTGGCAGATAACCATTGTTCGCTGTGACGTTTATGTAAAGTGGACTCAGATTGTAAGACGCGATGGCTATACAGCCAAGGCATAACAAACGTTGCAAATATTAAAGGGATGATAACCCATGGTATTAACGCTGGTAGTACTAGATATAAAGTTACTAAATAGGCGACCATAACCAAAAAGCTGACTGCAGCAGGAAGTATTGCGGAGAGATAGATCGCTTCGATATTTTGAATATCTTGTAAGAGACGGCTGGAGGTTTCGTGGCGATTAAGTTGTTGTTCGTTCCAGTTCAAGCGACTAATGAGACGAAATAGATCTGCCCGCAAATTAGAGATGATTCTAAAGGTTGCTTCGTGACTACTTAAACGCTCGCCGTAGCGCCCTGCGGTTCGTGACATAGATAAGCCGCGGACTATAGCGCCTGGGGCAAAGAAATTAAAAGAGTGTGCGGCCACGGCGCTTAGCCCAGCTAAGGCTGCAGCACTGATAAACCAGCCCGAAACCGCGAGTAGAGCGATACCTGAATAGGCAGTAATTACGGCAAGAAGAACCCCAAGCAAAGCCATTTTATACTCTTGCCGGAGTAGTTTTAAATAGTGCCGTTTGACATTATTCATGTGATTCTCTTAGGGCTTGCATAGTAATGACTTTATTGAAAAAGTGTTGATCTGTGGGCCGGTGGCTGGTCATGATGAGCATGCCCCCTTGCTCCACATAGGCGGCTAATTGCAACATAAAAGCTTGAGCGGTTGCTTCATCAAGGTTGGCGGTGGGCTCATCTAAAAGTAATAAACGAGGTTTGTGCAGAAAAACGCGAGCTAAAGCGATACGTTGTGCTTGCCCACCTGATAGATAGCCACCCTGATCACTAATTATATAATCCAGCCCGCCGGGGAGTGAGCTAATAAGCTCCTCTATTTGTGCGTCTTTGAGGGCTTGAAATAGTGTTTCATCTGAGAAGTCACGGCCAAGGCAAAGATTCTCTCGAATACTGGCGAACAGTAGTTCAGGGGTTTGGGTCATATAGCCAATTTGTTGCTGCCAGTCTGGATGTTGGTAGATGTTATGTTCAACCTCATTAAGTTTTATCTTGCCTTGATGAAGAGGATATAACCCCGCCAAGGTATCTAGCAGTGTTGTTTTACCTGAACCCGAGGGGCCGTTGAGTAACACTCGATCTTTCATCTCTAGAGTAATAGATATAGGCGTATGAAGAGGTCGCTCTTTAGCTCCCGCTTGAACTGTATCAAGTTGTAAACGGCCTATTTTTGGAAGAGGTTGTTGTTCTACATTTAATTCGCTGCCTGGTATTTGAGAAGCAAGCTTATTTAGTGTGAGAAGATGTTCGGCAACGCTCGTTGCATCCGCCTTTGCATGATATAGGGTGCCGAGACGACGCAAAGGTAAGTAAAATTCAGGCGCAAGCATCAGGAGGAATACACCTTGGCTCAAGCTCAGGTCATCGCTCCAACTCCCCAGCTGATATTTATCAAGAAAAAATAAGCCTAGATAAACAGCGACCAATGCCACACTAATGGCACTAAAAAACTCAAGTATAGTGTTTGATAAAAATGCGAGACGTAATACTTTCATGGTGGTTTCGCGGAATGATTCTGACTTTTGGAATAATTTATCCGCTTCTTGCTCTGTAGTGCCGGCAAGTTGGAGTGCTTGTAGATTTTTTAGCCGGTCAGACATTAAGTTGCCAAGACGGTTAAGCTGTTGGAGATTATCATGACTTGCTTGCCCTGCTTTTTTCCCTACTAGAATCATGAATAAAGGCACTAATGGGGCAGTTAATGCCAATATAATAGGTACTAGCCAGTTAACGGTAGCCGCTGCAATGATTACCGCAATTGGCATCAAAACCGCTAAATATTTTAGCGCACTATAATCCGCAAAGTAGAGCCGGAGGCTATTAATTTCAGTACTGAGCAGGTTGCTAAGCTCCGCGGTCTTAAATCGAGGGAAAAGTCGAATATTAAGGGTAAAGCAATGTTTGAGTGCAAATTGCCGTAATTGACTGCGTATCTTAATGCTAGCCTGATTAGCGATGTTGTTTTGCAGGTAGGTCGCTACGGCTTTTGTCAATAAAGTCAGCGTTAAGACAAGCCAAACTTGCGCAGTGGGTAGTGTTTTCTCCGGTTGAAATAGGGCGTTATCTAAAATATCAGCCACGACAAACGCAAATAGAATTGTCATAGCAATTTGCAGAAGACCAAGCAGTATAGACAACCGGTTTTCCCGTTTGCCATGCAGACTAAATTGGCGAAGCAGATCGGCTGCGTCTTTAAACTGTACTTTTTGAGACTCTTTACCCATGGTTTATGTGTTAACTCTAATGTTTGGCTATTTATGCTAGCTCTAAAAGTAGGTTTTTGTCATTATTGACAGATCTTTGACAAATTTTGGGGTGGAAACGATGACCTATAATAACTGGCTTGCATCCATCACTAATGTTTTGGAGAGCTACCATGAGCCTGCGGTGCTTTTGGATGAACACTATAATGTAGTGGCCTCTAACCAACACTATACTCATCGTTTTAAGCTCTTGCCTAGGGATGGTTATGCTAAGTGTTATGAATTGTCTCACGGTTATCAACAGCCTTGTGATATGGAGGGTGAGAGCTGTCCAATGAAAGCTGCGCTTGAGAGTGGCTCTACCTCGAGTGTTTTGCATATTCATAATACGGCGCAAGGCAAAGAGCATATGCGCATAGAGACCACTCCTATTACTGATGAACAGGAACGTCGTTACTTTATTGAAGTAATGAAGCCCGTCAGTGAAGTGAGTGCTGAACCTATCGCCAATAAAATGATTGGGCGAAGCCCTGCATTCAATAAACTGGTCGACCTGATTCAGCGAGTAGGTAAAACGGAAACTAGTGTCTTGCTGACCGGGCCGTCGGGTAGTGGTAAAGAGTTGGCTGCACTGGCTCTGCATGATGTGAGTCAGCGTACTCGGAAGCCTTTTGTTACGGTTGAGTGTTCTGGTTTGACCGACACACTTTTTGAAAGTGAAATGTTTGGCCATATTAAAGGGGCTTTTACGGGGGCAACGAATAACCGTAAAGGTTTGGTGGAGTCTGCACGAGGAGGGACTCTGTTTCTTGATGAGGTGGGCGATATCCCTTTGCATCTGCAGGTTAAATTGCTGCGTTTGATTGAAACGAGAACATTTCGCCCAGTAGGGGAGAGCCAATCCTATGAGGCTGACTTTAGGTTGATCTGTGCTACTCACAAAAATCTTCCAGAGATGGTTGCTGCGAATGAATTTCGTGAGGATCTTTACCATCGTATTAGTACCTTCCCCATTCGATTGCCCTCGCTTGCGGAGCGTAAAGATGATCTGCCTTTGCTGGTCAAAAGTATTTTGTTGAGGATTGATAGCGGTTCGCCTCTTAGGCTTGATAACGAGGCTATTGCGTTGCTGGAGAAGCAGCCATTTACAGGTAATATCCGCGAATTGAAAAATATTCTTGAACGAGCCGTTGTGCTCAGTGATAGACCAGAGATCAATGTTGCGACTCTGCAGCAGGCTTTGGCATTGAGCCTTTATGTGCCAGAGAATGCTAAAAATACACCACAAGGATTGTTGGCGTTGGCACATGCTCGTTGCAGTCTGATAGAGGTTGAGCAGGCTTATATTAGACAGCTTCTGGCTCATTATACTGATAAGTCCGAAGTCGCAGAGATTGCTGGATGTAGTCTGCGTACTTTGTATAGAAAGTTAAAAGAGGGGGAGTGACCGTGCTTAATTCAAAGGTACTGAATCTTGTTTAGTCTTCCCCTATAAATAGGATGATTTATAGGGGGCTAACATGAGGTTAGCCCCTTAAATGTTTTTCTATTCTTCGTCGAAGTGATTTTCTAGCCACATAGCGTTGATAATACCAAAGCTACATGCCAGTAAGACGCCTAAAATCCAAGCAAAGTACCACATATATCTCTCCTAATAATTAGAAACGCTGTTCTGTTCAATAAATTCAGGTTCGATTCTGCGCCACATTTTGTAGTACCCCCACAAGGTGTAAATCAAAATGATAGGCACAAAGAACATGGCTACCCAGAACATTATCTCTAGTGTAAGTATGCTTGATGTTGCATCCCAAAGGGTTAAGCTGCTTGCCAAATCAGTTGAAGAGGGCATTACGAACGGGAATAACGTGGAGCCCGCTAGTAAAATGATCGCAGTAATATTGACTGCACTGAAGGTAAACCCCCATCCCGCTTTTCCATATTTTGCCAAGAGACTAACCAGTAGTGGTAAGACCACACTTCCTGCGGCTAATAGCCATAAAGCAGGTAGCGTCGTAAAGTTACCTAACCAGTTTTCGGTTTGAGCCACCTCTTTGCTTAGTGGATTTGAACTTGCGTCAGAGATCACCTCAGAGGTAATTTCATAACCTGGGATCATCCACATAATAGCAGCACCCGCAATTAGCATAAGCACGGCCAATACAGGCCCAAGTAATGATGCGTATTTTTGCGCACGAACTTGAACATCACCCCCTGCGCGCATCTGTAACCAGACTGCGCCATGGAGTAATAGCATTGCGACACTTGCAAGACCGCAGACCAATGCGAATGGGTTAAGCAGTGCCCAGAATGAGCCTGTATAAGTTGAACGGGTTAGTTCATCAAAGTGGAAGGGCACCCCTAAAAATAGGTTGCCAAATGCCACACCAAATACAAGGGCGGGAACAAAGGAACCTAGGCATAAACCAAGATCCCAGTTATTACGCCAGCGTTTACTGTCCATTTTACTACGATATTCAAAACCTATAGGGCGAAAGAATAAAGCAAAAAGGACGAGCAGCATTGCCCAGTAAAAGCCAGAAAATGCAGTGGCATAGACTAAAGGCCACGCAGCAAAAATAGCGCCGCCGGCAGTGATAAACCAAACTTGGTTTCCATCCCAGTGAGGCCCAATAGTGTTGATGATGACACGTCGTTCTGTATCGGTTTTACCGAGCAGGGGTATCAGCATGGCAGCACCTATATCGAAGCCGTCAGTGACTGCAAATCCGATAAGTAGTACGCCGATCAGTAACCACCAAATGAGTCGCAGAGTTTCATAATCAAACATGTTGAGCTGCTCCTTTATTTTCATCTAGCGAAGGTTCGTTATCATAACGCCCGGTACCTAGAGCACTTGGGCCTTTGCGGATGTACTTAACCATGAGGAACACTTCAATCACAAGGAATACGGAGTAAAGCGCCGCAAACCCGAAAATACTCATCCATAGGTCAGTTTCGCTGAGCGTTGAGGTCGCAACATAAGTCGGTAAAATCTCACCTATCGCCCAAGGTTGACGCCCAAATTCTGCAACAAACCAGCCCATTTCATTTGCGATCCAAGGTAGAGGGAGTGCAAACATTGCGAATTTAAGTAACCAACGTTTTTTGTACTCTTGGCGACGGGCTGTGTAGTAAAACGATAGGGTGAACAGAAGCAGCATTGTAAAGCCGCAAGCTACCATTACGCGGAAGGTCCAAAACATTGGTGCAACCTTCGGAATTGTATCTTTAGCTGCTGCTTTTATTTGCTCTTCAGTCGCGTCCACAACATCGGGCGTGTAGCGTTTGAGGAGCAGGCTATAACCAAGATCATGATTAACAGCAGAGAAGGCTGCTCGGTTTTCTGGCGTATCTTCACCATTACGCAGCTTCATCAATAGAGCATAAGCGTTGATGCCGTTACGAATACGACCTTCAGCATGCTCAATTAACTCTTTTATCCCCATGATTTCTTCATCGACTGATCGGGTTGCGATCAGACCGAGTACGTAGGGAATACGTACAGCCATGTCGGTTTCTTGGGTTTCTTCATTGGGTAAACCAAAGAGAGTGAAGGGTGCGGGTGCTTCGCTGGTTTCCCACTCGGCTTCCATTGCTGCCAGTTTAACTTTTTGCACTTCGCCTATTTCATAGCCGCTTTCATCACCTAAGAGAATAACCGACATGACAGAGGCGAGACCAAACGCTGATGCGATTGCAAAAGAGCGGCGAGCAAAGCCCATATCTTTATTTCTTAGCATGTAATAAGCGCTAATAGAAAGTACAAAGATAGCCCCTGTGACATAACCGCCGGATACAGTGTGAACAAACTTAACTTGAGCGACAGGGTTAAAAATCACTTCTGCAAAGCTACTCATCTCCATACGCATAGTTTCGAAGTTGAAATACGCGCCGACTGGGTTTTGCATCCAGCCATTTGCGATCAAAATCCACAGAGCTGAGAAGTTGGAGCCTATAGCAACAAGCCAAGTCACCCCTAAATGTTGTACTTTTGTTAGTCGATCCCAACCAAAAAAGAACAAACCAACAAAGGTCGACTCAAGGAAAAAGGCCATTAAACCTTCTATGGCTAAGGGCGCTCCAAAAATATCACCTACATAATGAGAGTAGTAAGCCCAATTGGTACCAAACTGGAATTCCATCGTTAGACCAGTCGTAACACCAAGAGCGAAGTTGATACCAAAGAGCTTACCCCAGAAACGGGTCATATCTTTGTATACTTGCTTGTTTGTCATCACGTAAACAGATTCCATGATGGCTAGCAAGAAAGAGAGTCCCAATGTTAGTGGGACAAAAAGAAAGTGGTATAACGCGGTTAAGGCAAATTGCCACCGTGATAATTCCACAACAGTTTCAGATACCATAATTAATACCTTTACTTATTGCCGGTTCATTCGGCTATGTAGATGTGATAAATCTTAATTAAGCAGAAGCCGTGCCAGTTATTTCCTTGTAACTTAATAAGTTAAAAGAAAATAAAGTATACGCCTCGCCATTTTGGGTCGAATAGTCTTTTTTTTAGACATATTCAGCGCTAAGGTTCTTTTAATCTGTTCTTTTCTCGAACTTTGATGCTCGATTTTTACTTTAAACTGGGGTGTAACCGTGCAACATCACATCATATACGGGACGTATAAGTGACTTTTCCATAACCCAAGCGATTTCACTTTTATCAAGAGGGTCTACAACCGGGAAGGGTAATGTGGTCATGGGCTCTAGGCTATAATCAAACTCCCAAAGCATGGCGTGGCCAACATCTAAGATCATGGGGCAAGATGTATAACCATTCCATTGAGCGGTTAATGGCTGATCTGTGATTAATGCTTGTAAGTTTTTGGCAATAATCGGTAATTGAGATTTAACTGAGGCCGCTGTTTTTCCTATAGGTGTACCTACAGTGTCGCCTAGGCCAAACACATTGGGGTATCGTTTATGCTGTAGTGTGTATTTATCGACCTCTAAATATCCTTTAAAAACTGTTTCATCCACTAACTCTGACTCCCGTAAGCTTTTTACCGTTGTCATAGGCGGCACTATATGTATGAAGTCCCAATCCATAGTACGTTGTGAATTATCAGCTAAAGTAAAGGTTGCGGTATGGGCTGCGCTGTCCAATGAGGTTAGTGTCTGCTCATAATTTGGAGTGATTTGTCGCTCAGCCCAAATCTCTTGTAAGCGTTTATCAAATGCTTTAACTGCAAATAAATAGTTTTCAGCGGTGAAGTATTCGAAATTAAACGCGTCTCTTTGTCCTGCTTGGCGCACAAAGTACTCTATTAGGTTTGTTGCTTTCATTGGAGCGCCTGCACATTTCATGGCTCCTTGGGGGCGAGTAAACAGAGCTTGGCCACCTTTGCTTTGTGCAAATGCTAGCGCTTGCTTGTGACTGGCGATACCCGCTTCAGGGCTTAGGTAAATACTCGCGATATTGCCTTGTCCAATTTCGTTGATATCTAAGCCTTCAATCATGTCGTAGCGTAGTTCTAAGCCTGTAGCAACAATGAGGTAGTCATAGTTGAGTGCCTGTCCTGATGAAGTAATAACTTGATTATTATCAGGTTTATACTCTCTTACGGCTTCTGAAATCCATTTTACTTGGCTGTCTAAATAGGTTTCATTATCTTCGATAACTTTATCTTTGCTTTTATAAGCACCGGCCAAGAGTAATGTTTGCCCCGGTTGGTACCAGTGATAGCCGCGTGGATCTACGATAGTGATCTCTGCGCCATTAAAATAATGTAGCAGCTTATTTGATAAGGCAAGACCACCCGCACCACCACCGGTAATAAGGATTTTTGCTTTTGTGTCAGTTTTGCTTAACTCCCAAGCACCAAAGCCAAACGCCCCGGCAACACCTAGGGCTGCTCCGGTTTTAAGTAAATTTCGACGATTAATGGGCATAGTTATCACCTTTTTATAAATACTTTATAGGCTCTTGAAAGGGCTGAGAGTCTATGATTAATAGGCGTATCTGCTTTGATCAGAGCTGGCTGTTATGTTTTATCTTTAAATACTTAAAGCAGATTACATGCCAGTTATATTCCTTTGTGTTATTTGTATATAACTAAAGGTTCTTTGTGGAGATCTTGTCAACTTAGGCCGTTTTTTTAGCTTATATATCAGTTTGTTTGTGACATATATGGCATTTTATTTGCCATATTTTGTTTTTTAAGCGACCGGATTGGTCAGCTAACTCAGCCTAAACCATCACTAAATATAGCTTTATGTTAAGTATATATCATATTAGTTATATCTTATATTTAGGTGTTCTGTTTTGAGAGCGTTTTATCGGTGCTATATGTATAGAGGCTATGTATAGAGGCTATGTATAGAGGCTATGGATAGGGGATTATGAGCCTGATCTAGAAAGCTAATCAGGCTCATTTGAAATACGGGGTTATCGCATATCAAAAAGTTCTTGATGGAAATTTTTTGAGGGTATGCCCTTGGCTTGAAAGTCTTTACGTAACGTTTGGCCTAAAAGCGCGGGGCCGCAATACCAAAGACTGGCGGATTGCCAATTAGGTACGGCTTGACGAATTTTTTCGGGAGTTAAGCGCCCATCTTGTGGGGTTAGGATGAGATGCAAATGTACACCGGCGGCTTTTGCGTCGGCGCTGAGTTTGTCCATTGCTGTTTGATCGAAATCGCTGGTGGCATGAAAGAGATCGATCTGTTGTGTACCGGGGACTTTAGCAAGATACTTCATCCGTGCAATAAAAGGGGTAATACCAATACCTGCTCCAACCCAAATTTGTTGAGGGTTGCTGTCACTGAAGTTAAAACAGCCGTAGGGGCCTTCAACCGTAACGGGTAGGCCGACTTTTAACCAATCACGTAACCGACTAGTCCAATCACCTAGTTCTTTGGTAATGAATGTTAATTTTTGTTCTTTATCATCCCATGCTGAGGCAATTGTATAGGGGTGAGCACCCTCTCTTTTTTTTGAGGTGACAAAGGCAAACTGTCCAGGCATATGTCCTTGCCAGTCGCGATTTACATCAATAGTACATTCAATAATTCTTAAACTAGGGTAATAGGTAAGTGAGTCTACAACGCCTTGTGCTTTGCGTCCCTGTCCAACTCGGCCAGTCATCACTAATATCGCCGATAGTGTACCGCCCATGAGTAGAAGGGCGATGATGATACCAATCGGCTGAAGCCAGTAACTAAACTTGGTAAGAATTAAGGTATGGAAGGCGAGTACTAGATAAGCAACAGCAAGCCAGTTATGTACTTTACGGAATAGGTGGTAAGGAAATCGTTTTATTAGTGCTAACACTATAAGCACTGTTGCGGCATAGAATGCCCATTCACCGACAGATTCTGCTAGATGGCGTTGATCTCTGAATAATTGCTCTAAAAAGGGGAGTGATTGTGGGTCCGAGGATTTTCGCGCAGGTTTGACAAGCCAGCCCCAGCCGACCATCCATTTAGTCCCCGTTGCCCACCACCAGTGGAGAATTGAGGTGACAAGCGCTGTTATACCTAACCATTTGTGTAGTCGGTACATCTTATCTAGCCCGTGTAGTTGTTTCTCCATCCATGTTGATCGCAGGGTTAATATCATCGCCACACTCATTGCGCATATGGCTATTACGCCAGTGTACTGAATAAATACCGAGCGAAATGAGAAATAGGTAAAAGGTTCGGGGATGAAAGTGTCAGCTAGTAACCATAGGGCTGTTAAAACTAACAATAACCCCGCAAAACTTATTTTTAGTGCGTTCATTGTGAGTCCTTCCGATATAACTTAGGCAAATTAACGTGATTGCCAATAACGATAATGTGTAACATTTGTGTCCAGAGCTGGCGTTAACCTATCCAGCTAACAAAACGGTTTTAGTGTTCTGTGTTAAGGCTGGGTATTTGAAGACATAGAGTAGTTTAGTAATGACTGTCCTCGTAAATTGATGTGGTTTTCTTTGGTGAGTGTAAAGCCTGATTTTTTGAAGAAGGGCATAGCAACTTTACTGGCTTCTACATGAAGCCGAGTTATCTTTTTCTTTTGAGCGACCATGCGTAGGTGTTGTAAGAGTTGGCTGGCTATTCCGGAACCTTGGTGCTCAGGATGTACGTAGAGACAGTCGATATGTCCATCGCTCTCTAGTTCTATAAAGCCAATAATGCCGTTGTTTTTCAGCGCTACAAATGGCTTTTTCTCCAATAAGCGCGCCTTCCAGCCAGTATAGTCAGGTGGTGTAGGAGCCCAAGCCTCTAGCTCTTCTTTTGAGTAAAACGATTGCTTGATAGCGTGCACAGACTTATGAAATAGATTAGCTATCTCAATATAATCGGATGGTTGATAGGATCGAATATGCATGAATATGACAGGTGTAAAGTCGTAATTATACGATGTTGGCAGGCTCGTTGTCTTGAGGATTAGTTGCTGCAGCTCAATTAAAGGGGCATTAAGACAAAGATATTACCGTGTATAAATATACCTTGTAGTGTCTGTGGCTAAACTAAAACTTGTCGAGTGGTCGCAATATAGTGATGAACTTCACGTTCAATCTCTGGCTCAACCATCTCTTGCGGTCGACAACCGTTAGGGCAGGCCATATTGGGTGTAGTGCCAAATAATCGACAGATGAGAGGGCGCTCCCCATAGACGGTGCAGCCATTGGGACCTAAGTGGACACAATTAAACTCTTTTAAGGCTGCATCATGTTCGGCATCCGATTTAACCGGTAGGCGAGAGATCTCTTCCGATGAGGTGGTCACCGGCCCGCAACAATCATGGCAGCCCGGTGTACACTCGAATGTAGGAATACGTTGACGCAGTCGTGCGATAACCTCGCGGTCATTATTCATAGGTGCTCTCTTTTTATCTCATTGATTATTATGGTTTTATACCTAAGGTATGAGAACCCGTTATTCTATTCGTTTGTGTTATATTTTAACCGATTACTGGCACCACTGTAGCTCACATGGAATACCATTGTGATTACTTTTAGCCTGTCTTTTATTATTTATCCGATGTCATTTTTAGTACGGTTCTGTCGTGTTTTACAAAGTGATGGTACAAGGCTGCTAAAACATGTCCCAATATTAGAATCCATACTAACCAAGCGCCGAATATATCTTTGTGGATAAAGTCGACCGGTTTTTCGAACTCTTTAAATGTGAGTCCTAAATTCTCCTGCACTAAAGATATGAAGATAGGGGTATCTTCAAACTTAGGTATATCGAATAAAAAGAAGTATTCCGTAGCACCTCCAGTGCCTAAATAGCCCGTGAGAGGCATGATGATCATAATGGCATATAGTGCATAGTGGCCGGCACGGGCAGCTTGATGTTCTAAGTGTGTACCTGGTTCTGGATTAGGTTTGCGGTTAGTTATACGCCAGATAATACGCAGTGCGACTATGACAGCAATGGTCACACCAATAGAAAAGTGCAGCTGAAGCACCGTCCAGTTTTCAGGTGTTTTGTCCTCGGTAAACCAGCGCCGAAAGTAGACAGTGATATAAGCGCCTAAAAAAAGAATCGCTGTCATCCAATGTAACCATTTTGCTATAGAGCCGTAGTTTTCAGCGGTGTTTCTGATACTCATTTAATACTCCAAGATGGTTATTGTGCTGGCGCTGTATGTTATAACTCGACTTATGAAGTGTCGCGTATAGGGGATCTAAACTGAAAGCCGTTTTGGGAAAAGTTGTTGTATTTTATGTAAATGGTGGCGAAATAAATAGAAGCTAATTGAGTGATCTAAGAATTATATTTAGATACTTGACGTTAGCTAATTCATACCCAGCCTCTTATTTTAGCTGAAAAATAAGGTGAAAATGTAGTTGTAAGTAAAACAATAGGCCAAATATTTCCCTCCTTAAACAGATACGCTTCAAATAACTGAGGCCAAGATTGACCTTGGATTCGTCCAAAAATGAACTCGAAAACTAAGGTCATGCTGAGCCAGCTGAAGCCAATTAATAGATAGGTTGTTGTCTGTCTTTGTCCAATCCAAGGTAGAGTAGCGTAGGTAACAAACATAATAGCTAGAGCTAAAGTTACGCCACTTAGCATAAGTCCAGTGTTACTGCTTAGCATGGGAATGAAAAAAGTTTCACGAACAGTACCGTTGACTATTGCCAGTAATAGTATGCTCAGCCATATAGTGAATACTTTAAAAGTGATGCTCTGAGTCAAGACACCTCCCATCAATGTAGCGCGGAGTTCCCACCAGCTTTATACCTATATTATTTTCATGAGTATATAAAATATAAGGTGGAAATAATAAGGTTAGTGAGGGTTCCAGAGCGATCTGTTGCGAGGTGGCTATATTAAAACATAGCCGTAATCGTGGCTTGCGAAACGTGCTATCAGGCAATAATTCTCTCTTATTGCCCTTCACGCTACCCAAAAGCCACGCTGTATTGCTCTTAATGCTACGGTTATGCGAGGGCTATGTTAGCTTGGTTTAGATTTCTTACTGGATTAGATTGAGCCATAACATTTTGCTTAATAGTGGTTGATGATGTGCGAGGGTTATACAGTACTTGACGAATCTGCTTGCCTGCTGATTTTAGATAAGATTCAACCGCAAGATTATGAGGTGCTTTTCCCCAATCTTCACCAATTACAAAGATATCTGCATTTAATGCTTCACAACCGGAAACATATTCAAGCTCATCGTAAGGGCGCACTATATCAACGCAGCGCAAAGCGCTTAGCATCTCCATTCGCTGTTCTAAAGGAATAACAGGAACGTTAGGTTTATAGGAATTTACAACACGATCTGAGGCGACGCCTACGCCTAAGGATTTGCAGTACTCAAGTAAAGCAAGATGTCCAACATGTAATAAATCAAACGTACCAACGGTATATACAATCATATTTTATTTAGCCTTTGGGAAAAATTATTAATCAGTGTCGAGTGTTAACGACAGTTTTATGTGTGCCGTGGTTTTTTAGAAAAGCTTCCACGTATAAGTGGCTGTTATTACAAGCGTATAAATAGTAAGTAAAATAACATTGCGGGGATTGCCAGAAAGTTTAGGGGTCTTAATTTGAGACACGTTGAATATGGCCAGCAATAGGGCGCTAATATAGAAGATAGCGCTGAATATCTCGCTTGGAATAAGGCTTTCTAAAAGGAAGATAAAAACTAATAGAATATTATTGTTATCCAGTGCGAGCCCTGTGTATTTAGACTCATCAGATAAACCAAAAGTACTAAAGTAGCTTAAGCGTATAGCGCTGGCAGCAAGAATGATAAAAGCGATGGGTAGAAAAATGGGATTAAATTGGCCATAGCTCAGCAAAAGAATAGCGGGGGTTACGCCATAACTGACAATGTCGATGACGAGATCAAGCTGACCTCCAAACATGCGGTCACTGCCTGTGCGTCCTTTCATTCTGCGTGCTATTAATCCATCGGCCCAGTCAAACGCCACGGCCCAGATCATGCCGATCATTGCCGCATAAAAAACGCCAATGATACTGAAGTAGATCGCTAACAGTGTACAAGCTAATCCGGCAAGTGAGCATATATTGGGTAGATCTTTAACATAGGAAATAATGGCAGGTTGGAGTGTTTTGTTTTTCTCAGTATCTGTAGTCATGGTGCTCCTAAGTAGGAATAGGTATAAATCAAAGGCGCACCGATCACGCAAAGAGCGTGAGCAAGATCACTTTGTTCAAAGGAACAGAGTTAAGCTAATTATCTGATTTTTCTCATTCAAAGAGAGAAACGCAAACAGTGGGTGCAAGAGTCTGCTCTAGTTGCTCGTAAACAATCTAGAGGATCAATAAGGAGGATAGAGGCGTGTTAGCCAGTAGGCTCGATAGAGGAGAGTGTACTCAGCCACTATACGCTTTATTGGGGGGGAGGCACAGACGTTTGTTGTTTAATATGCGGTACTGTGAGTTAGGCAGGTTGTTTTTTTTAAGTATGAATTTGAATGCTTAATGGCATATGGTCGCTTACACCAATCCAGTCTTTTCGTTGGCCGATAGCTATGCTGGCTTTTTCTAGTATGTCTTGAGACATAAAGGCGTAGTCAATATGGTAGGGTTTTTCTTTGTTTCGTTGTAGGAAAAAAGTTGGAGTTGTTTCTTCTCCTTGGGGTTCATTAAATTGCCTATGGTATAGGCTACTTATTCCAATCTCTTTTAGCTCCGAAATGACATCGCTATGGTTCCACCAACGATCTGGTTTATCCCAAATTGCATTGCTATTTAAGTCACCTAAAATCATTGTTTTTTGATGGCTTAGTTCCTTTCTATGTATTTGTATAAATTTCCAAAGCTGTCCTATATAGCCAAAAACTGGAGAATTGTTGCCTTTGGTCCAAGCAGCCAGAACTGTGATTTCATCATTAATAAGAAAGGGAAGGAATAAATTTAAGTCTGATGTTTTCCAGTGAGTAGACTGGCTATTGGCGTTTAGGTTTGGGATTTTAAATTCACCTTCCCACTTGAGGCATTTAACGGTGTTTCCTTTTTTGGGGAAAATCCCAATACCTTTGTGTTTTGAAGTCCCTACCCATAAATAATCGCCCGCCCACTTACGGTATTCGTTGCTTGATTGGGCGGGGTCTTCGCATTCTTGAATGATATACTATATCGACATCGAGGAGTTCAATATTAGGTACTTTCTTTCTAAATGCGCCATTGCAGTTCCAGGTTACAATTTTCATTTGAGAATTAACTTATCCATTGCTTTTAGGCTTGTGAGGCGGCTTACTTTATCCTGCAAATGGGTGTTTTTTTTCCTCATGTTCATCATCTTCACCTTCATCATTAATCCAGCGTAGAGCCTCTAATAGCTGGGTTAGTTTGTAGTGACGTACCTCACCCCGCATGAGACGTTTGGATATTTGTGTTGCCCAATCCATCCATTGTGCATCGCCGACTATGGCCATGCGGTGCAGGTCATTTGCATGAGCTACGCCGAACTTCAGGTCTTCCCATAGCGCGCCAGCCTCAAAGCCTGAAAAGTCAGGAGCGAATGTGATCAGTAATCGCACCTCTGGATGCGTATTTTTGACATGTTCAAATAGAGGGATAAATGTTTCGGTATAGTCTTCTTGGGTTAGTTTGTCGTTGGCCTGTAATACGATGATATCGCCAGTTGTTTCAGGAAGAACGTAAAGCATAGAGGTATCTTTTGTTAATGGGTGTGATTTCATTATAAAAGTAAAATGAATAGGGAGCTAATTGATAATTTTTAGCTGTATAAAATTCATAGCAAAACGAAAACTGCTCAATTGCAAAGTGTTGATTGCATGGGTATTGTTAACGACTTATCTTGCCGCACATAAGTGCAGATTAGATGGTTTTAATCATTTGATCCGGGAAGTTGGTGCATCTAGGTTTTAATTAGCCAAAGGTAATCCCAACACTGCCCCCGCAACGGTAAATTGGTTAAGGTGTTTTGTATGCCACTGCATTAAGCTTATTAACGTTTAAATACGTGCTATTTAGGTGATATGTGGGAAGGTGAAATACCCGAGACAGTGTTTTTTATAAGCCCAGTTTCGCCAATGAGTCCGGATACCAGCGAGATAAACATATTTACCATGGTGTTGCGGAGGGCTTCACCGAGTAATCGTTCAGTTGGTCTGAACATACTTATCCTCCCAACTCCGACACATAACTTGTTGGAGATTTTTTTGTGCTTAAAAATGTACTTTCTTTGGTGGTTATTAGTTTAGCCGCATCTCTTTTTACCTCTACGGCCCAAGCCCACTTTCAGATGGTGTATACCCCTGATCTATTACGGGAACGTGGTGGACTAATTAACCTAAAACTACCCTTTACTCATCCTGCTGATAGCGGCTATGTAATGAGCGTGGAGCCACCTGAGCAGTTTTATGTGGTTAAAAAAGGTAAAAAAACTGATCTATTAATGGATGTTAAAGCCTCGAAGTGGACCAGTGCTGAAAATACAGGTGACGCTTACGAAGTAGATGTGGCGCTTCGTGGCTTAGGCGATCACCTTTTTGTGATGCAGATGGCTCCCTATTTTGAAGCGTCTGAAGATGCCTATATTCAACAAATTGTTAAAACCATTGTTAATGTAGGTACGCTACCAACTGATTGGAATAAAGATCTAGGTTTAAGTGCTGAAATTGTTCCATTGACTAAGCCTTATGGCATTTTAGCGGGTGGTACATTTACCGGTGTAGTAAAAAGCAGAGGTAAGCCTGTACCTTTTGCAGAGATTGAGGTTGAGTATGTTAATTATGATCCAGATATGAAGAATAATCGTTTTTCTGCACAAGCGAATATGGATCTTCCCTCCGATCTTTTTATCACGATGACTATATTCGCTGATGCTAACGGTACGTTTACTTTTGGTATCCCTAAAGCGGGGCAGTGGGGTTTTGCAGCATTAGGTGTAGGTGAAAAAACAGAGTTTAAAGGTAAAGAGTTATCTCAAGATGCGGTGATTTGGGTGCAAGCGCATGAGATTCGCGCTTCCGATAAGTCCGCGCAAAGTGATTTGTCTAACTAGGTAACAAGCTCTATGCATATTGTTGATGGCGTGTTAGCTGTTCCTATTTTAGAGGTAGGGACGGCTTTAACTGTAGCGGGTGTTGCTATAGGTTTAAAGAAAATGGATTATGATCACTTACCTCAGGTAGGTGTCTTATCCGCTGTGTTCTTTATCGCCTCTTATATTCATCTGCCAATAGGTTTTTCCAGTGTTCACCTTATTTTGAATGGCTTAATTGGCCTCGCATTAGGGTGGGCAGCCTTTCCGGCTCTTTTAGTCGCACTGTTTTTACAGGCTGTTTTCTTTGGTTTTGGCGGCTTTTTAGTCTTGGGCGTCAACGTAGTTAATATCGCGTTGCCGGCTGTTATGGTTTATTACCTATGTGGGAAGGGTATTAGCTCAAGCTCGCCTAAAGTGGCGGCTGTATGGGGTGCTGCTGGCGGCGCTGGAGCGATTGTGCTTACTACGGTGATGGTCGCGTTCTCCTTAATGCTCTCGGGTGAGGCTTTTCTTTTAGCAGCAAAAATGACCTTTGTAGCGCACATTCCTGTGATGATTGTTGAAGGATTTGTGACTGCGGCGGCGGTGTTGCTCATTCGTAAAGTGAAACCTGAGTTCCTTAATATCAAGGAGAGCTATGATGCTGTCTAAGTTAATAGGTGCCTTGTTTTTGAGCCTGCTTTCCCTTGGGGTTGCTGCGCATAATGTCGTTGGTGGTGTTTATGCGATTGGTGACCAGATTGAAGGTGAGATTGGGTTTTCTAATGGGGATATGGCCGCTCCCGGTACGATTGTCAAAGTGACGGATGGGCAGGGAAATGAATTAGCTAGTGTAGAAACTAATGACGAAGGGGGGTTTAGTTACACCGCGACCCAGCGTATCGACCATCTGTTTTATGCCAATTTAAGTTCCGGCCACATTTTGGAGTTAACCTTGCCGGCTGATGAGTTGCCTGGCACCCTTGCTACGGCGGGGGTTAGTGAGGCAGCTGCGGATAAAGTAGCTGGGCCGAGTGTGTCGGCATCCAGGGCTATAGCAACTGATAGCCAGGGGTTAGAGCAGATGATTGAGCGGGCCGTGGCAAAGCAGGTGGTACCGCTTAGAAAAGAGATCGCAGCATACAAAGAGAAAAGCTCCCTGCAAGATATTATGGGGGGAATAGGTTATATCTTTGGCTTGTGCGGTTTAGGTATCTGGTGGCGTCAGCGTCAACTGGATAAGCAGAGTAAAGGCTGATCTGATGCCTCAGTTTTTAGAGCATAGCGGCACCTCATGGAAAGGGCAGAAGGTTAAGCATGATCTATCTGTGATCGATAAGCTCGATCCGCGCCTGCGTGTGATAATGGTGACGTTGTTTGCTTTTGTAACTGTGCTATCGGAAAGCTTTTGGGTATTAAGTTTAGGGGTATTAGTTGGGCTTTTATTGGCTCTGCTTGCTCAATTAAATGTAAAGCGGACGCTGCGGCGAGTGATTGCAATGGATATGTTTATGATCTTTCTGGTCATTATGCTGCCCTTTACGACACCTGGTGAAGCGCTATTTACCGTGGCGGGATTATCCGCCAGTACTGCGGGTTTTCTACATGCGTTGATGATATTGCTAAAAGCCCATGCGGTAGTATTGTCGTTATTGGCGCTGGTAGGGACGCTTAGTGCGACCACTTTAGGCCATGCCTTAGCTCATTTGCGAGTACCTGATAAACTTGTGCACTTGCTGCTTTTTACTGTGCGTTATTTGGATGTGATTGGGCAGGAATATAAACGTATGCGCCGAGCGATGCAGGCTCGTGCGTTTGTTTTACGAACTGATATGCATACATGGCGTTCCATTGGTTATCTTATTGGTATGCTCTTAGTACACTCTTTGGAGCGCTCGGAACGCATTATGGATGCAATGAAATGTCGGGGTTATAAAGGCCAGTTTTATCTGTTTGATGATATGGCATTAGGTACCCATGATTATCGCTTTATGGCGCTGTTCCTTCCTTTTTTATGCGGATTGATTGGGCTTAACTTTTTATGAAAATTTTTTATGAGTGAGCGATCAATGGTTGAGTCTGAGTTGTCTGGTAAGTCTACAGCCCCTTTGATTCAGGTGAGAGGCTTGAGCTATCGCTATCCTCGCCGAGGGCTCGTGCTGGACGATGTGGATTTTCAGCTTAATCCGAGTGAACGTGTTGCTTTAACGGGGGCTAATGGAGCGGGAAAAACGACTTTATTACATCTACTAGTGGGCCTTAAAAAAGCAAAGTCAGGTGATATTTTTGCATTTGGTGAAAGTCGAAAAGAGGAAAGGTCCTTTGTTGATGTGCGTGCCCGTGCCGGTTTTTTGTTTCAAGACCCGGACGACCAGCTGTTTTGCCCGACTGTTTTAGAAGATGTGGCCTTTGGCCCCTTAAACCTAGGCAAGAGCCGCGAAGAGGCTTTAAAGATTGCTACTAATACATTGGCTTCGTTGGGGATGGCTGGATTTGAGGAGCGTATTACCCATCAGTTATCAGGTGGTGAGAAACGTATGATTACTTTAGCTTCTGTATTAGCGATGGAACCTGAAGTGTTGCTGTTAGATGAGCCGAGTAATGCATTAGATAGTAAAGCGCGTCAGCATTTGATTGATACATTAAAAACCTTACCTCAGGCGATGATCATTATCTCCCATGATAGTGATTTCTTAGCGCAATTAGCTACGCGAGAAGTCCGGCTAGAAGGGGCTAAGTTAAATCTTGTAGAGAAACGTAAGCTTGATACTGTCGGGTTGGTGGAGAAAAGTAACCAATGATTGCTGTTGCGACGCCGTTACTTAATTCGAACTTCCGCTGGCTTTTTTTTGGTCAGCTAGTTTCGCTATTAGGTACAGGATTAACAACAGTAGCGTTAGCGCTGTTTGCCTTCGATCTTAAGCCCAGTGATGCCGGTTTAGCCTTAGGTGTTGCTTTAGCCATTAAAATGGTCGCTTACTTGAGCGTAGCGCCTATAGTCGGTGGTTATGCCAACCGTTTGCCGCGTAAAAAGTGGTTAGCTAGTTTGAATATGGGGCGGGCGATATTAGTTGCACTGTTACCGTTTTGTGACGCGATCTGGCAGTTATTTGTAGTGATCTTCTGGTTAAATGTTATGGCGGCAGCTTATACGCCGGTGTATCAAGCTTTGTTGCCTGATATTCTTTCTGATGAGAAAGAGTATACCCAAGCATTGTCGCTCTCTCGTTTGGCAATGGAGGTGGAAAGTCTACTAAGCCCAGCACTTGCCGCCGTTATTATACTTTTCACCTCTTATGAGTGGTTGTTTGAGCTTAATGGCGCAGGGTTTGCGCTATCGGTTGTTTTTATCTATATGGCTAAACTACCGAGTAGCAGGAGTAATGACCGAAGTGGTGGTCTTTGGCAGCATGTTAGTTTTGGTATAAAAAGCTACCTGAGGACACCTCGACTATGTGCCGTATTATTGCTTAATTTAGCCTTATCTGCTGCGGGTGCGATGGTTATTGTTAATAGTGTTGTGTATGTCCGAGGCGTTCTTGGTTTATCGGAAGAGCAGGTGCCCTTACTGATGGTATCTGCTGGTTTGGGGTCTATGTTGGCTGCGCTTTATCTTCCCTCTTTGTTAGAACGTTTTCATGATCGTCCGGTTATGTTATTTGGCGGTGTTATTATCGTGGTGGCGCTGTTGGCAGGCATTGTTGGGCCTAGTTACTTAGGTTTGTTTCCTATTTGGTGTTTGATTGGTGTGGGGAGCAGCATGATTTTGATTCCGACAGGACGTGTCGTTCGTCAGTCATGCAAAGAGAGTGATCGTAATGATTATTTTTCTGCTAACTTCGCCCTAACTCATGGGATGTGGTTGATGGGTTACCTTCTAGCGGGTGGCCTGGGCAGTGTGCTCGGTATGGAGCAGACGTTTATTTGGTTAGCTGTATTGGCTGGCATATCGACGTTGTTAGCGAGTGTTATCTGGAAAAGCCATGATCGCTATGAGCTTTGGCATGAACATTCCGAACTGGAGCATCTCCATCCCCATACCCATGATGAGCACCATCAACATGAGCATGAGGGCTGGGAGGGAGCTGAACCACATACCCACCCCCATTATCATAAGCATCAGAAACATCGACATAAATATGTGATTGATGAGCATCACTCTTATTGGCCGAAACAATAAGGTTGGATACCCAAAGGATGTGGTCCTTTTTGTATCTTAGGTTTTTCAATCTGGCATCACCTCTCGGATAACGGGATGTTAAAGGTAGATAGATGAGTAAAACAGGTTTTCCATTTAGCGCGGTTTTAGGCCAAGACGATTTTAAATTAGCACTTATATTGTCTGCAATTAATCCTGCTATTGGCGGTGTTGTTATCAGTGGGCCGCGCGGCTGTGCAAAATCTACATTGGCGCGAGGATTGGCTGATCTATTACCTGTTTCAGATGATGAGGGGGAAAAATCAGCTGATTTTGTGACCTTACCTTTAGGCGCTAGTGAAGAGATGTTGCTCGGGACTTTAGATCTTGAGCATGTACTCAATGAAAAAACGGTGCGTTTTAGTCCAGGCTTACTGAGTAAAGCCGATGGTGGTGTGCTTTACGTTGATGAGGTTAATCTGCTACCAGATAATCTGGTTGACCTATTACTTGATGTGGCCTCTTCAGGGGTAAACCGTATCGAACGTGATGGTATTAGCCATAGCCATCGCTCCGAGTTTTTATTAGTCGGTACCATGAATCCTGATGAAGGGGAGTTACGCCCCCAGCTCCATGATCGTTTTGGACTGTCAGTTGATCTGGATAATCAGTATCTACCCACAGAAAGAGTCGAAATTGTTAAGCGCCGAGAACTGTTTGAACGCGAGAGGGAGCAGTTCTGTGAGGCCTACAAAGCAGAGCAAGAACAGCTCCTTAAACACATAGAATCTGCACGGATACGGCTAAACAGTATCAGCTGTGATGATCTACTACGGCTCGAAATTGCGGAGCGTTGTAGTGCGGCGCAGGTGGATGGTTTAAGGGCTGATATTGTTTGGTATAGGGCTGCAATTGCTAATGCTGCATTTCATCAACGTACCGCTGTTACTTTGCAAGATATAGATGATGTTGAAGCCTTAGTGTTAGCCCATCGACGTAAGGTAAAGCCGACGTCCTCGGATAAACAGCCGCCTAGTTCCTCCGAACAAAATAAGCCGCCATCATCACCTCAAACACAACATAGATTTAAACGACCGGATGATAGTCATCGTGAGCGGGGTGAAGATGGACAGAAAAATTCAATAGAGAGTTCCGGTGGGGAGGGGGATTGGGGCCCAATGTCAGCTCAAATGGAGCAGCAGAAAACGGCTGATATAACGCTAAATGTAGAGTCCGTTCAAGCAAGTGGGACGATGGCTCGATCATCTTCTAAACCAAATGCGTTGACTATGTCTGAATCGAGCAAACGGCCGGATTGGTACGCTACTTTAATATCCAGCCTGCCTAGCTGGCCGCCAGAGAAACTGCGTTTTAAACCGAAAAAACAGTCAGACGATATACTGCATCTCATATTATTAGATACCTCTGCATCCACATTGCAAGCAGAGGGCTTTGCTCATGCTAAGGCTGCACTGCTGCAGATCTCCCAGCAAGCGTATATAGCAAGGGAGAAAATTACGCTCTTTGGTTTTGGTAATAGCCGTGTTGACCGCCTACTGTCAAAGGTGCGTGCACCTAAAGAGCTCAGAGAGTGGTTGGATCAACTGAGTGCTGGCGGTGGGACGCCGATGCGTGCTGCATTTTTAGAGGCGCAAGTTTATTTGCAAAAATTACTCCGTCAAAACCCCCAACTACAGATCCGCAGTTATGTTCTGACTGATGGCCGTAGCAGTAGTTCTCTGAAGGGTGTTCAGCTCCCAGGTGAACTGGTATGGATCGATACTGAACTTAGTCAGATTAAGCGGGGCAAAGGTCCGCGCTTTGCCCAAACATTAAACGCAACCTATTTATCTTTAGCTGGAGCATATTAATGAAGACCCATCAGGAACGCATGGCGAAAAAGAAAGAAGTGATCGATAAACGCATCGCCAGTGCCACTGAAGAACGTGGCGTTTTAATTCTCCTTAAAGGCAACGGTAAAGGTAAAAGCAGTTCCGCTTTTGGCACTATGGCGCGCTGTGTCGGACATGGAAAAAAAGCGGCAGTGATTCAGTTTGTGAAAGGGCGTACAGAAACCGGTGAATATAAGCTGTTTCGTGATCATGAATTAATTGATTGGCACGTGATGGGCCATGGTTTTACGTGGGAAACTCAAGATAAAGAGCAGGATATAGCTGCGGCGGAAAAAGCTTGGCAGATAGCGGAAGCGCTCTTGCAAGATGATCGTTATGAGATGCTGGTTTTTGATGAGATGAGCTACATGTTCAAATATAAATACCTTGAACTAGCTCCAGTGATTGAAGCCCTAAAAAATAGGCCTAAAAATCAAAACGTAATGATTACAGGTCGGGTAATGCCCGAAGGGTTAGAAGAGATAGCGGATACCATCAGTAGTATTCGAGATGAGCGTCATGCATTTCGTCTAGGGGTAAAAGCACAAGCGGGAATTGAATACTGATGACCGATCAATCCACTTCTGTTTTGTGTCCAGCGTTATTTCTTTCTGCGCCAAGTTCCGGTGAAGGAAAGACGACTATTACAGCGGCGTTAGCGTGTTACTTTACAACTCAAGGTAAAGTGGTACGGGTTTTTAAAACGGGCCCTGACTATTTAGATCCGCAAATTTTAGCGCAGGCTTCAGGGCAAGATGTTGAGCAGCTAGACCTATGGATGGCTGGGGATAAGTATTGCCAGCAAAAACTATTTGAAGCGGCTCAAACAGCTGATCTTATTCTAGTTGAAGGGGCGATGGGGATGTTTGATGGTGATCCATCAAGTGCAGATCTAGCTGCCCGTTTTAATATCCCTATAGCTATAGTGATGAACGTTAAAGGGATGGCTCAAACGGCTGCGGCCTTAGCGGTGGGCATGGCGAACTATCGTGATGATGTGAAGGTTGCAGGTCTTATTGCCAATAATTGTGGTACAGAACGTCATGCTGAGCTGATTCGTGATGCTTTACCTAAAAACCTACCATTATTAGCCACATTAGCAAGGGATCCTGAGGTCGCTTTACCTGAACGCCATTTAGGTTTAGTGCAAGCAGATGAGGTGCGCGATGAGCTTGAGCAGCGTTTTACTTTAGGTGCTCAGTGGATCAAAGGCCCGTTGGCCGAGCCGAATGCAATTATTGATCTGCCCGAAGCGGTTGAATTTTTTAGTGCAGAGATCGCTCCAGTGGCACCTTTGTTGGTGGGTAAAAGGATTGCGATCGCTAAAGATGCAGCCTTTAGCTTTATTTATGATGCTAATTTGCGTTTATTGCAGGAGATGGGTGCAGAGTTAGTGTTTTTCTCCCCTTTATTTGATCAGCAGTTACCAGAGGCTGATGCGCTCTGGTTACCGGGAGGTTATCCAGAACTGCACGCTAAAGCACTGTCTGAAAATAAGGCCATTAAAGAGCAGATCAAAAGATTCCATCAGTTAGGTAAACCTATTTTGGCTGAGTGTGGTGGGTTTCTTTACTGCCTTGAAGATTTAACCGATTTGGATGATCAGGTATACCCCATGAGTGCAGTTATTGCAGGTCATGGGGCGATGCGCGGAAAACGGGGGTGCCAAGGAATGCAGACGGCTATGTTGCCAGAAGGGGCTGTACAAGCGCATGCGCATCACCGTTCTCGTAGTCATGCAACACCGGAGCCTATCGCCTATGGTAAACGCCAGCGACATCCTGCGCCGGGAGAAGCGATCTATAGAGAGCAGGGGCTAACCGCTAGTTATTTACATCTATTTTTTGCCTCAAACCCTGAAGCGATTGCCGCTATCTTTAGTGGTCAGTATGAATCAAAAACGGATTAAAGGTTAATGCGATATGTGGCCTGAGAGTAGTGAACAGAAACAGGAATTGCGCAGCGGTTTAACCACTGGCTGCTGCGCAACTGCTTGTTGTGTGGCTGCTGCTCAGGCATTACTGGCGACTAAACAGCCAGCTAAGGTTGAGGTGTTATTGCCCAGAGGGCAGTTGGTCGAATTAGTAATAGAAAGTTATCAACAACTGGGCGATACCGAGCAAGGTATTCGCACTGCAACCATCAAGGATGCAGGGGATGATCCAGATGTAACTCATGGTGCCACAGTGTTTGTGGAGTTGCGGTTAATTGCAGAGAAAGGTGTGTTTTTTAAACCGGCTAAGGGTGTAGGTACAGTCACTCGTGCGGGTTTAGTGCTTGAAGTAGGCGAACCTGCGATCAATCCCGTACCCAGGAAGATGATGCAGGAACATCTTATTAAGAGCGCGGAGACCTATAACTACAGTGGTGGGTTTGAAGTCTCTGTTGGGGTTGAGAATGGCGAACAGATCGCCTTAAAGACGATGAATCCTCGGTTAGGTATTTTGGGTGGTTTATCTATCTTAGGTACAACCGGTATTGTGCGGCCTTATTCCTGCGCTGCTTACATTGCGTCTATTCGACAGGGAATCGATGTTGCGCGCTCAAATGGAATCTCCCATGTTGCAGCAACAACGGGCAGTACTAGTGAAGCTGCGATTAAAAAACAGTATCAGTTACCGGATATGGCGTTAATTGAGATGGGTGATTTTATCGGCGCGTTACTGAAACATTTAAAGAAAGCGCCAGTAGAAAAGGTCACTATTTGCGGCGGCTTTGGCAAAATTAGTAAGTTGGCGCAGGGGCATATGGATCTTAATAGCCGAGCATCCAGTATTGATTTTAAACATTTAGCTGAGATGGCCGTTGCTGTTGGTGCAGGCACAATATTGGTGGAAAAAATTTTACAAGCGAATACCAGCATGGAAGTGTTGAAACTGTGCCAAGAGCAACATTTAGATCTGGCCTCGGAGGTGTGTAGTAGAGCGCTTATAGCCGCCCAAGGGATGTTAAAAGATAGATTGTCTGAAATGGAGCTAGAGGTGTGGGCGACTGATCGTAAAGGGCAGTTTGTCGGACATGTTAAGGCTGAGGATCTACAGTGAAAATACTTATCCTTGGCGGGACTTCTGATGCACGTAAAGTCGTTGCGGAGCTGGAAAAAAGAGATCTGCTGAAATCGCTACAGGTCACTTATAGTGTGGCGGGTTTAGTCCGCGTGCCCGAATTTTCGTGTGAGGTGATTAGTGGTGGTTTTACTCAACGGGGCGGGTTAACACATTATTTAAGGGAATTAGGTTTTGATTTAGTTATTGATATTACTCATCCCTTTGCGTTGCAAATGAGTACGGCTGCTGTTGCTGCCTGTGCTGAGTTAGCTATTCCTTGTTGGCGCTTTCATCGTTCAGCCTGGCAGGCTCAAGAAGGGGATCAATGGCAGTTGTTTGATAATTGGGATGGATTGATCAAAGCAACAGAGCCTTATCGCAGTATATTTTTAACGGCGGGACAGATAGAGAAGCCTTTAGTTGATCAGTTTAAGTTGCAAGCAGAGCTGACTGGGCAAAGGCAGATTATCCGAACGGCAGCGCCTCCCAAAGCTGAGTTGCCCGAGACGATGCAGTGGTTAAAAGCAATAGGGCCGTTTAATCATGCAGATGAAAAACAGTTATTGATTCAGTATGACGTGGATCTTTTAGTGAGTAAAAATAGCGGCGGTAGCGCGACTGAAGCTAAGTTAGCGGCGGCCCGTGAATTAGGTGTTCCTGTGTTTATGTTAGAGCGACCGCAGTTACCTGCGTCGGATTGTTTATTAGATTCGGTTAATGACGTAGTTAATAAGATTGAGAATAAAAGGGTTGGAGTGTGACTGTGATATATGAGATCAACCCTCAAGCGATTGAGCAAGAAAGTTTTCGCCAGATCCGCGCGTTAACGGATCTTGCAAATTTAACACGTGAGCAGCAACAGGTGGTGATGCGAATAGTGCACAGTGTTGGTATGCCAGAGGTTGCCAGTAGTGTTTGTTTTAGTGCACAGGCGTGTGAATCAGGGATTAGTGCTTTAGCGCGTGGAGCCAATATCCTCTGTGATGTGGAGATGGTAAAACAGGGAATAACTAAGCGTATGATCAATCAGCCGCCACTTTGTTATCTAAATGATTCGCGAGCGGCTGAATTGGCACAAGCGAGCGGTGAAACACGCTCTATGGCGGCAGTTGAACTGTGGCGTGATCAGTTAGCGGGTAGTGTTGTAGTGATAGGTAATGCGCCGACTGCATTGTTTAGATTACTAGAGCTGATTGAGCAGGGAGCAGATAAACCCGCGTTGATTATAGGTATGCCTGTAGGGTTTGTTGGAGCGGCAGAATCAAAGCAGCTTTTATGGGATCAGCATCAAAATTTAGGTATTGAGTGCATTACGTTACTGGGTCGGCAAGGAGGTAGTGCCGTAAGTGCGGCCAGTTGTAACGCTTTACTCCGTTGTATCCGTGGGGAGTATTACTAATGACAGGCCAGATTCAAGTGGTAGGTTTAGGTGTTAATGCTAAGGCCGATCTATCGGCAGAGGCACTACAAGCGTTGCATCAGTCAGACCTTGTTATTGGCTCAGAAAGGCAGTTAGATACCTTAGAGCAGATAATACCGGTTGGTAAAGAAAGCATAGTTCTGCCTAAATTATCTGCGCTTAAAGCGTTAATTGATGAGCAACTTGTAAAGGGCCGGACCGTTTTAGTCTTAGCGTCAGGTGATCCGCTTTTTTACGGGATTGGTCGTTGGTTTAGCCGTTATTTCTCGGCTGAATTACTCACCTTTTATCCTGCGGTGTCTAGTCTGCAAGTAGCCTGTCACCGATTAGGAATTGCTTTGCAGGATGTTGAAGTGCTCAGTTTACATGGGCGCCCTTTATCTAAATTAAGAACACGCTTGCGTCAAGATCAACCTTTATTGCTCTTAACCGATAAACACAGTACTCCTGAAGCTTTAGCCAATGAGTGTATTGCTTGCGGGTTTTCTGAGGCCAAAATTACGGTTTGTGAAATGCTTGGTTATCCACAGGAGATGATCAGATCGTTTACAGCTCAAACCCTTTCTAATACAGGGCGTTCCACTAAGTTCGCTTCTTTGCATGTAACACTACTTGAACCCGGTTGTAACCAAGGATTTCTACCTGCCTTCCCTGGTATTCCTGACCAGTATTTTGTGACCGATAAAGAGGATGCGGGCCGTGGAATGATCACTAAACGGGAGGTGCGCTTATCGATTCTCTCCTTGTTGCAAGTGGCTAAAGGTGAGTGTGTTTGGGATATAGGCGCCGGTTGTGGTGGTGTTGCAGTAGAGCTGGCTTATTGGAATCCGAATAGTGATATATATGCCGTAGAACATCACTCTGATCGTTTTGATTGCTTAGAACAAAATCGCCAGCGTTTTGGGGTAGTGAGTAACCTTTCTATTATTGAAGGTCGAGCACCTCAAGCATTAGCTGATCTGCCGGCCCCTGATAAGGTTTTTATTGGTGGCAGTGGTGGTGAGTTAGCGGCGTTGTTAGATCAAATATGGACCTTACTTCCTCCCGGGGGGATTTTGCTCGGTTCAGCGGTGACGGAACAGAGCAAGTGCGATTATTATCAGTTTAATCAAACGCGCACCCAGAGGGCAGATAGTGAGAATGAAACCCTCCAATTAAGTGTTAGTCGTGGTGATCGTTTAGCGGGCCAGATTATGTACCGTCCCAGCTTACCGGTTACTTTATACCTGTTTAAAAAGGAACCCTTGTCGTGAATGTTGTTAAAGGGCGGTTTATCGGCGTAGGGGTGGGTCCTGGTGATCCAGAGCTTCTTACTGTGAAAGCGTGGCGGCTTATTCAGCATGCGAATGTCCTCAGTTTTCTAACTAATGATCAGGGTGAATCACAGGCCCGTCGCATAGCCCTTGAGGCGATCGAATCGGCTGTAGGGGGGCAAACTGAAGTTCCCATTTATATGCCTATGCTTAAAGCACGCAATTTGGCGAATCAAGCCTACGATCAAGGTGCAAAAACGATCGCTGAACAGTTAGATAAGGGACTAGATGTAGTGTTTCTATGTGAAGGTGATCCACTTTTTTATGGTTCTTTTAGTTATTTATTAGAGCGTTTACAAGGGGAGTACAGTTGTGAAGTTGTACCGGGAATTAGTTCTATTAATGCTGCCGCCGCCTGTTTAACGCAACCTTTAACGATGTTGAAAGAATCCTTTGCTGTATTGAATGGTCGTCATAGTGATGAGCAGATTCTTGCTGGGCTTAACCAGTATGATTCTCTGGTTATTATGAAAGCAGGCCAAGCACGACCACGAATTCTAGCCTTATTAGAGCAATCAGGTCGTCAAGGTGAGGCTAAGTATCTTGAATATATAGGGCGTGATAATCAAAAAATTGTCAGTGATCTTAGCAGGTTGGATCGAGTCGCAGGTCCTTATTTTTCCCTTTTTGTCGTGGCGCGTGGTCAGGGAAGAGAGAACCAATGATACGTGTGATCAGTCTGACGGATAAAGGCCAAGCATTAGGTAAACGCTTGGTGGCACAATTAAATGATGCGCTGTTATCCCATAAACCTCAGCCCTTTAGCCAACAAGTGCAAACCTATTTTACGGCAGGTGAACGCTTAATCTTTATCTGTGCGACCGGTATTGTGATGCGTAGTCTTGCGCCTGTTTTAGCCGATAAATATACAGATCCCGCGGTACTGGTGTTAGATGAAAACGGACGGTTTGTTATCCCTCTATTATCAGGGCATGAAGGGGGGGCTAATGATTGGGCATTACAGGTTTCTAAGCTGATTAATGCAGAGCCGGTCATTACTACAGCTAATGCTTATCTACACCCTATTTATAGTGTAGGTATGGGGTGTGAGCGCAACTGTCCAGAAGCGGAGCTGGAAGGTTTGTTTATGCAATCTTTACAGCAGCAAGGGCTGTCTATTAAACAGATCAGTTGTTTAAGCAGTATTGATATAAAAGCAGATGAGCAAGGTTTGATCTCACTCGCTGCCAAGCTTGGTATTCCCTTCCTAACGTGGAATAAACAGCAGTTAAGCACAGTTGAAGAGCAATTAAGTACGCGCTCAACTTATGTTCATAGCATTGTCGGTGTTTACGGGGTTGCGGAATCAGCCGCGCTTTATAGTGCGTTGCAATGTGCGGCAGCGTATTCAAAACAGACCGATATCGCCTTGGAAACTAGCCTAGTTGAACAAGCGGAACTGGTTATGAATAAACAGAAAACCGCTAAAGCGACTTGTGCAATAGCCAGAGCTTACGCTAGTTAATGCGTTGATTACCCAATAACTAAATAGATTAGAGAGATAGATGAGTCAGTTATATGTAGTAGGTACCGGCCCCGGTGATTCACAGCTCGTTGCGCCTAAAGCGTTAACAGCCATTAACGCCAGTAGTGATCTAGTGGCATATGGGTTGTATTTAGATCTATTGGGCGGTGTTTGTGATGGAAAAACACACCATGATCTGCCTTTAGGTGAAGAGATTGGCCGAGCGCGTCTAGCTTTAGATCTTGCTGCGAGTGGTAAAACCACTGCGCTGATCTCTAGTGGTGATATAGGCATCTACGCCATGGCAACTTTAGTGTTTGAGTTACTAGATCTGCAGTTACAAGGTAAAGAATCTCATCCCGAATGGCTGGATGTTGAGATTGAAGTGATCCCCGGAATATCTGCTATGCAGGCGGGTGCAAGTCGTGTGGGGGCGATGCTCGGGCATGATTTCTGTACTGTTTCTTTGTCGGATCTTTTAACGCCTTGGGAAACTATAGAGAAGCGTATTCACAGTGCAGGTAGTGGTGATTTTGTTATCTCATTTTATAACCCTGTATCGAAAAAACGGGATTGGCAGCTGAACAGCGCCCGCGACATTCTATTGCAATATCGCCCAGCCGAAACACCTGTATTGCTGGGCCGCCAGCTAACCCGTGAAGATGAGTCAATCCGTATTATTCGGTTAGACCAGCTAGACGCTAAAGATGTGGATATGTTCACCATGGTGAGTGTAGGTAACAGCGAATCTAAGCATATTGTTAACGGCAGTAAAGAGTGGGTTTATACCCCACGGGGATACAGTAAAAAACTATGACGGTCTATTTTATAGGTGCCGGCCCAGGTGACCCTGAGCTAATGACATTAAAAGGTCAACGGATTTTACAGCAGTGCCCTGTAGTGTTGTATGCGGGGTCATTGATTCCTCGTGAAGTACTGGCCTCGGTTGAAGGCAAAGCCGAGAAAATTATTGATACCGCCAGCATAGATCTAGATGAGATTACCCAGCACATTCATCAAGCGCACGCTGCGGGCCAAGATGTTGCCCGTTTACAATGTGGTGACCCATCACTTTATGGCGCTATAGGTGAACAAATTAGGCGCTTAGAAGCTGAAGGTATTGATTATGAAGTGGTTCCCGGTGTTAGCGCTGTGGCGGCTTCAGCGGCTTATCTTAAAAAAGAGTTAACCCTATCCGGTGTGTCACAAACCATTATTATGACCCGTTATGAGGGGAAAACACCTTTTCCTGAGCGGGAGCGGTTACCGCAATTGGCTCAAAGCGGCGCGACTTTAGCGATTCACTTAGGGGTGACCCGCATTCATAAAATTGTTGAAGAGCTGATCCCCCACTATGGAGAAGATTGTCCTGTGGCTGTGTGTTATCGCACCTCCTGGCCAGACCAAGACAAAGTGGTTGGAACCTTAAGTAATATTGTCGAGAAAGTACGTGAAAAGGGGTTTACCCGCACTGCGTTAATTTTGGTAGGGCATGTTTTAGATTGTGATGATTTTGAAGAGTCCTATCTCTATGCAAAAGACCAAGCACATATCTATCGGCCCAAGGTGAAACCTGAAAAACCACGCACAGTTAACCGCGACAAACGCTGAGTTTAAGCGTTGCTATATAACAGAATTTAAGCCTAAACCGACTTTTAAGAGTAGATAGAATGCAACTAAATAAGATCCCAACCACTGTTGTTACCGGCTTTTTAGGTAGCGGTAAAACGACTTTGTTATCTAATGTACTCAAGCAAGCCGCTGGTAAACGTATTGCTGTAATTGTTAATGAGTTTGGCGAACTCGATATTGATGCTGATCTATTACGTAGCTGCCCGCTGGATTGTGATGATGAGCAAGCCACTGCCTCGGGTGGCGAAAATGGTATCTATGAACTCGCTAATGGCTGTATCTGCTGTACCGTTGAAGAAGAGTTCCTTCCAGTGATGAAACAGTTAGTTGAGCGTCGTGATGATATTGACCATATTCTTATTGAAACCAGCGGTTTAGCCTTACCTAAACCCTTAGTTCAAGCGTTTAACTGGCCGGGTATTAAAGAGTATTGCACTGTTGATGCGGTGATTACGGTGATTGATGGGCCAGCGGTTGCTGCGGGGCGTTTTGCTCATGATGCGCAACAGGTTCAGGCGCAACGTTTAGCCGATGAAAGCCTAGACCATGATCCAAGCTTACAAGAATTATTGGATGATCAACTTAGCGCTGCAGACCTTGTGGTTGTCAGTAAAAATGATCTATTGGGGGCTGCTGAACGGGAGCGGGTTCAAGCGGTGATTAGCGCTAAAGTACCGAGTGCCGTTAAGACGACCTATATCAGTAATGGTGAAGCTGAATTGGATACGCTGATGGGGCTTGATGCCGCAGCAGAAGAGCGTATTCACGATGTTCATAACCACCATGATCATCACCACGCGCATGGTGAACATCATGATCATGCCCATGATCACTTTGACTCCTTTGTTATTACACTAGGTGAGGTGGATAGCGATAAGTTGCAAGTGGCGCTTAAAGGCCTGTTAAGTGAATTTAATATCTACCGTGCTAAAGGGTTTGCAGCTTTGCCGGGAAAACCTATGCGTCAAGTCTTACAAGCCGTTGGTAAACGCTTAGATGTATATTTTGACCGTCCATGGGGAGCGGATCAGCCTAAAACGCAATTGGTTTTTATTGGCAAAGGGATTGAGGAATCTGTTATTAAAGCCGCACTTGAAGACGCTTTAGTTTAGGCGACAGTAACTATGCACTTACTTGCTGCCCAACCCGGTGGTTTTGTTGATGATGAAGGTATTATCGATTTAAACCAAACACCGGCTGACCTGGTTATTCTTTCTGCCGCAGACAGTAGTCTGGGGGCCTTAGCTGCTGCTGTCTCTCTTTATCAGGAGCAGGGGCCATTAGATGGTTTAGCTAAAGGGCAGTTAGCAGATATACGTCTTGCCAATTGGATGCAGTTATTAAAACCTGCGGCCTATGATCTGTATGAAGATAAAGTATTAGATAAAGCGAAAGTTGTGGTGTTATCGCTTTTAGGCGGCGCAAGCTACTGGGCATATGGGTTTGAGCGGTTACAAGCTTGGGCGGCGGCTGATACGGCTCGAACCTTGATTATAGTGCCTGGTGATGATGCCTTAGATCCGCAGTTAATTAAGGCCAGTTCAGTTTCTGAAGCAGAATGTATCCGTGTTTGGCGCTATTTACGCGAAGGGGGTGTGGATAACTCGTTGCATTTACTGAATGCCTTAAGCAGTGAATATTTAGCTTTGCCTCTGCGCTGGCATGAACCTACCTCTTTACCTAAGTGCCTGCTTTATATGCCGGTGACAGATGAGAAAACAGTACGAAAAGAATCGATAAAAGCCTTAGGGCAAGCCACTTTCAATGAGTGGCAACAGCGTTGGGCAGAGAATGTAGCCAAACAGGATAGTGAGGCGACGGCGTTATTACTGTTTTACCGGAGTCACCTGCAAAGCGGTAATACAGAGATGTTTGATCAGTTGATCGCTGAGTTAGAAGATCAAGGGATCAAGCCTTTGCCCGTGGCGATTACCTCCTTGAAAGATCCTGAGTCGCTAGCTTTAGTGAATGCCTTGCTGGAGCAGAGTCAGGCGAGTTTGATTATCAATAGCACGGGTTTTGCCTCAAATACGGTGGCAAGTCCTGATCTTTGTTCGCAACCCAGTGAGTTTTATTCACCCTTTATGCGCAAAGTGCCAGTATTACAACTGGTGTTATCGAGTAGTACAGAAGAGGATTGGCAAACCCATAAGCAAGGTTTACGTAGCCGTGATATCGCTATGCAAGTGGTTTTGCCTGAGATGGATGGGCGTATTCATACCCGCGCTTTAAGTTTTAAAAGCGAGGCCTATTACGATGATCATAGCCAAGTATCTGTTGTGCGCTATCAGCTCCATAAAGAGCGGGCGCAGTTTGTTGCCCAATTAGTTAAGCGTTATGCCTCGCTGTCTACTAAAGCAAATAGTGATAAGCGTATAGGGGTTATTTTAGCTAACTACCCGACTAAAGATGGCCGTATTGGCAATGGAGTTGGCTTAGATACGCCAGCGTCTGCTTTGAATATTTTACAGGCATTGCAGGGTGCGGGTTATCCACTTGATAGCTTGCCTGAGAGCGGCGATCAATTAATCCAAGCTTTATTGGGTGCTGTGACCAATAACCCTAATACACTTCATCAATTGCCCTGTTGGCAGAGTATAGCTTTAGCGGATTATCAACGTTGCTTTAGGCAATTACCTGAAGCCTCTCAGCACGCGGTGCTTGAACAATGGGGCGGTCCTGAACAGGATATTAAATACCGGAATGGACGTTTAATGCTGTCAGGTATTCGTTTAGGTGAAACCTTTGTCGGTATTCAGCCCGCACGGGGGTTTAATATTGATTTAGTGGCTAACTATCATGACCCAGATCTGATTCCCCCTCATAATTATTTAGCCTTCTATTTTTGGCTGCGTGAGTGTTACCAAGTCGATGCGATTATCCATGTGGGAAAACATGGTAATTTAGAGTGGCTACCGGGCAAGGGCAGTGCATTATCAGCAAACTGTTGGCCTGATATAGCCCTAGGGCCTATGCCTCACTTCTATCCTTTTATTGTCAATGATCCAGGAGAGGGGGCACAAGCAAAACGCCGTACTCAAGCGGTGATTATTGATCATCTTATGCCGCCGATGAGTCGTGCTGAAACTTATGGCGAAATGGCCGTTCTGGAAGGGCTGGTGGATGAGTATTATCAAGCGATGGGGATGGATGATAAACGTCAGCAGTGGTTAAGAGATGAGATTCTTAAACAGGTACAAGATACGCATCTGTTAGAGGAATTAGGTGCGTCAGATCTAGTGGATAAAGATGAGGTCTTGACTGAGTTAGATGCTTACCTTTGTGATATTAAAGAGGCGCAGATTCGTCATGGCTTACATATCTTGGGTGAACTGCCTAACCCTGACAAATTAGCAGAAACCTTAGTGGCTCTGTTACGTCTCCCACGAGGCGACGATCCGAGTGCTCAAGGTATTTTGCATAACCTCGCTGTTGATCTCAATCTTGCAGAGGGTCTAGATTATCCGTTTGATCCATTAGAGGCCACACAGAAAAGCTGGCAAGGTAAAAAGCCGAAACTTTTAGCTGCTATATCTGATCAACCTTGGCGGAGTGAAGCGGATACTCGCGAACGTTTAGAGCTACTCGCCCTACAGCTGATTCAGGATTATATATTAAGGCCCCAGTCTCTTGATGACTTGGCGGAGCTACCGCGGATTAAAGAGCAGCTCGCCTATGTGCAAGCCACCCTTTATCGTGCACTCCTGCAAAGTGCTGAGTTAGAGATCCAATCATTACTGGATGGTTTACAAGGCATATTTGTTAATCCGGGCCCCAGTGGTGCGCCGACTCGGGGGCGTTTAGATACCTTACCTACAGGACGCAACTTCTATTCTGTTGATAATCGCTCTATACCTTCTCCTGCTGCGTGGGCTATAGGTGAGCGTTCAGCACAAGCTTTAGTTGAACGCCATCTGCAAGATCAAGGTGATTATCCACGTAGTTTAGGTCTCTCAGTGTGGGGTACTGCAACTATGCGTACCGGCGGGGATGATATTGCGCAAGCTTTTGCTTTGATGGGGGTGCGTCCTATTTGGGCACCGGGTTCCAATCGGGTGGTGGACTTTGAAATAATTAGTAGCCAACTCTTAGGTCGGCCACGAGTCGATGTAACCTTACGAGTATCGGGTTTTTTCCGTGATGCGTTTCCTAATGTTATGCGCTTATATGATGCCGCAGTGCAAGCGATTGCAGCCTTAGAAGAGCCGGGTAGTAGTAATACTATTCAGCAAAATATACAGAGACGCCAGCAGCAGTTGGTAGAGCAAGGCGTATCAAGCGAAGAGGCTCTACGCCAAGCCAGTTATCGTGTGTTTGGTAGTAAACCAGGAGCCTACGGGGCGGGGTTGCAAGGGTTGATTGATGAACGCTGCTGGGAGCAAAAGAGTGATCTTGCAGAGGCTTATCTCAATTGGGGCGGTTACGCTTATACCGGTACTTTTTCTGTTAAGAGTACAGAAGGTGTAGTGCAGGATGATGGTGTAGCGGTACCTGAGACCTTTCAGTATCAGCTATCCACTTTAGAGGCGGTCGTACAAAATCAGGATAATCGTGAACACGATATTTTAGATTCCGATGACTATTATCAGTTTCAAGGTGGTATGAGCAATGCGGTCGAAGTGTATAAAGGTGAAGCGCCGCAGGTTTACCATAATGACCATTCTAATCCGCAAAAGCCTAAAGTACGTACCTTAAAAGAGGAATTAAATCGTGTGATTCGCTCCCGTCTGTTAAATCCTAAGTGGATTGGGGCAATGCAGGAGCATGGTTACAAAGGTGCGTTTGAGATGACGGCGAGTGTGGATTACCTTTTCGCTTATGATGCGACGACTAATCTGATTGCTGATTATCAATATGAAAAAGTATCTGATGCCTTGGTTTTTGACCCACAGAATCGCGAGTTTTTAGAACAACATAATCCCCATGCATTAGAAGAGATTGCCGAGCGGTTATTAGAGGCAACTCAGCGGGGATTATGGCAGGAACCGGGTGACTATAGTGAGCGTTTACAAGATCTTTTATTAGAAATAGATGAGCAACAAGAGTCGATATAAACAGAATGTATCTACAGATAAATGCCCGTATTTGGAATTTAGATAGATGAGCGGATTTAGTTCACCCCATACATTGATGGTACAAGGTACGACCTCTGACGCGGGTAAAAGTATCTTAGTGACTGCGATTTGCCGTATTTTGGCACGCCATAAGATATCAGTGGCCCCTTTTAAACCGCAAAATATGGCATTAAATAGCGCGGTGACAGCGGATGGTGGTGAAATAGGCCGTGCTCAGGCGGTTCAAGCCGAAGCTTGTTATCTAGCACCCTCGGTTGATATGAACCCTGTATTGCTTAAACCTAATAGCGATATAGGCGCACAGGTGATTGTGAACGGAATAGCGATCGGCAATATGAAAGCTACGGAATACCATGCTTTTAAACCGCAGCTTTTAACTGAAGTTGTGCAAAGTCATCAACGGTTACAGCAGCAATTTTCAGCGGTTATTGTTGAAGGTGCAGGGAGCCCAGCGGAGATCAATCTGCGCGAGCATGATATTGCTAATATGGGCTTTGCTGAGCGTATAGATTGCCCCGTTATTATTGTGGCCGATATTGATCGTGGCGGCGTGTTTGCCCATCTACTGGGTACTTATGAGTTACTTAGTGTGTCAGAAAAGGCGCGGGTAAAAGGATTTGTGATCAATCGTTTTCGGGGTGATGTCTCACTACTTGAACCGGGGCTTGATTGGTTGACCGCTCGTACCGGAGTGCCTGTATTAGGTGTTATACCTTATCTGACTAATCTACATATAGAGGCGGAAGATGCGGTCAACCAGCAACAGAAAAATGCTGGAAACTATCAACAGTTAAAAGTGGTCGTTCCACTCTATCCTAGGGCCAGCAACCATACAGATTTTGATGTTTTACGTATGCACCCCCAGGTTGATTGCACTTTTATGAAAGAGATTACAGAGTTTTGCGGTGCGGATCTGATTATTTTGCCGGGTAGCAAGAATGTACAGGGGGATCTGCAATGGTTAATAGAGCAGGGTTGGGATGAGGTTATAAAACGACATCTGCGCTTAGGCGGTAAAGTGATCGGTATCTGTGGCGGTTATCAGATGTTAGGTCATTGGGTTCATGATCCCGATAAGATTGAATCAACGGCCGGTTCTAGTGCTGCATTAGGGTTATTAGATATGGAAACGACCTTAATGGATGATAAGTGTCTTCGTAATGTTAGTGGCTATTTGTGTGACAGTGAGATAGAGGTTAAAGGTTACGAAATTCATGCAGGTGAGAGTAGAGGCCCTGCTTTAGAAACACCTCTATTTCAGTTGATTGATGAAGGGGGAAAACAGCGCTATGAGGGGGTACGTAATAGCGATAATACGCTTTTAGGAACCTATCTACATGGGGTGTTTGATCACCCTCAGTTACTGGCTGAGTTATTAGGTTGGGCTGGTCTTACACAAACAGAGCGTTTTGATTATCCCGCTTTCCGCGATCAACAAATTGATCGTTTAGCCGATGCGGTCGAGGCGGTGATGCCACTTAGCTTATTAAGTGCATTGCTGGATCTTGAGGAGCGATCAGCCGTATGAGTATCGCTTTGAGTTTATTGGTTGCTCTGTTGTTAGATTATTGGTTTAAAGAACCTAAGCGTTTTCATCCTTTAGTGGGTTTTGGCAATATGGCGAGCTTGCTCGAAAAACGCTTTAATCTGAATGACAAAAAGGGTGGCGTTATTGCTTGGTGTCTAGCTGTTTTGCCTTGGGTGTTTTTGGGTTTTCTTTTGCAATATAGCTTGCTTGATATGCCTGTATTAATGGCTGTTGTAGCGGGTGTTGTGCTTTATTTTGGCCTAGGCTGGCAGAGCTTGTTAAGTCATGGGATGGCAATTGCTGAACCTTTAAAAAGGGGAGATCTGCAGGCTGCGCGTCAAGCGGTATCGATGATTGTTAGTCGAGATACGTCAGAGCTCGAGGAGGAAGCGATCGCTTCTGCTGCTACAGAGTCGGTTTTAGAAAATGGTGCAGATGCTATTTTCTCAGCGTTGTTTTGGTTCTGTTTACTCGGTATTCCGGGTGTAATTCTTTATCGTTTGAGTAATACCCTTGATGCGATGTGGGGCTATAAAAACACACGCTATGTGCAGTTTGGTTGGTGCGCTGCGCGTATAGATGACCTATTAAACTTTGTTCCCGCTCGGTTGACGGCTGCTAGTTATGCGTTGCTTGGAGATACTGCTATTGCGATAAAAGCATGGCGTGAGCAAGGGCGTATTTGGAAAAGCCCAAATGCAGGCCCTGTAATGGCCTCAGGTGCAGGGGCCATTAATGTTTCTTTAGGGGGAGCGGCAATCTACCATGGCGAGTTACAGCAACGGCCAGCTCTGGGACCTGAAACGGGCGATAAGCCGTCAGCTGAAAGTATTAAACTTGCGTGTGAATTAGTTAATCGAGTTCTGATTTTTTGGGTGGTTCTTATCTATGTAGTGACTGCTGTTTTCGTCTCTGTGCAGAGTACAAGCCTGTGAAAGCAGAAACAGTTAAGTTAATCCATGGTGGTGATCTGCAATCGGCGGCCATGCGATATGGTATTGAGCTAGAGGAGTGGATCGATCTATCTACGGGGATTAATCCTTGCGCTTATCCTATCCCTAAGTTGAATGAGATCTGCTTTCAACAGTTACCTTATCTTTCTACTGAGTTTAAGAAGGCGGTTACTTCCTATTACGGTAGTGACCGTTTTGCCGCTTGTAGTGGGAGTCAGCAGGTGATTGAACTCTTACCTAAATTACTACCTAAGCTGCCGGTACTCTTACCAAGCTTAGGTTATCAAGAACATTCAGAGAGTTGGATCAACGCTTGCGAGGATGAGAGAGATATTCATTTTTATCCTGCGACTGATCAGGACGTGGCGATAGAGCGTATAGAGTTTCAATTGGAACAAGGTGAGCCATTCCATTTAGTGGTGATCAACCCTAATAACCCTACTGGATTATCCTTTTCAGTGGCGCAGTTATTTGATTGGTCATCTAGGTTAGCGGAAGGTGGTTTTTTGATTGTCGATGAAGCCTTTATTGATCTGCACCCTGAACAGAGTGTCTTATCCCATTATGATGAGTTTCATACTGTTGATAATCTAGTGGTGATGCGCTCTTTTGGTAAGTTCTTTGGTTTGGCTGGATTGCGATTAGGGTTTCTTTTTGGACCTGAAGTGGTGTTACAGGCGGTACATAATCGGATTGGGATTTGGTCGATCAATGGACCTGCTCAAGCTGTAGCTACAGATGCTTTCAATAACCGTACTTGGCAGATGAAAAACCGCGTAAACATTAGGCTAAATAGTGAAAGAACACTGGCGCTGTTTTCGCCTTTATTAAAACGTATCGAGGCTAAAATGCAGGGGACTTCTCTGTTGTTTAGTAGTTGGTGGGTAAAGAGTGAGCGGCTAGAGCAGATGTATGACTTTTTTGCGCAACGGGGTGTGTTGTTACGAGTGATTGAAGAGTTGAGTAAACCTTCTGATTTGAGCCTTTTGCGGCTTGGTATTATTGATGCTGAGAATGAATCTATAGTGTTGAAACTTCAGCAAGTGATAGATGAATTTATTTTAACATTTGATTGAATTAGGTCACCCAAGTGTTTTTCACTTAGGTATGAATGTTGGTTCTGTAGATACTCGATTGATTTGGGACTGATTGATAGATTCTTTTCTTAAGAAGCTGCAATTAGTTTTGACTCGGGTAAAATTCAGAACTTGTTTTTTAAGTTTTATTGGAGATAGCCCAGTGCCTAAAAAAGGTATTATGGTGTGTGGTCACGGTAGCCGTGATAAAGATGCAGAGCGTGAATTTAGTCGTGTGGCTGAGGGGTTGAAAAAGCGCTTTCCTGATATGCCTATCGAGTATGGTTTTTTAGAATTTTCTGCACCTAATATCCATATGGGGCTTAACTCCTTACTAGAGCAAGGTGTTGATGATATTTACGCGGTACCTGGGATGTTGTTTGCGGCGACACATGCCAAAAATGATATTCCATCGGTATTGACTACCTATGCGGAGAAAAACGATGGGGTTTCTGTACATTATGGTCAAGAATTAGGCTTACACCCCGCGATGATCGAAGCATTTCAAGCACGTATTTACGAATCCTTAGGTCTTGATCCGGCTAATCCGCCAGATAATCTTTATGACACTATGTTGGTTGTTGTCGGTCGTGGTACTTCTGATACTGAGGCGAACGCTGAAGCCGCTAAACTAACCCGCATAGTTAATGAAAATATGGGTTTTGGTTGGGCAGATACCGTTTATTCTGGAGTGACTTATCCATCAGTGGGCGTTGGCTTAGAACGCTTAATTAAACTCGACTTTAAACGTATTGTTGTCGCGCCCTATTTTTTATTCACAGGTCGTTTAATTAAACGCATTTTCGGTTATGTGGATAAAGTTGCTACGGAAAATCCTGAATTTGAATTTATTAAAACTCCTTATCTAAATGATCATGAAAAAGTCATTGATGCATTTGAGATAAGGGTGCGTGAAATTTTAGAGGATGAGGGGCAATCGCCCAGTGAATCCTTGATGGAATCTTTCCAGCGACGTTTAGCATCAGGTGAGGTGGATATTCATCACCATCATGCTGAATTTAATCCTGAGGATGAGCATTCACAGGGTCATAGTCATTCACATGGGCATTCACACACGCATGATCACGAGCATACCCATGATCATAGCCACGGGCACTCCCATGGAATCTATAAGCATATAGGTCATCCATTAGGCCCGCGTACAATGATAGGTGAAGGGATCTGTTGCTGCTTTATGAGTCAGTTTCCACAAGAGATTCTGGATGAAGAGAAGGAGAAAATCGGGCTGTCTAAACCTGAGGATACTTTAGCTCACCAATAACAGGCTATCTTGGTTTAGATTAAAGGTCAGGGGGCTAGAAAAGCCCCTTGACGGTCTTTTAGTGAAGGGATTATTTTCTATTTTGCTCAGCAATAATATGCTGATAAGAGAAAAGATGATGAGAGTCTGTATGTGGTGCGTGGCATGCGGCACATTGGGTTAGGTCTTTATTGGCTCTCTCGCCGCTTGGTTTGAATGCAGCAAAATCCCAATCATCATTGCCCATGCCTTTAGGGTAAGCCTCGGCCGCCCCCTCACGCCGTTCCATTACGGCAAGCAAAGCCAGCTTATTAATGATTCTTTCTCCTAAGGTGGAGTTGATAACCTTACCATCGGCATCTTTTTCTACTTTGTAAATTTCCCCGACGATTACTGTACCGTAAGGTAATTGACCGTTTTCTTCGGTACCGCTTAGCCCTTTGTCATTAATGTATAACTTAATGTACTGATCGGGGTTTTGAGTACGGTTAAGAGCTAGGTAAGGTGTAAAGTTGGTCAAGTAGTCTGCTGGGAAATCAATTTCATCTCCAGGACCTGCCCAACAAAAGGAGCTGCCTATGATACCTGCGGTTAGTGCTATAACTTTCTTCATGTCTTCATCCTCATATATTATTATTTTTTGTGCTTTTGAAGTGATGCTTTTAACATGTATTAAATATACATTAAATTTATTAAGAGTCTATTATTTGGATGATATTTTCAATGCCTAGTTCTATAAGAGGTTTTGAGGTATAGCTGTTAGCGATAAAGTTGTGTAGGAGAGTAGGTTAGTTCGAGCTGGGTTCGCTCTGCCTTTGTTAACTTTTTAACCACTAAACCATAGGAACGATCAATCAATCGCTCAATCTCTTTTTCGGGCATCGTTGGTTTTAGGACAACACTGATCCAATGTTTCTTGGACATATGATAGGCCGGTAGAATCTCAGGAAATATATCGCGCAGCATAAAGGCTTCATCAGGGTCGCATTTGAGGTTTAAAAAAGCATAGCCGGCAAACTCACTACCTAGTTCTTTTCCCGCTTTTCCGCAAATGCCTAACAGAGCAAACATTTTTTTCTTTACTTTAAATACCGCTGTTTGTGGACCAAAGGGATATTCTTTATAGACATCAGGACGAGAGAGGGCGTATTTTTCTGCTTGTTTATAATCCATAAAGTCACTGCTCTTGGGTTTATTGAGTAATATTTTGGTTGGCGCGATACTGTTTGCTGTAAGTTTAAAATATAAATAATACAAGGATAAGCATGAAAAATGTTCTATTAATCAGCATTTTCTCTCTATTGTTAGGTTGTAGTGATGACGAAGTGGGGGATGTTTCTCTTGGTTTTTTAACCACTAAAGATATAAAGATTAGTGTGTTTGTCGATCCCATAGTGACAGGCGTTACCTGTCATATTGCAAACATTGAGGCTGATTTAGATTTTGCGGATCCTAGTGATGGGGCTATTGCTTGCCGCCAAACAGGGGTGATAAGTCCTGAGATGATTGATCAGATAGATAAGTCAAAATCAGGAGAGGTCGTGTTTAAAAAGTCGAAAAGTATTCTGTTTAAATCGTTAAAAATTCGCCGTATTTATGATGCTAGCTCCCAAACACTGATGTATGTGTCTTATTCAACAAAGGAAACTTCTGGGAGCTATAAGCACAGTTTGTCCACTGTACCGCTGTGGGGTACTAATGCTTATAAAGTAAAGGCTCAATAGCAAGCCTATTGATAGAGAAGTAAAAGCAGATGAATGAGCCTTTATTGCTCACGTGTAAACCTTAAAATATCACCTTTAAAAGGCTGTTCTAAATAGTCGGTGTTAATGGGCTTTATATGGGAGGGAGAGTAGCCATATTTATCCATTAGTAGACTGAGTTTGTTTTTTCGACCACGGCCTGGATCAACAATAATAACTTCGCATGTAGGTTTTGCATGGTTTTCAATAAAGTCGGCTAATTGTTGAATATGTTGATTTTCATACAGAAGGTCGCTACCAATAATCAGATCAAACTTTCCTAAGTCACTCGTATCTTCAGCCCAATCTACACGTTCAAATTTAATCTCTTCATCATGATTTAGGACGGTGTTTCTTTGTAAGAATTTTTCAACTTCAGGATGATAATCTGTGGCGGTAATATTGGCGTGCTGTTTGTTTAATAATAAGCTAGACAGAGCCATTCCGCAGCCTACTTCTAAGATCTTTTTGCCTTCGGTTTCATAGTCAGAGATATAGTTTGCAAGAACTAGACTTGAGGGCCAAATGATACCAAAGAGCGGCCATAGGGCAGAGGATATACCTAGCTCTTCCGCAATCCCTTTGGGATCGCTAAATTGTTGATTATCACGCAGTGTACATAAGTGAATATCAATTTTTCCAAACTCGACAGTTTGGTATCGAACACGTACAGGGGTCGTCATTTTTTATCCAGAGTTGATTGATTCGGCATAGCCAGCTATCAAAGATAAATGACATTAAATATGTCTATTTAGAGTACAGCGCTGTGGCTTAAGTGCAAGATTTTTTATTTTTAGCCGCCTCATTACAGATACTCTGCGTAATCAGAAGGGGACTCTCTATGCGGGGTGCTTTGGTATCGTATTGGTGATGCTTAAGTAGTAAATTTTGCTAATCAGCTTGTTCAAATTAGCTATCAGCGGCTTTAATTAAGGTTATAAAAAAACAATAAGGCGTAAGGATGGCAATTATTAGAGCCATAAATCTAATAATGCCATAAAAACGTTTTTTTTAGGATCTATGGGTGGTAGCTAATGTCTTGGTTTGGTCGCAGTAAATCGTTAAAAATTCCTTTTGCTGATGCTGAAGTTATTAAAGTTAAATCTATTAGTAGTCGAGAAATCTCTGCCGATAATCTTGCTATGCTCGCTTTTGATGGGGCGTCGGTATCTTTGGTTATTGCGTTTATTTCACCACATATCGATTTTGAGAGCACAATTAGACAGTTAAAATCTGCTATGCCTGATGTACCTAAAATCGTAGGTGTAATGACGGCCGGAGAGTTAAGTTCCTGTGGACAAAAGTTGTACCATGATGCCGATAATCATTGGGATCACATAGTTGTTCAAAGTTACAGTAGTGATGTTTTCTCTGATGTAGCGATTAGGTCAGTACCGCTTCATTGTGAAGATATTCGTGCTGGCAATCCGACCATGACAAGAAAAGAGCGGGTGGCTAAATTCGCTGAAGAATTTAAACGCATCCAAGTACCTTTTGAGGTTAATTATCAAGACACGTTAGCCTTGACCTTTTTTGATGGCTTATCAGCTAGTGAAAACTTTTTCATGCAAGGTTTGTATGAAAGTGGTCAATTTCCTTGTTATTTTGTTGGCGGTTCTGCTGGTGGTAAATTAGATTTTCAACAAGCTCTTGTGTTTGATGGGGAGCGTGTTGCTCATAACCATGCTGTTGTTATCTTTGTTAAGTTAGCGCCTAGTATGCGTTATGGTGTCTTCAAGGCGCATAACTTTGAAAAAACGTCGACCTCCTTTATCGTTGCAGAATCTAATGTTTATACACGGGTTGTTCAGTCAGCCATTCGTGATGGTAGTAACCAGTTAAGCTCTATCGTAGATCTGCTCTGTGAGCATTTTAAGTGTTCTGCATCTCAGTTAGGTGATGCCCTTGCTGGTTATTCCTTCGCGGTTGAAATTGGTGGTGAGCTATTTATCCGTTCTATCGCTGCCATTAATGAGGCAGAAGGCAGTATCGCATTTTTCTGTGATTTAGAGTTTGGTGATCGATTGTATTTGGTTAAAGCTAAGCCTTTTGCTCAGACAACGAGTCAAGATTACCGTAATTTTTTACAAGGGAAATCAAGTAAACCTGTAGCGATGTTGGCAAATGACTGTGTGTTGCGCCGTTTGAATAATACTAATGAGCTTGCGCAAGTGCATGATTTTGACGGTATGAATGTTGCCGGGTTCTCCACATTTGGGGAGTTACTCGGTGTTCATATGAATCAGACGCTTACCGCGTTGTTCTTTTTTAAAGTTCAACCAGGTGAGCGATTTCAAGATGAGTACGCCGATAAGTTTCCCTATCACTACAGCAATTTCCGTCAATATTTTTTGAATGCTCGAATCAATAGCTTAGAGCAGATCAACTATTTACAAAACAACTTGATCGAATGTATGGGAGCCTATCGTCCTCTATTGCGGAAAATGGTTGGCAGTTTTGATCATGTTTCCGGCTATGCTCAAACGACAGGCAATGTCCTGAATGATATTCAGCAGAAATTCTTAGGATTTTCTAAAGGTATTGAAGATCAAGGTGAATCGCGTAAAGACTTACACTTAAAGGTAGAAGACTTAAAGCAGAACTCTGAAGAGGTCTTAACTATTTTGAGCGTTATTTCTAGTATCGCTGATCAAACCAATCTATTAGCGCTTAATGCTGCAATTGAGGCTGCGCGTGCAGGCGAGGCGGGCAGAGGCTTTGCTGTTGTGGCTGATGAAGTTAGGCAGCTCTCCCATAACACTCAGCATAGTTTGAATGAAACGGGGAAAACGATTCATGCGGTAACGGGGTCAATTAATGCTATCCGCGATACGATCACAGAAATGGAAAGCTTTATGAGTCAAGTTTCTGAAAGCTCTAAGGCATTAAGTGATGAGATGAGTGGTCTTGTTGGATCATCCGAAGAGACCAGTGAACAAGTAAAAGATAGTATTGATTACATATCGGATGTTGAGACCGAAATGGATAATATTGATAGAGAAGTAGAAGCGATTGAGCGTCTACGTAAAATAGATACTTCTCGTTAGTTTTTGCTTACGGTTGCTATTCGGAGTAAGTTTTCCTTGCTCCGAGTAGCGCTTATCTCTCTATAAAGGCAGGCCTGTATAATCATTAGGATGTAGGTGTAGCGTCGCTAGCTAGGTTTTCTGTATCAACACGATCTGCTTTTGATATGTATCTAGGCTTAGTGCTCTGAGGCGCATTTTTAGCATTTGCTTTCTTTAATCTTTTTTTGAAAATTTGAGAGATCTTTTTCTTCCGATTCATAAGGTAAGCCTTGGTGTAGTCAAACTTAGGTAGATATAAGAGTAGGGCGGATTATAGATGTTTATAGAATTTAATCATCATTTGCCTTTTTATATAAATAAATACTTATAACCTTTGACACAGCTCTTCCGGCAGTATATTCTGGTCCCAGCTTGAGATTGATCCGCTATTTATGCACAACCTTTCGAAGTATTTCCGTAATTCCTCGTCCTGTTTTTCATAAGTAAAAGTAAAAGATCGCGCAGAAACAGCCTGATAAAGGCTAATTATTTATTTTAAATAGGATACAAAACATGTCTACTACTACTGGCACTGTTAAATGGTTTAACGAAGAAAAAGGTTTTGGTTTCATTGAGCAGCAGTCTGGTCCAGACGTTTTCGCTCATTTCTCTGCAATCCAGGGTGATGGCTTCAAAACTCTTGCTGAAGGTCAGCAAGTTGAGTTTTCTGTAACTCAGGGCCAGAAAGGTCCACAGGCTGAAAATATTCGTCCTGTATAATACAGTTTATTTCTTTTAACTCTTTGAGTTGAAGGCTAGAAGAGCGTGATTTCATCATGCTCTTTTTATTTTACACCCGCATTTAAATAGTTTGATCTATCTACAAATTCCTTTCTGTTTTATAGCAATATTTATTTCTGCTCTTTACCTTTAGTTGTTTATTGTAGTTTTTAGTTGGTTTACTACTAATTGGCTGATAATTAGGTCCTATTTGAAAATAAATAGGAGTTTATATTTTGCTGGAAAATCTCAGTGAAAATCTATGTGTATCTAAATTCCAAGGTATACATTATGATCAATGGGCTTGTTACGAATTGATTGTGACAGCGTCCGAATCTAAACGAAAAACTTGGAAGCCAATAACAGGTTTGATGCCTGCTGAGGCCATGAGTCACTTTTTGTTACGAAACTACCCTGCCGAACATGTGTCCAGTCAGTTTCGTGCCATTGTTAACTAAGTCTATCTGTAATATGAGAGAAACTAGATTTGATGGATAAATCTTTTGTTCTAGAACGCATAAATGTTTTTGCAGGACAGCCTATAGATCCTGCCTCCGATATTGAGGTTAAGCAGTTATTACGCAATAAATTTAATATTGCTTTACCGCAACGTCGGACATTAAACGAATCGTTAGAAGCTGTGGCCAGTGATCACGATGTGATAGATTTAATTATTCAGTATCGCCAGCAGTCTTAATCACTTTTAGTGTTTTAATTCCTTTCAGTTATCTATTTCAGTCCAGCCCTTGTATTTTATCTAGTCTGCCTTTATATACCTGTTTCTTGTGGTCGTCTTCTTGTGCGATTTGCAGCAAGTTTACAGTTGTCGTTGGAGCTATTTATGAATAAAAGTTTATTAACCAATTTATTAGCCGCACTTGCTTTTTTAGCGGGTTTTATCGTGGATGATAATTTGCTTCTGACGATTGGCCTGTTTTCACTTTCTGGCGCGCTAACGAACTGGTTAGCTATTCATATGCTGTTTGAGAAAGTGCCTGGCTTGTATGGTTCTGGCGTTATTCCTGCGCGTTTTGAGGACTTTAAGCTGGGAATAAAAGCTCTTTTGATGGAGCAGTTTTTTACTGAAGAAAATATTGAGCGGTTTCTGGGCGCTGAAAATGGAAAGCAGCCGGACCTTCATCTTGCCCCTGTTATTGAAAAAATTGATTTTTCGCCTACCTTTGATTCATTAATTGAAGTGATTCAAGCCTCTTCCTTTGGAGGTATGTTAGCTATGGTTGGCGGAACAGATGTTCTTCAGCCGTTGCGTCAACCGTTTATAGATAAGATGAAATCCTCAATTGAGGATATGACTCGAGATGAACAGTTTGTTGCGATGTTGCGTGAAGAGTTGGAAAGCCCAAATGTTATGGCCGAGATGCGAGTCAAAGTTGAATTGATCGTTCAGCAGCGTTTAGATGAGCTAACACCGCAGCTGGTTAAAGAGATCATTCAGCGAATGATTAAGGAGCACCTAGGCTGGTTAGTTGTATGGGGCGGCGTTTTTGGTGGATTAATTGGTTTGCTGGCTGCGCTTGTAGGTATGTAGTTATTAAGTTTTAGTTTATCTCTTTTGAAGCCGCTGTTATAGCGGCTTTGTTGTTTCTTGACTGTGTTCTCTCATATGTAAATATCTTTTGATGGTATGGGCAATTGAGCAATAAAATAGTTGAAAAGAGGTAGCTGTGTTTTATATCTATATTGGCCTGTTTTTTAGTGATTTTGTCTAATTTTCTGTCGTTAAGTTTTGAGGCTTATTTTGAAGTTATCTGCTCGTTTAGATGGGTTGGTTGATATGGTTAACGGTCCATATGCTCATATATGGGACTGTTGTTGTGATCATGGATATTTGGGCCGTCGGTTGTTAGATAGGTACCCTAGGTCTGTTATTCATTTTGTTGATATTGTTCCGTCGCTTATCGAGCGTATAGAAACCTCTCTAGCGGAGGTGGATAGGGGGCAATGGCAGGCCCATTGCGTAGATCTTAAAATATTAACTCTGCCGGATCCAGAAGCCCGTCAATTAGTGATTATTGCAGGGGTAGGTGGGGATTTGATGACTGAAATGGTCTCTGAGCTACTTACGAACCATCAGAGCCGGTCATTAGATCTATTATTATGTCCTGTACGCCAACTTTATAAAGTGCGTACGGCAATGGATTCCCTTGGTTTGGGCTTAGTTGATGAGTGTATAGTTAAAGATGGTGGGCTTTTTTATGAGTTGATCTATTTATCAACAGAAAGTGTTCGCAAGGTTAGTTGTGTGGGTGAAATGTGGGATCTTACTGACTCTGAGCATAGGGAGTACTTAACCCGCAATATTGAGCATTATCAACGTATGACCCAAGCTACTTCCCAAGAATCTCTTGCTTTGCAGGCTTATCGCAAGCTACTTCTTGTATAAAGAGGCTGCAGAACAGCCCCTTTATAGTTTGATTTTATTTTACTCGCCAATGTATCTGTTCGCCTGCACGGATGGGAACGACTTGATCCCCCCCTAATGGATAGCTTGCAGGAACATCCCAGCTTTCTTTGATTAGAGTTATAGTGTCGCTATTGCGAGGCAGCGCATAAAAGTCAGGTCCATTGAGGCTAGCAAAAGCTTCCAGTTTATCGAGTGCATTGGCTTCTTCAAATACCTCTGCATATAGCTCAATGGAAGCGTGAGCAGTATAAGAGCCTGCACAGCCGCAAGCCGCCTCTTTAGCGTGCTTCATATGGGGGGCAGAATCGGTTCCTAAAAAGAACTTTTTGCTTCCAGAGGTGGCTGCTTTTATTAGGGCTTCTTGGTGAATATTTCGCTTTAATATCGGCAGGCAGTAATAGTGGGGGCGTATGCCGCCAGCTAGCATGTGATTTCGATTAAATAGTAGGTGATGTGCTGTAATTGTAGCGGCAACATTATCACCTGCTGATGCTACGAACTCGGCAGCATCTTTTGTTGTGATATGTTCAAGTACGATTTTCAGGTTAGGAAAATCATTAACAACATCTTTAAGTACTGAATCAATAAAAGCTTTTTCGCGATCAAAAATATCTATAGAGGCATCGGTGACTTCCCCGTGCAATAGTAAAAGCATACCTGCTTCCTGCATAGCTTCGAGAGCAGGGTAGATATTTTTTATAGATGTGACACCTGAATCTGAATTAGTTGTCGCTCCGGCAGGATATAGCTTTGCCGCAACAATCTGACCGGTTGCTTTTGCTTTTATAATTTCTTCTGGCGCAGTATTGTCTGTTAAATAAAGTACCATTAGTGGTTCAAATGCACCTTGTGGTTTTTGATCCATAATACGTTGGCGATATTCTAGAGCTTCTTCGGTATTTGTTGCTGGGGGTACAAGGTTGGGCATAATGATAGCTCGCCCCATATAGCGGCTCACATCGCGAACGGTATCTTTAAGTTGTAAACCATCTCGAAGGTGGATGTGCCAGTCGTCTGGGCGCGTAATTGTAATAGAAGTCATTTAGAAGCTCACAGATTTTATTCAGATATTAGCGTGCGTATTAGGCTATATTATTTCATGGATATAGTTTTAATGCGCACTCAATTTTGAAAAGCGTGTCTGGGATTTGTTCAGTAAGGGTTGTATCACGGCGATCCATTAATATTCTATTGAGCCACCGTAATTTGCTAAGGCGAGAGGGTGTATTAAGGCGCTGGATAGTACGTATTCGCGCTTGTGAGTATTTGAGTGGCTTTTATTCCTCGACCCAGACGGTTCGGATAGGGTCACCGAAGTCATCGTATATGACCTTTTGTTTTGGGATTTTTTTAGGTGGAGTCGCTCTCGATTGAATAGTAGCTGACGCTGTTTTGTTTTTACGTCGTGAATCTATAGTTGATAAAAGGGCATGAACGGGCGTGCGTTCAGTAGGTCCAGGATTATCAAAGCTTGTTTTGTGATGATTGTAGCGCCCATCAACAAGGCCTGACTCTCCCATCTCTACTTGTTCGATCTCTCCACCCTTTTGCAGATACTGATTGACCTCAGCGTTAAGCTGATCTCTGAGCTCTGCTTTAGAGGGGCGTTTTTTAAACATACATGAAGCCTAGTTTTATCACTCTTTAATTTTAAACGTTATTTATAGTGCTGGCGAGGGCAAGTTTATGTTGATGGTTGAACTTGTGAGTTACTTGCTCATTTTCTATTGCTGAAAGACTAACGTATTTATAGGCGGCTGAGTAGTGATATACAGATTATGTGGCATTGTTAGCTAGAAAGAGAGTGAAGTGGGTAGATATTCAGCGACAGAATAAAAGGTAGTGCCCATTGGTTCTATATATTTAGGGTGAATGCTTATCCTTACTGGATGAGTGGGGGAGTGTCTTTGCGTGTTTAAAAGTAAGGTTTAGCTGGCGAAAAAAACATGCAAAAGGTAGCATAGGGCTCTGTTTTTTTCTAACAATAAGCTGCATATATTAGATGAGTTATCAGGTTCTGGCGCGAAAGTGGCGTCCTGCGAGATTTCAAGAAATGGTGGGGCAAGAGCATGTGCTGAAAGCACTTGTGAATGCTCTCGATGATGATCGGTTGCACCATGCCTATCTTTTTACTGGTACTCGAGGTGTAGGTAAAACGTCTATAGCACGCTTATTTGCTAAATCCCTTAACTGTGAAACCGGCGTATCCTCTACTCCTTGCGGACAGTGTTCTGCTTGTAAAGAGATTGCTGAAGGGCGTTTTGTTGATCTTATTGAGGTGGATGCGGCCTCGCGTACGAAAGTAGAAGATACCCGTGAACTGATGGAAAACGTGCAATATGCACCAACCCATGGTCGTTATAAAGTCTACCTAATCGACGAAGTTCATATGCTTTCTACGCATTCTTTTAATGCATTATTAAAAACCTTAGAAGAGCCGCCTCCGCATGTTAAGTTTCTGCTTGCAACGACAGATCCACAGAAACTACCGATTACGATTTTATCCCGTTGCTTACAGTTTAATCTTAAAAACTTAATTCCTGAGCGTATTGTCAGCCACCTTTCCCATGTGTTGGGAGAGGAGAATATCAGTTTTGAAGAGCCTGCACTTTGGCTTTTAGCCCGCTCTGCTGATGGTTCAATGCGTGATGCGATGAGTTTGACTGACCAAGCGATAGCCTTTGGTGCAGGTGTTATTAATGAAGCTGATGTTCGTGCCATGCTGGGAACGATCGATCAACGTTTAGTCTATCAAATGCTTTATTGCCTCGCTTCAGGCGATGCTAAAGGTTTGATGGCTTCTGTGACGGATCTTGCTCAGTTTTCTCCTGATTATAATACAGTGCTTGGTGACTTGATCAGTGTATTGCATCGCATAGCGCTTGCTCAAACGATTCCTGATGCTGTAGATAACAGTATGGGGGATATGCTTCAGGTTCAAGAATTAGCAAAGGCTTTAACGGCTGAAGATATACAATTGTATTACCAAGTTGCTTTGATGGGGCGTAAGGATCTGCCATTTGTTCCTGACCCTCGCGAAGGGTTAGAGATGGTATTACTCAGAATGCTAGCGTTCAGGCCTGCAGGGGCTAAGCCGCGTGCTGTAGCGTTACAAAATTCGTCAGCATTGGCTAGTAACAAAGTTGAGCCTAGTCGGGACTCTTCATCTGATATTCAGACTAATGAGCCTGTTGTAGATGTAGCGGAAGCTGTTTCGCTTGACAGGTCCGACTCGCTTCCTGAAGCTGAGCCAGCTATCGAGCAACCAATAGCGCCTCCCGCTTTAAACCCGGAAAATGATCTTAGGCAGGATGAACCGCCTGCTTATTATGATGAGGCTGAGTATGCGGCTCCTCAAAGTGGGGTAGACCCAAGAAAAAAGTTTGAAAGTGAAGGTGTAGAGCAAGAGAGCACTCCTCCTTGGAATATGGATGAAAGTGAACAGTCCTCTGTGAACGATCAAGCCATGCAGCCATTAGAGAATGAGTATGCGCCTTCAGAGAGTAAAACCGATTTTAAATCACTAGAAATAGCTAAAAGTAGCGTAGCTGTTGAAGAGTGTTCGCGTGATTTAGGTGCTATTCAGCTCTCTGATTGGGTGCATATTGGCCGAAACCTTGGCCTGAGTGGTATGACTGAGAGTTTAGCAACACATATATCTTTGGAAGAGATTAGATCTGACGCTGTTGTTCTACATTACACAAAAGATCAAAAGACGATGTTAAATGAAGTACAGCAACAACGGATAAGTGATGCGTTGAATACGTACTTCTCTGCGCCAGTGAGTGTCGAATTTGTACAGGCGATTCAAACGCAAGAAACGCCTGCACAGTACTTAAATAGAAAACGGGAAGAGCGGCATTCAGAAGCAATTACGTCAATTCGTAATGATGAGACAGTAAAACAGTTACAGCAACATTTTGATGCACAGATAGAGCTATCCTCTGTGCAACCCATCGATTAATTTTGAGGTAAAGAACAATGATGAAAGGTGGTATGGGCAATTTAATGAAACAAGCCCAGAAAATGCAAGAAAACCTACAGAAAGCGCAAGAACAAGTTGCACTTGCTGAGCAAACAGGTGAATCGGGTGCGGGCCTTGTTAAGGTAGTGATGAATGGTCGTCATGATGTTAAAAGCATTAATATTGATGATAGCTTGATGGAAGAAGATAAGGAGATTTTAGAAGACCTTGTCGCTGCGGCCGTTAATGATGCTGTTCGTAAAATTGAAACTTATACACAAGAGAAAATGGCTGAAGTGACAGGTGGTATGGGTATGCCTCCTGGATTTAATATGCCGTTCTAATCTATGTCTTTTAGTCCTCTTATTCAGCAGCTGATTACAGCGCTACGTTGTCTGCCTAGTGTTGGGCCAAAATCGGCCCAGCGTATGGCTTTCCACCTTTTAGAACGAGATACGGAAGGGGCTTTAGCTTTAGCTGGCATTTTACAAAAAGCCGTTGCAGAGGTAGGGCATTGTCGTCAATGTCGTACTTTGTCTGAACATGAGCTGTGTGATATCTGCCAATCGGAGAGCAGAGATAAATCAACGCTTTGTGTATTGGAATCTCCGGTAGACGTTTTGGCTATAGAGCAAACTGGCGGTTATAACGGTTTGTATTTTGTCCTTTCAGGACATTTATCACCGATTGACGGTATTGGGCCGGAAGATTTAGGTATAGATAAGCTTTTAGAATTTATCCATTCCACAGAAATAAATGAAATAATTTTAGCGACCAACCCTACTGTTGAGGGTGAGGCAACCGCACATTTTATTGCTGCTCAGGTGAAGGAGTTGGGCATTAAAGTGACTCGCATTGCACATGGTGTACCTGTAGGTGGTGAGCTGGAATTTGTTGATGGCGGTACGTTAGCGCACGCGATGGCGGGCCGGCGTTCACTGCTTTGAGGATTTAAAAAGTTGTCAGATTACAATTGGAAAACGTTAGAAGCTTCAGCCGAGGAGCCTATATGGATTAGATCTGAGGCAGATCTGAGTCGGTATTGTAATCACTGGCGAACTTTACCTTTAGTCGCACTAGATACTGAGTTTATTCGTGTTGAAACCTTTTATCCCATTGCAGGGTTAATACAGGTGGCGGATGATCGCCAGTGTTACCTGATTGATCCTTTAGATATATCAGACTTCAGTGCTCTATCTGAACTATTTCAAGATCGCTCTGTTATTAAGCTAATGCATGCAGCAACGGAAGATCTTGAGCTGTTTCTTAAAGTGTTAGGAGTACTTCCCCAGCCTGTTTTTGATACCCAGATAGGGGCTGCTTTACTTAACTGGGGCTTCTCTATGGGATTACAGAGGATGCTTGAGCAGAAACTCGATGTGCAAATGGAAAAGCATGAAACTACATCGGACTGGCTAAAGCGTCCATTGACCTCAAGTCAGATACATTATGCTGCGTTGGATGTCGCTTATTTACCTGAAATTTATGCAATGCAAAAGCAGGAGTTTGTGCAGCGAGATACCTATTCTTGGGCTGAGCAAGAAAACCAGAAAATGCTCGATAATGCATTGATTGATGACGTTGAGGGTTATGATTACTACCTACGTTTTACACAGATGTGGCGTTGTCCTGTGCATAAATTAGCAGCATTAAGGGATTTGACTGCTTGGCGTGAACAGGTTGCACGGGATCGAGACGTGCCGCGTAATCGAATATTAAAAAATCAGGCCTTATTACAAATTATTGAGGCCTGGCCGCGTAACATGGGCGACCTTTCTCGTTTAGATGAAATTAGAAAGCATATTTTGCGCAGTGATGGTGAAACGATTTTAGGTTTTATAAGGTCGGGGTCTAACAGCGCTGAAGCTAATCCACCGAAACCTATTCCAAGGCCTCTTCATTACTTTTGGAACAAACACCTGAAGAAGTTGAAGGCGATTGCCCGTAAAGCTGCTGAGGCTAATGACGTTGCGCCGGAGATTCTATTGCGTCGTAAAGAGTTAGAGCTACTTATTCGATCGGGTGTTGATGAAGGGGAGTATAGACTACCTTCCCAAATGTCAGAGTGGCGTCAAAAGTTAATAGGCCCAGCATTGTTAGATGAGCTTGAAGTTTTAGAGCGTTTAAGATGTTCGAGTTAAATATAAAGGTATTTTCTGCATGAAGGTTTGTTCTGTTTATTTAAGTTCTCGTAAAGATGAAATGTATCTCTATGTCGATAAGCGAGATAAGTTGAGTAAGGTGCCTGAGGCACTGTTAGAGCTGTTTGGAACAGCTAAGCTAGTCATGGATATTCCTTTGACGGCGAACCGTAAACTGGCGCGGGTAGATGTAGATAAAGTGCTGGAGGGCTTAGAGGAAAAAGGGTATTACCTGCAGATGCCGCCTCCCAAAGATGATTATATGCTGGATCTTCATAAAGATCGTCCTGAAAGTGGTGTGCGTTAAGTGGCCGCTCAAGAAGTTTTTTGGCGTAGTAAAAGTTTAGAACAGATGAATTCTACTGAGTGGGAATCCCTCTGTGATGGCTGTGCATTATGTTGTCTACATAAATTGGAAGATGAAGATACTCAAGAGGTTTTTTATACATCTGTTGTGTGTCATCTGCTCGATTTTGAAACCTGTCGTTGTACTAAATATGAAGAGCGTTGTTCGCTAGTGCCTGATTGCGTAAAACTTAGGCCTGAAGATGTAGATTCATTTCATTGGCTTCCACCAAGTTGCGCATATCGATTGGTTCATGAGGGGAAAGACCTTCCTGAGTGGCACCCTCTGGTCAGCGGGGATCAAAAAACAGTGATTGAATCAGGTGCGTCTGTTTTAAGTTGGTATGAAGTTAAAGATGATGAAATAGATGAAGAGGATTTTGTTGATTATATCATTGAGTGATTAAGCCGCTTTTAATTATCAGTGTTTATTGTAGGTGAAAGCAGCTTAGATATTGCAGATTTTTCAAGAGGCTTGTAGAAATAGTAGCCTTGGAAAACCTCACAGCCGAGCTTAAGTAAGGTATCTAGCTGCCCTTCCGTTTCTACTCCCTCCGCTATTGTACTTAGATTCAGATTCCTGGCTAAATTGATAATAGTTGCACATATTTCAGTGTCCTCGTCTTTACGGTGACACTCTTCTACAAAGGATTGATCTATTTTTAGGATATCGAGAGGTAGTCGTTTTAAATAGTTTAATGAAGAGTAGCCTGTACCAAAATCATCAATAGATATGCTTATATTTAAGGCTTTAAGTTCTTCAAGCACGCTGATACAGATTTCTATATCATCAATTAAAACCCCTTCGGTTATTTCTATTTCGAGTAGTGAGCCTGGAATGGAGAAGAGAACTAACTGCTGTTTTATAAAAGGGACTAGCTCTTCTGATATAAGGTGTTTACCTGAGACATTAACGGCAATAGGTACTGGAGATAGCCCCTGATCGATCCATTCTCGAATCTGCATGAGAGCAGTGTTGATGACCATTTCGCCGAGTTGGATAATGAGATTACTTTCTTCCGCTATAGGTATGAAATCTGTAGGTGAAATCACCCCTTGTTGAGGGTGATTCCATCGAATAAGAGCTTCCAGAGCGATAATATTATCTTTGCTGCGGAATACTTTAGGCTGATAAACAAGGTAGAATTGCTTTTCTGCGAGTCCTATCTTAATTAGGCGCTCGTAGGTTGCTGATTTTGTAACATTTTCGGCCATGTGGGGTTGGAATATTTGATAGTTGTCGCGGCCACTTTCTTTTGCCGCATACATGGCTATATCAGCCTCTTGAATTAGGTTGTCTGCGTGGGTTTGTCCGCATACAGAAAGTGATATACCTATACTAGTAGGGATATTAAATTGCTTTTTGCTTATCTCTACCGGTTTTCGCATTATTTCTAGAATGTCTTTAGCTTTTTTGCTTATTACATCTAGGTTAATTTTCCCTCTGAGTACGACAATAAACTCATCGCCTCCCCAGCGAGCGATAAGGTCATCTTCACGTGCAGCTTCTGTTAGGCGTTTAGCCACTTCACATAACAGTTCATCACCCGCTTTGTGTCCGAGAGTATCATTAATTTTTTTAAATTTATCTAAGTCGAGGAAGAATAGTGCAACGGTTTCGTTATGTAGTTTTGCCACCTCAATAGCTGCAGAAAGTGACTTCATCATATATGTGCGGTTGGATAAGCTAGTTAGCGGGTCTCGGTAGGCAAGAAATTTAAGTCGAGATTGAAGCTTTTGCTCTCGTGTCACATCGCGTATATGGAGTGTAAATTCAGTACGGGAGTCATCTTCCATACGTGTACTGGTTATCGTCACTTCGGCTGGAAAGGGGTGGGCAGATATACGTTGTAGTTGTAGTGCATTTCGTCTATTTAAGACAAGACCATTAGCTGCGCTGAAAAAATGACGCAGGCTGTATTCAACAGCTTCTCTATCTTCTTCGAGGATAAAATACTTGGTAAAGCTTTTGCCTACTACCTGCTTTTTTAGACAGCCCAAGGTACGTTCTGCCGATGGGTTGAATTCAATTATTTTCCCTTCCCAGTCAATAGATATAATGCAATCCATTGATGAGTCTAGAATGGCGCTTTTGCGTTTTTCGCTTGCTTGGAACTGATCAATGGCAAAATCTTTTTGTGACATCTCTTGATTGATGCGTGTAATGACCTGGTTATACTTTTTTGCGATTTGGCCAACTTCAGTAAAGGGTTCTTCGTTCACGGGTGAGGTGAAATTCCCTAGATTCTGTTGTTGTTCCATATCACTTAGAAGGTCAATCAGTTCTGTAGATGCTTGATGCTCGGCAATGTTGAGGCCTTGTTCTTCATCTTGTACGGATACGCGTAATAGAACAAGGCGGTTAATAATACTAAGCAAGCAGTAGCTTACTCCAAAACTGTAGAGGCCAATTGCTGTAATACCACAAAGCTGGATCGCAAGCTGCTGGGAAAACGTAAGTCCTGTATCAAGCTTGCTGTAGTCAGAAAATATAGCAACGGCTATAGTGCCCCAAATACCGGCTAAAAGGTGAGCAGGGATAACAGCAAGCGCATCATCGATCTGCATTTTTTCTAGCCACAGTGTGCCGTAATATACGATGCCGCCAGAGATCATTCCTATAAAGGCAGCGGATATAGGCTCGACAGCGAAACAGGATGCAGTAATGCCAACAAGTCCTGCAATAATGCCATTTAGTATATAGCCAACATCAATAAATCGCTTATCAAAGTAATGGAGGGAGGTTGCGATAAGGCCACCCCAGATGGCGGCAAGGCAGGTGTTGAGTAGGATTTTAGGAACCTGATCGTTGATGGCTAGGACACTACCACCATTGAAGCCAAACCAGCCAAACCAAATGAGTAGTGTCCCCATTGTTGCCATAGGAAGATTACTACCGGATGGGAACTTAGTATTGGCATCGTAGCGCCCAAGTCGAGGGCCGATAATTATTACGCAGGCTAACGCAACCCATCCGCCTACAGAGTGGACGACGGTTGAGCCTGCAAAATCGATAAAACCTAGAGCTTCTAACCAGCCTTGTTGAGTGTCTTGATAAAGACCACCCCAAGCCCAGTGTCCAGTAATAGGGTAGATAGCAACGCTTAGAATTATCGTTGCATATATGTATCCAATAAAACTCATGCGTTCAGCAACGGCGCCCGACATTAGCGTAGCGGCAGTACTGCAAAACATCATTTGAAATATAAAGAAACAGATCTCATCTGCGGAGTTGTCGGTACCAAAGAGGAAGCTGTTACCGCCGATGAAGCCAAGGTAGGTGTTACCAAACATTAACCCGAAGCCAGCTATCCAGAAGATCGTTGTGGAAAGGATAAAGTCAGTAATGTTTTTTGCTGCAACGTTAATGCTGTTTTTACTGCGAATTCTTCCGCTTTCTAGGCATAAAAAACCGGCTTGCATTAAGAACACTAAAAGAGCTGATACAATCAGCCACATATTATCCAGCATTTATAACCTTTCCTTATACGACGAGAGAAAGTGTGTTAACGCTCCGAACTTTTGTAAACCATTGGTCTTAGTAAGTAAATATTCTCTACATTATAGAGTAAGAAATGTTTCCTGTGGGTATTTTTTTAAGAGGTAAGGTAAAGAGAATAAAAGGATTTTGTTGTGAATAAAACAAAAAACCGCAAACAGAGGCCTGTTTGCGGTTTTTAATGTTAAGCCAGTGTTGGCTTAAGCGTTTCTTACTTCTGGTTGTCTAGCTGAGCTTTGATTAGGTCACCAATGGTAGTTGGGCCTGCAACTTCAACTTCAGCATTGCGTACAGCAGAGATTGCTGCTTTCTCTTCAGCCTGTTCTTTCGCTTTGATAGACAGGTTGATTACGCGGTTACGACGATCCATTGTGATGATCTTAGCTTCAACGTCGTCACCAACGTTAAGTACTGTAGTTGCGTCATCAATACGATCAACAGAGATCTCAGAAACTTTAAGCGTACCTTCGATACCTTCAGCTAGTTCAATAACAGCGCCTTTCGCTTCAACGGAGATAACTTTACCGTTTACGATAGTGCCTTTATCGTTTGCTGCAGCGTATTCAGCGAATGGGTCGCTTTCAAGCTGTTTGATACCAAGAGAGATACGCTCTTTTTCTGCATCGATAGAAAGGATAACTGCTTCAACTTCTTCGCCTTTCTTGAACTGGCGTAGAGCTGCTTCAGCATCAGCTTCCCAAGTGATGTCAGACATGTGAACTAGACCGTCAAGCTCGTCCTGTAGGCCAACGAAGATACCAAAGTCAGTGATAGTTTTGATTGTACCAGTAACTTTGTCGTTAGCTGCAAACTGCTCAGCGAAAGTAACCCAAGGGTTAGCAGTACACTGCTTGATACCAAGAGAGATACGACGACGCTCTTCATCAACATCAAGGATCATAACTTCCACTTCATCACCAATGTTTACAACTTTTGATGGGTGGATGTTTTTGTTAGTCCAAGACATTTCAGAAACGTGTACTAGACCTTCTACGCCGTCTTCGATAGATGCGAAGCAACCGTAATCAGTAAGGTTAGTGATGCGCGCCTGGCACTTAGCACCGGATGGGTAACGCTCTTTGATAAGCGCCCATGGGTCCATAGATAGTTGCTTAAGACCAAGAGAAATACGACCAGATTCTTTGTCGAATTTGATGATCTTAACAGTGATTTCGTCACCTGGGTTCAACATTTCAGATGGGTGGGAAATACGTTTCCAAGCCATGTCTGTAATGTGAAGAAGGCCGTCAACACCGCCTAGATCGATGAAAGCACCGTAGTTAGTTAGGTTCTTAACGAAACCTTTAACTTCCTGACCTTCTTCAAGAACTGCTAGCAACTCATCGCGTTGAGCGCTGTTAGCTTCTTGTAGAACCGCACGGCGAGAAACAACAATGTTGTTACGCTTAGGGTCTAGTTTGATCAGTTTAAATTCAAGCTCTTTACCTTCTAGGTGATCAACGTCACGAACTGGACGTACATCTACCAAAGAACCTGGTAAGAAGCCTTGGATGTTGTTGATGCTAACAGTAAAGCCGCCTTTAACTTTGCCGCTGATGTAACCTTTAACAGTTTCTTCAGCTTCAAATTTAGTCTGCAGAACTTCCCAAGCTTCAGCGCGTTTAGCTTTTTCACGAGACAGACGCGTTTCACCAAAGCCATCTTCAACCGCTTCTAGTGCAACTTTAACGTCGTCACCGATTTTGATTTCAAGTTCATTAGCATCGTTAAGGAACTGTGAACGCGGGATGATTGCTTCAGATTTAAGACCAGCATGTACAGTAACCCAGTCGCTGTCGATATCAACAACTTCACCAATTACTAATTTGCCAGGGGTCATGTCTAGTGATTGAAGGGATTCTTCAAACAGATCAGCAAAGCTTTCGCTCATTGAAAATGTCCTATATGTAAGGGCCACATACCATTTTATAAGTTTAATGGGACTGTAGCGCTTCAGCCTGTAATACCGGTTTTACAGGGTCAGTTTTAAGTAGTTCAAAAAGGGCGTTTTGACCGGTTTAGCACCCAATTCAATAGAAATTGAGCGCGCATTATACAGTAAAACCATAAGCTTTACATAGGTTTTGCTGTTAATAGGTGCTTTTATGGCCAGATATTTAGCAATTAAATAGGTTTGTCATAATTGCTGAGGCGCTCATAAAGCGCGGTTTGGCATGGTTTTACAACAGTATCTAAGTCTGCTTTGAGATTTGAAGGGAGGATTGTTGTGTCTTGTTTACGGAAAAAAGTGGTAATGAGCCGCTCCTCCCGTGGAGAGTTTGCGGCAATATCTATTCCATCGCCTACGCAGAAAGCGAATTCAGGCATATAATCTCTAATTAGCATTTCGCGTTCATTGTCTGACAAAATTAGTCGTTTAGCGCCAATGAATTTTTTATATTCGTGCCCAGCCGCTGCCGACATCGCTTCTATTTTTAAGTTTGAGAAGCGCCTGGCGTCAGGCATATCAAGTAATAGCTTTTTTAGTTGCCTTTCTACGGCTGTTATCTCTTCTGCCATGGTGAGTGGGGCGAAGTGCTCATTAAGCTCTTTGTAGGTTTGTAAAGAGGCTATTTTTTCTTGCAGGGTTTCTATTTCAGCACGAAGCTCTTTTTGCTCTTCAATAAGCTGTTCATTATCTGCCATTAACCCTTTGATTACTTTCTGTGTTGGGGTGGCTTTGCTTTCATAGAAGGTAGAAGGGAGCTGCTTTGCGCCTAGCTCACCGATTGTTTCGGAGTGGGTATTGGTAGGTAGAACGGTAAAACCAAATTTCTCAAGGTCTTTTAGATTTTCAGCGTGTTGGCCTTGCATTTGGTTATACATAAGGAAACCGCCGCCTGCTAAGGCGGCCAGAATCAAAGGAATAAGAATAATTAAGACTACGCTTTTTTTGTTTTTCATCCAAAGCCTTTATTATGGGGCTAAAAATAAGCCTCAATTGTACTGATTAATTCTGTTCCGATTGGGTAGCGGAATATTGTAGTTGCATCAGTACAGCATCTAATAGAATGCGGCCACTTTCAACCAGCATTGCTTCAGATTCAGGATTAATAGCGCGGCCTTGGCTATCTTTTTCCAGTTCATCGTCTAGGTCGGATAGTTTCTTTATCGGCGGAAGCTGTTTTTGCGCACGTCGAATATTTTCAGCTTCTACTTGCCATGCTTCGGCGCTATCGCGTTCCTGCTTAAGTACTGACTCCCGTAGCGGAATTAGACTACCTTCTTCACGAACCTCTTTTAAGCGCTCGACTTGTTTGCGCATAAAGACGAAGTCAGGATCTTCTGATGTGCGAGATTGATGGCGTTTATCAATCTGACCAAGAAAAGCTGCTACGCTAGGGTAGGTGCCATGAGGAGCTGAGCGAACTTTGTCCCAAGATAGAGCATTATCGAGCGCACTTTCACCGATGATTTCAGGATCATATAGGGTTGGGTAGTCTATATCAGGCATGACCCCTTTGTTCTGGGTGCTTTCACCTGAAATTCTATAAAATTTAGCGTGTGTTAATTTAAGTTGGCCATGATTTAAGGGAAGTAAGGTTTGTACTGTCCCTTTACCAAATGTTTGTCCGCCGATAATAATGCCTCGATGATAATCTTGAATCGCTCCGGCAAAAATCTCTGATGCGGAAGCGGAGAGGCGATTTACCATGACCGCTACCGGACCTGTGTAAGCGACTTTGGAGTCTCGATCACGTAGTACTTCTACACGTCCCGACGAGTCTTTGACTTGGACAGTGGGCCCATGCTTAATAAACAAGCCGACCGTATCATTGGCTTCCCTAAGTGAGCCGCCGCCATTATTTCGAAGGTCGATAATTAGGCCATCAATCTCTTCTTCTTTTAGCTCAGCAATTAATTTTTCTACATCGCGAGAGGTGCTTTTATAATCATCATCACCTCTTTGTAGTGCCGCAAAGTCGATATAAAATGCGGGAATTTCTATAACGCCAAGTTTGAAGTCTCTGCCTAAATGATTCACTTCAATAACACGTTTTTGTGCTGATTGTTCTTCCAGTTTTACTTTGTTTCGCACAATCTTAACGATTTTTGATGGTCTTTCTTCTTGATCTGAACTTTTTATTTCTAAGCGTACGGTTGTATCTTTCGGGCCGCGAATTAGTTGTACAACATCATCTAATCGCCACCCAATTACGTCCTCTATTTCGCCGTCTTCGCCTTGACCAACACCGATAATTTTATCGGTAGCTTTTAGTTGTCCTGTTTTATCAGCAGGGCCAGCAGGAACTAAGCGAACAATCTGGGTGAATTCGTTTTCACTTTTTAATACAGCCCCAATCCCTTCTAAAGATAAGCTCATGTTTATCTTGAAGTTTTCAGATTTTCTAGGTGAAAAGTATTGTGTGTGAGGGTCATATTGTTTAGTAAAAGCGTTAGCGAATGTTTGGAATACATCTTCGCTATTCACCTGCAGAGAGCGTTTTAATTGGTTATTATAACGTTTAATTAAAACCTCTTTTGCCTCTTCGTCTGTTTTTTCAGCAAACCTAAGATTGAGTAAAGCGCTTTTTAAACGACGATCCCAAAGAGCATTCATCTCCTCTTCGGTTGTAATCCAAGGTGCTTCTTCTCTATCAGTGTTTAAGTTTTCATCAACATCAAAGTCAAATTTTTTGCCTTCTTCTAGTTCGCTGATGGTGAATTTTAAGCGATCTTCAAGGCGTTTCTGGAAGCGGTTATAGATAAAGTAGGCATCATTTAGATCCCCCTTTTTTATGCTGTCATCCAAGGTGTAGCGATACTGTTCAAATTCATCAATATCGCTTTTGTAAAAATAACTGCGAGATGGATCTAAATCTTTTAGGTATTGATCAAATATTTGATTGGAAAGAGAGTCATCAATCGAGATGCGATTGTAGTGACCAAGCTTTAATGACTCATTGATCTCTAGCAGAGTTTGTTTGTGAATCGGTTCTGCTTCTAGCGGAGTTACCAGCGCGTAAGCTGTAATTGGTGCTAAAAGAGAAAACGCTGTAATGAAAAGTGTATTTAATAGCGGTCTATGCATAATGTATTTCTTAACTTTTTAAGCTCTAGATTCTGTTGTGACCTCGTTTGGAAGGGATTAGTTCCCAAACTTATGTCAGTTGAGTGTAGACATGCTGAAGAGTGATGTAAAATCAATTGCTTCTAATTCTCTGGTTATATTGGAATAAAAAATGAAATTTGTTTTTAGGTTTGCAGGCTTAGCTCTGTTATCGGCATTGTTATTTGGCTGTGGTGAGGATGCCGCAGAAGAAAAGTTTAGGCAGGAGTTGGTCGATAAAGCGTTGAATGATGATGTAAGCAAAGCGGGTGCTGCCTTTTTACAAAAGAACGCTTTGATGGAAGGGGTTGTTACTACAAAAAGTGGTTTGCAGTATAAAGTGCTCAAGCAGGGGGAGGGTGAGAGGCCCTCAATTACCGACTTAGTGACTGTTCATTATGAAGGCACGCGTGTAGATGGGCATATATTTGATAGTTCATACCAGCGGGGAGAGCCTTCCGTTTTTCCATTAAATCGTGTGATCAGAGGTTGGACTGAAGGATTAATGATGATGAATAGAGGCAGTACGTGGATGTTGTTTGTACCCTCCGCGCTTGCATATGGGGCAACGAGCCCTACAGATGATATACCGGCTAATTCAACGTTGATCTTCAAGGTTGAATTAATTGATTTTACAGCTGCAGAGTAGGAATTAAGGGAATCTTATGTCTGAATTATTAGTTGATCTTAAAGATTTTTTGCAATCAGCCCCTACGCCTTATCATGCTGTTAATGAGATGGCTAAGCGTCTAGATGCGGCGGGTTACCAGTGTGTTGACGAGGCTGATGCTTGGTGTGTAAGTGCTGGCGGTCGTTATTATACAGTGCGTAATGGCTCTTCCATTGTTGCATGGAGCATGCCCGCGAACCGAAGCTTACTCGAATCTGGTTTTAGAATGGTGGGAGCTCATACTGACTCGCCTTGTTTAAAAGTTAAGCCTTTGCCTGAGCTTTGTAGGCAAGGCTATCAGCAGTTGGGTGTTGAGGTTTATGGTGGGGTTTTGTTGAACCCATGGTTTGACCGAGATCTGTCCATGGCGGGACGCGTTAGCTATTTAGATGCTAATCGATCGCGGCAGCAGGCATTAGTTAATTTTGTTAAGCCAGTAGCTTTACTGCCTAGTTTGGCTATCCATTTAGATCGTGATGCTAACACTAATCGTACAATTAATGCTCAAACACAGTTGCCAGTCATTTTGGCTCAAGGTGAAGAGAAGTGTGACTTTAAGTCCATTCTTGCTCAGCAGTTAAATAAAGAGGGTGTATCTGATATTGATGAAATTCTTGATTATGAAATTTCATTATATGACACACAGGGTCCATCTATTGTTGGACTTGAAGAGGAGTTTATTGCTTCTGCACGGCTAGATAATCTGCTGAGCTGCTTTATGGGTCTTAAGGCGTTGCTTAATGCTGATTCAGAAGAGGGTGTGTTATTAGTATGTAATGACCATGAGGAGGTTGGCAGCATGAGTGCTGCGGGTGCGCAAGGGCCGATGTTGAGCCAAGTTATAGAGCGTTTGCTGCCTGTTGTCGAGGATCGAGTCAGAATGATTAACCGGTCTATGCTTATCTCTGCCGATAATGCCCATGGGATTCATCCGAATTTTGCGGATAAACATGATGAAAACCATGGTCCTTTGCTCAATGCGGGGCCAGTGATCAAAATTAATGCGAATCAACGTTACGCTACTAATAGTGAAACGAGTGGTTTGTTCAGGGATTTAGCTCAGCAGGTAGGTGTTCCTGTTCAGTCTTTTGTTGTGCGTAGCGATATGGGGTGTGGTAGCACAATTGGGCCTATTACAGCAGCAGAGCTTGGGGTTAAAACCTTAGATATAGGTGTGCCGCAGTTTGCTATGCATTCAATTAGGGAGTTAGCCGGTGTTCGGGACGTGGGAGCTTTAATTAAGATTTTAGAGCAGTTCTACCGCGAAGATAGGATTTAACTTTAGTAAGAGATAGATCGAAAAGCGTTAAAATTATTGGTTTTAGCGCTTTTTTCTATGCCAAGATTAGCTGTGAGAGTTTTCTCTCTTGTTTGCGCTCTATGCTGATTTCTTCAGCTATTAAATTCAGAACTAGCCATTCTAGTGCTCCTCTCTGTTCGAAATTTTTAATCGGTATGTTTTGTGCAAGGGTTCTTGTATAAGGTGTTATTTTTATTCATAAAGATAAAATTGCACTTTTTTGGTGCGCTGCTTATGAGTGATTGATTCTGGTGCACGTTCTTACTATGGGAGAGAGAATGTTTAAAAAGGTGCTGGTGTTTACGGATTTGGATGGCTCGTTATTAGACCATTTTAGTTATAGCTATCTAGCTGCGGCTCCTTTATTAGAGCTTTTCCGAGAAAAGGGGGTACCTGTTATCCCTGTGACCAGTAAAACCCGGGCTGAGTTAAAAGTGTTGCGCTCGGAGCTTAAAAACCTTCACCCCTTTGTGGTGGAAAATGGTGCCGCTGTTTTTATTCCACAAGGGTATTTTTCAGCGACCCCATCTGGTTGTGAGCCTTTAGATGGATACGATTGTTATCAGTTCTCTAAACCTCGTGAATTTTGGATAAATTTATTATCTGAGATGGAGGATGAATTTAACGGTGAGTTTGAGACGTTCACGTCCTTAGGTACCGATGGGATTGTTAGGCTCACCGGATTGTCTGAGCACGCTGCGGAGCTTGCTAATCAGCGAGAATATAGCGAGCCAGTGATGTGGAAGGGCTCCAATGAGCGTAAATCTCTTTTTGTCGAAGCATTAAAGAGCTCGGGAGCAACCGTTTTGCAGGGAGGGCGTTTTCTGCATGTTACCGGTCATTGTGATAAAGGCCGTGCCCTTCAGTGGCTATGTAAAAGATATAAAAATGATTCACCAAAGGAGTCATTTTTAACTATTGCCGCAGGTGATAGTTATAACGACAGGGAGATGTTAGAAGTTGCGGATTGTGCTCTCGCCATTCGATCACCTGTACATGATTTTCCAGATATTAAGCATTCAAATATTTACCGTTCTGTGCAACTAGGCCCGCAAGGTTGGGTTGAGGGTATGCGTGAATTTTTGAGTACGGAAGAAACATCCATAGATGTAGATATTATTGACTATCTGCAGAATAAGCTTAGGAGTTGATATGGCTGATTTTTATCAGAATGGAATTATTACTACGCTACATAATCTGTCGAATAGGCCCATTGAAGAGGTAGAGGCTGAGTTAACTCGGTTTGGCCGGAAAAGGCCCATGTCACTTATTTTACCTTCACTTTTTTCTGAGTTAGAGGGGCCTGCGTTAGGGCATATTGTTGACGAACTTTGTAAAGTGCCCTATTTGTCAGAGATTGTTATCGGGCTTGATCGAGCTAATGAAGAGCAGTTTTGCTTTGCTCAGAATTTTTTTAAAAAGCTTCCGCAGCATCACCGCATTCTTTGGAATGATGGTCCCCGTTTACGAGAATTGGATGCAGAACTTCAATCTTTGAAATTAGCCCCTAAAGAACCAGGAAAAGGACGAAATGTTTGGTATTGCATGGGGTATGTGCTGGCGTCAGGACGTGCAGAATCTGTGGCTTTGCATGACTGCGATATCACGACCTATAACCGAGATATGTTAGCGAGGCTTATTTATCCTGTCGCTAACCCTCAGTTTAACTACGAGTTTTGTAAAGGTTTTTATGCGCGAGTTGCGGATGGGAAAATTAATGGTCGGGTGTGTCGATTGCTGGTTACGCCATTATTGCGCGCATTAAAGAAAGTATTTGGGGAGATTGAATATCTGCAGTATATGGATAGCTTCCGTTATCCTTTGGCGGGAGAGTTTTCTTTTCGTCGTGATGTCTTAAGTGATATACGCATTCCGAGTGATTGGGGTTTAGAGATTGGTGTGTTGTCAGAGATGCACCGTAATTATTCAAATAACCGCCTCTGTCAGGTCGATATTGCGGACCAGTATGATCACAAGCACCAAAACTTATCCCTTGATGATAAGAATGCGGGGCTGTCTAAGATGTCCATAGATATCACTAAGGCGTTATTTAGAAAGTTGGCCACGCAAGGACATACTTTTAATAGCGAAACTTTCCGTACCATTAAAGCAACGTATTTCCGTATAGCCTTAGACTTTATTGAAACCTATCACAATGATGCAGTTATGAATGGGTTGCAGCTAGATATTCATGGTGAAGAACAGGCTGTCGAAATGTTTTCGCGGAACATCATTACAGCAGGGGAGCAGTTTCTCGGTAACGCCATGGATACACCATTTATACCAAGCTGGAGTCGAGTAAGTAGTGCGATGCCAGACGTATTTGATCGTCTGGTTGAGGCTGTTGAATTGGATCATAAAGAGTTTATGGCTGAGACGCTTAAATAGTTTCTTAAATAGGGATGTTGCAGATATGGATCGTAGTGTTAGTAATTCAGCCAGTGAGCAATTAAGTTTTCAGATATCTAACCATCTCCAGGTTATATATTCTGAAAAAAGTGTCGAAATGTTGGCTGATTTGGCTTCGGAGCTTGTTGAAATAATGCGTCTGCAGCAGGTTGATGGCGTACCTGTATCCCATAAAAACTATTGGGATGAAAGCGATGTCATTATGATTACTTATGGTGATTCTCTATATGAGCCAGGCAAAAGAGCGCTAACAACATTGCATCGCTTTCTGCATGAACAGTGCGATGGGGTCATTAATGGCGTGCATGTGTTGCCCTTTTTCCCTTATAGCTCAGATGATGGCTTTGCCGTCAGTGATTATTATAAAGTGAGAGAGTCGGTTGGCGAGTGGGAAGATATTAAAAAATTGGCTGCTGAATTTCGTTTGATGTCTGATGTTGTTATTAATCACTGCTCAGGTGAGAGCGGATGGTTTCAAAACTTCATTAAAGGAGAGGGGCCTGGAAGTGATTATTTCTATGTGGCGAGCCCTGACGATGATCTGTCTCAAGTTGTTCGTCCCCGAACAACCCCTTTGTTGAGAGAGGTTGAAACTGAAAAGGGGCTTCAGCATGTTTGGTGTACTTTCAGTCATGATCAGGTAGATTTTGATTTTAGAAATCCAAAAGTTTTAAAAGAGTTTGTAAAGCTTGTTCGCTTCTATTTGGATAACGGCGTTAATATTTTTCGTTTGGATGCCATTGCTTTTTTGTGGAAGGAGAGCGGGACAACGTGCCTGAATTTAGAGCAAACCCATGAGGTTGTTCGATTATTGCGACTTTTGATCGGATTTGCTTGCCCTACTGCCATGATTATTACTGAGACCAATATACCGAGTAGGGAAAACCTATCCTATTTTGGTAATGCTAATGAAGCTCATTGTGTCTATAACTTTTCACTGCCGCCTTTGCTCTTGCATGCGCTTTTAACAGGCCAAAGTTTTTATTTAAAGCAGTGGATGATGAGTATGCCTCCTGCGCAGGATGGTACGGCCTATTTCAACTTTATAGCTTCCCATGATGGTATTGGTTTACGGCCAGTAGAGGGAATCTTACCTGATACTGAAGTTGAAATGTTGACAGACAGGATGCAGGAATGGGGAGGGCATGTTTCGTGGCGTGCTTTAGAAGATGGAGTAAATAAGCCTTATGAGATCAATATTACTCTCTTTGAGGCTCTGCAGGGAACGATAGAAGGAGAGGATGAGTTTGGTGTGGAACGCTTTCTGTGTGCGCATAGAATAATGTTGGCACTGGAAGGTATACCAGGCATCTATTTCCAAAGCTTGTTGGGTAGTCTTAATGATCATGAGCGAGTCAAAATGACGGGGCATTTTCGTTCAATTAATCGTCATCATTGGGAGTATGATTCATTGGTCCAGCTTCTGGGTGACGAAACTTCACATTACGCATATATTTTTGATGCGATGAAACGGCTTATTTCCATTCGTACAAAGCAGACAGCTTTCCATCCTAATGCAACGCAATTTACCCTCCATTTAGGAGATCAGATATTTGGTTTTTGGCGACAAGGGATTAATAGAAGGCAGAGTATTTTTTGTTTGAATAATCTTAGTGATAAGCCTGCAGCATTGCTTTTATCGGATCTAAACTTAATAAATACGCATCAATGGTCAGATCTATTGAGTGATGATGTTTTTGATGACCTGCATGCTACGATCGAGCTTGCGTCTTACCAAAGTATTTGGCTATCAAACGAAAAATAAAAAGGAAGGACAAAATAGGAAGTGGTCGGAGTGATAGGATTCGAACCTACGACCCTCTGGTCCCAAACCAGATGCGCTACCAAGCTGCGCTACACTCCGACATAACTGCTATGCAGTAAAGCCAAAAGAGAAAAGTGGTCGGAGTGATAGGATTCGAACCTACGACCCTCTGGTCCCAAACCAGATGCGCTACCAAGCTGCGCTACACT